>JAHEJO010000115.1 GCA_024638805.1 Acidimicrobiales bacterium
CGAGCAGGGAGCCGAACTCGGCAACATCATCGAGGACCTGCTGGTGGCTGCCCGCGCCGACATCGGGACGCTGAGCGTCAAGCCGGTGACCGTCGACCTCGCCGATGAGCTGCGAACGATTCTCGCGCTCCACCAAACCAAGTCGTCGGGGCGCTTGAACATCTCGGTTCGAGGAGATCGGGCCGAGGCCATCCTCGATCCGCTGCGGTTCCGTCAGATCGTCCGCAACCTGGTCACCAACGCACTGCGATACGGAGGCGATCACATCTGGGCAGAGGTCGAAGTACGCGGTCCGACCGTCGTGACCACCATCGTCGACGACGGCCCTGGTGTGCCCGAGGGCTCGGAGGCCACCATCTTCGAGGCGTACGGTCGCGCCTCCAACAGTGTCGCCACCCCTTCGTCGGTCGGGCTCGGTCTGGCGGTCTCCCGTCAGCTCGCCGAACTCATGCAGGGCACACTCGAGTACTCCAGGTCCGGCGGGCTGTCCCGCTTCGAGCTCACGCTGCCGCTCGCCTCGGTGCGCCTTGATTCGCTCCACATCGATCGCGACTGACCCGGATCGGACTCCGTCGACCGAGCGAATAGCCTTGCGCGTATGAACGACAACCCGAACACCGACCTTCTGTCCTCGATGGGATTCGACGAGACGCTGGGACTCCACATCGACAGTGTGAGCACGACGGAGGTGACTGGCCATCTCGACCCCGACGATCGTCACCGTCAGCCCTACGGGCTGGTGCACGGTGGCGTGGCCTGCTCGATCGTCGAGTCGCTCGGGTCGTTGGGCTCTGCGCTCTTCTCGATGGAGCAAGGCATGGCCGGCTCGGTCGGCATGACCAACGCCACCGATTTCATCCGTCCCCACCGGGATGGCAGGCTCGAAGCGAGGGCGACCGCGATCCACCAAGGGCAGAGCCGCCAGATCTGGCTCGTCGAGATCACCCGATCAGTCGACGGCAAGCTGGTCGCCAGGGGCCAGCTCCAGACTCACAACCTGGTCTCCGACGAGGTGATCGGCCGCACGTCCGCCTGATCGGTGCGCCGGCGGGTCGTCCATGCCCGAATGAGGATCGAGGTGCCTGCCACGATCCCGGTCAACGCGAACACCTGGATGGGCAGATCGTTGAGCAGCCATCCGTAGACACCCCACAACAGTGACTCGATCGTGATCAGGGCCCACGACCCGATCGACACACCCGTGGGGCTCGCGCTCCGGTAGGCCGCCACCAGGGGAGGCGCCATCTGCACGGCATAGCTCCATCCGAGTACGAGCCCGAACGCATCCCAGCCGAACAACGCTCCAACCGTTGCGAGGGCCGATGCCCACAGCGAGCCGCGGATGAACGCCCGTCGCAATGGAGCGTGCCGGTCGGCGAGGACCTTGATGACGACGATGTAGAAGAGGGCCATCCCCGCCGTGGACGGGGTCGCGGCCCACAACGATTGACTCATCAGATACAGCGTCCAGGCGGTGTTCGATACGAGCCCGATGAACGGCCACGTGACCGAGACGCCTTCGATGTCCCCCGTACGGATGATCGAACGAACCTGGGGGACCAGCGTCGTCCAGGCCAACAGCGTGGCCACGATCACGAAGACGTCGGCTGGTCTCACCGAAAGCGCGCCGGATCGAACGGTGCTCCGGCCGGGGTCGGGCCTCCGATGAGCAACTCGTCCAGGAGCAACGCTGCGGCCGGCGCCGTCTGGATCCCGGTCCCGCCCTGCCCAACCAGCCAGTGGAACGTCGGTTCGTCGGGGTCGGGCCCGATCACCATCGATCCATCGGGGGCAAACGTGCGCAAGCCCGCCCAACTGGACCTGATCGACCTGATCTGGAGCGTCGTTGCATCGTTGATCCGCTCGATCGCCAGCGCGATGTCGATGTCTTCGGGTCGCGCATCGACCGGTTCCGAAGGCGTTTCGTCTGCCAGAGAGCAGAGCAGCTGTGTACCGTCGGGTTTGAAATAGAAGTTGTGACCGGCATCCGTCACCAGCGGCCAGCGCTCGGAGTCGGGTGTCGCTGCCACCATGAAGGCGGTCCGTCGTTTCGGAGTCAACCCGACCGGCCGGAGTCCGGCGAGGCGCGCGACCTCGTCGCCCCAGGCGCCCGCAGCGTTGACGACGTGATCGGCCTCCCAGATACCGTCGGGCGTGATGACCCGCCACGGTGAGCCCGCTCTCAAGGCGGTCACCTCGCTCGACGTGACGATCGTCCCCCCGTTCGATCTGAGCTGCCGAACGTATGCCTGATGAATGCCGGCGACGTCCATGTCGGTTGCGTCGGGCTCCCAAACTGCACCGACCAGGAGGTCTGAGCGAAGCGCCGGCACCCGCTCGGCGGCCTCCTCAGCCGTGATCGGGATTCCGCCCGCCAGGTCGGGCAAGGCACCCGAGAACACGACCGTCATGGCGCCCCGGGGCGTGAGTACCGGGTGATCGACGTGGGGTGGGTCGTTGAACCACTCGAGCGACGCTCGCGTGAGCGGGATCGTGTCGGGGTGGCCGTACGATCCGAAGAACAGCGCTGCCGATCGACCCGTCGTGTGGTAGGCCAGCGTCGGCTCGCGCTCGAGCAGGACAACCGTTCTGTTGCGGGAGAGTTCGGCCGCAGCGGACACACCTGCGATGCCCCCTCCGACCACGACGACATCGAATCTCGTGTTCATCCAGCCGAGCGTAGACAACCGCCGGTCGACCCCGATTTCGCGCCGACCCGGTTGGGTCATACTGTCACGCCGACATGAGCACATCCGAACGCACCCCTGCGGGATTCTGGGCCGTGTGGACCGCCGTGGCGATGGATCTGCTCGGGTTCGGAATCATCATCCCGCTCCTGCCGCTGTATGCAGACTCGTTCGGCGCCTCACCGACAGTGATCGGCGTCCTGTTCGCCTCCTACTCGCTGGCCCAGTTCGTGCTCTCGCCGGTGTGGGGTCGGGTCTCGGATCGGGTCGGGCGCAAGCCGGTGCTCGTGGTGACGATCGTCGGCTCGGCGATCGGCAGCCTCGTCCTGGGATTGGCGGGCTCGTTGACGGTGCTGTTCATCGGCCGGATCATCGACGGTGCCTCGGGTGCGAGTGTCGCCGTTGCTCGTGCCACCGTCGCGGACGTGGCAACGCCCGAACAGCGCCCACGTCTGATGGGTCTGTTGGGCGCGGCCTTCGGATTCGGGTTTGTGATCGGACCGGTGGTCGGATCCCTGGCTGCGCTCGGCGGACCGGCCGTTCCCTTCTTTCTCGCTGCGGCAATCTCGGCAGTCAACGCGGTCGCGACCTGGATCCGGGTGCCCGAGACCAGGGTCGTTGCCGAGGCAGGGGTGGCCACCGGCTCGATCCGAGACCTGTCGCCAACGGTGGCGCGGTTCGTGATCCTGACCTTCGTCGGGGTTACGGCCTTTGCGGCGTTCGAGGCGACGTTCTCGCTGCTGGCTGCCGAGCGGTTCGGGTTGGGTGAGGCCGAGATCGGGTTCGTGTTCGCGGGGATCGGAGTCCTGTTGGTCGGAACCCAGGGGAGTCTGATCGGTCCGGCCACCCGGCTGGTTGGAGAACTCGCCCTCATCCGGATCGGGTTGGTGTTGAACGTCGTCGGGTTCCTGATGCTGTCCGTTGCCGATAGCTGGGCGCTGCTGGTGCCCGGGCTCGCCGTGCTGGCCCTTGGGCAGGGGTTCATCACACCAACCCTTGCGTCGGCGATCGCCGGTTCGGCGAAGCCGGGGACGAGCGGTGCTGCGCTCGGAGTCCAGCAATCAGCAGGCGGGCTGGCGAGAGTCGTCGGGCCTGCGCTCGGGGGAGCGCTCTTCGCCGTCGGACTGGGCGTGCCGTATGTCGTGGCGGCTGTGTTGACGCTGATTGCGCTGCCGATCGTGCCCGCGGCGCTTTCAGTCGAGTCAGCGGCCGCCTTGGAGATCTAGAGCCCGAGCTTCGCGGCGAGAGCGTCGTTGCTGGGCTCGGTGAGGTGGCTACCGTCGTCGAACACGATCACGGGGATCGAACGCATGCCGTCGTTCCGCCTGACCACCTCTGCCATCTGATCTGGGCGCTCTTCGAGATCGACATAGGTGAACGGAATCCTGCGCCGTTCGAGGAAGGCCCTCGAGCGTCGACAGTCACCGCACCAGTCGGCGCCATACATCACGATGTTCTCGGTCATTGGTCCTCTCGCGAACTCGACGTTGCCGTCAACGATGCTCTGATCGGGACTATTCCAGAGGGCGTCTATTCAGACCGGTGCAATGCGTGCCACACCCGAGATGGAGTGAGCGGCATGTCGAGATGAGTCACACCGAGGTGTGTGATGGCATCGAGAACTGCATTCATGACCGCAGGCGTCGCGCCGATGGTGCCTGCCTCGCCGATCCCCTTCGCTCCCAGTGAATTCTGAGGCGTCGGCGTCTCGGTGTGGTCGATCGTGATCGAGGGGAGATTGACCGCCGTGGGCATCAGGTAGCTGGTGAGATTCCCACTGGTCGGGTTGGCCGCCTCGTCGTATCGGAACTCCTCGAACAGCGCCTGCCCGACACCCTGGGCGATGCCGCCGTGCACCTGTCCGTCGACCACCATCCGGTTGAAGATGGTTCCGCAATCGTCGACGGCGACATGTGACACCAGCCGCACGTCTCCGGTCTCGGTGTCGACGTCGGTCACGGAGATGTGCGTGCCGAAGGCGAAGCTCGCCTCCTGCTGGATCCAGATGTCCTCGGCGTCGAGCCCGGGCTCGGTGTCCGCCGGCAACAACGCAGGGTCGTTGGCCAGCACGGCCACCTCGGCGAGGGTCCGTCCGGTGTCGGGCACACCGGTGACCCCGATGCGACCGTCATCGAACTGGACGACGTCGTCGATCGACGCCTCTGCCTCGTGCGCCACGATCGCTCTTGCCTTTTCCAGCACGGACTGCCCGGCCCGAACGAGCGCAGTCCCGGCCATCTGCATCGACCGCGAACCCATGGTTCCTCCACCGCGCACGATGGCGTCGGTATCGCCCTGCACGAACGAAATGTCTTCGAGACCCACCTTGAGGACGCTCGCCACGATCTGGGAGAAGGTCGTCTCGTGGCTGTGACCGTGCGACGACGCACCCGAATAGATCGTGACCTTCCCGGTCTCTGCCACTTCGACCCGACCCCAGTCCTTGCGTCCGGTCGGAGCGGTGACTTCGACGTAGGACCCGATCCCGATCCCGAGTTGATGGCGCTCACCTGCGTTGCGGCGTCGTTGCTGTTCGGTGCGCACCGCCGGATAGTCGACCAGCTCGAGTGCCCGATCGAGGGCCGCCGCGTAGTCGCCGGAGTCGTACAACTCGCCGGTCGCAGTGGTGTAGGGGAACTGTTCGGGCTTGATGAAGTTGCGCCTGCGCACGTCGGCCGGATCCAGCCCGAGCTCTACCGCAAGCATGTCGATGGTCCGCTCCAGATCGACGGTTGCCTCGGGCCGACCGGCACCCCGGTAGGCGTGCACAGGTGTCGTGTTCGTGACGGCCGACCTCCAGCGGAACTCGATGCGCGGGATGTCGTAGGGGCCGGAGGCCATGCGCTGGGTGAAGTTCGGCATATAGGCCCCGTAGAGGGGATACGCGCCGGCGTCCTGGGTCGCCATCACACGCAGGCTGGTGATCCGCCCGTCGCGGGTGGCGCCGACTTCGACGTCATGCATCTGGGCGCGGCCGTGGGTCATCGCCTTGAGGTTCTCAGACCGGCTTTCGTGCCAGCGGACCGGGCGCTGCAGTCTGAGGGCGATCGCCGCCGTCAGCACCTGTTCGGGATAGCAGTAGATCTTGGCTCCGAAGCCGCCACCCATGTCTGGCACCTTCACGTGGACGAGGTCTCGGTCGATCCCGAGTGCAGTCGAGATGGTGTTGCGATGACCCGACACCTGCTGGGTGCCTGCCCAGATGTCGACGCCGCCGTCCGGCCGGGGGATCGACAGCGCGTTGTTCGGTTCGAGCGGCATGGCCGCCAAGCGCTGGTGGACGATCCTGGCGCTGACGACGACCTCGGCATCCGAGTGCAGGTCAGGGACCTCGTCGGTGCCCCGGTCCTGATAGATGGCGTTTGTGCCCAGCTCTGGGAAGAGGACGGGCGCCGCGTCCTCGAAGGCCGTGTCGATGTCGACAACGGCATTCAGCATCTCGTACTCGGGCCAGACAGCGTCAGCGGCATCTCTGGCCTGTTGTGGGGACTCGGCGACGACGACGGCGACGATGTCTCCGACAAAGCGGGCCCGGTCGGTGATCAGTGGGCGCCGCGTGCTCTCGGGTTGCTTCGGTGCGTCGATCGGCATCAGATGATCGGCGAAGTCGACGTGGGTGAAGACCGCCACGACACCCGGCATGGTCGACGCCGCCTCGGTGTCGACGGACGTCACCAGCGCATGCGGGACATCCGATCGGACGGGCAGCATCCACAGCTGTCCCTCGACGCTCCGATTGGCCAGGTACGTGCCTTCGCCGCGGATGAGGCGGGGGTCTTCGATGCGTTTGACCGAGGCTCCGTGGATGGTGACGCTCATGACGGCGAGCGTAGCCCTCGGAACAGGGAGGTCAGTAGGCGGAGAGCCTGCGGATCGCGGATGCGATCGTGTCTGCGTTCGGTCGGTAGGCGTCTTCGAGCGGCGGGCTGAACGGGACCGGGGTGTCGGCTCCGCCGAGACGGACGATCGGCCCGTCCAACGAATCGAACGCCTCCTCGGCGATCAGCGCAGCGATCTCGGCGCCGACCCCTGCCATCCGGTTGGCGGCGTGGGCGATGACGACTTTGCCGGTGGATGTGGCGTGCTCGAGGATCGCGTCGGTGTCGAGCGGCTTGAGTGACACCAGATCCACCACCTGTGTCTCGATGCCGTCTCCGGCGGCCTGTTCTGCGGCCGCCAGCGCCTGGTGGGTCATGGCGCCGTAGGAGAACACGGTCACATCCGACCCCTGGCGCCGCTCGACGGCGGAGCCGAGTGGCGAGACGTGCTCCCCTTCGGGGACGTGCCCTCTGAGTGATCGGTACAACGGCTTCGATTCGAAGAAGATCACCGGGTTGTCGTCTCTGACCGCCGCTGCCAGCAGCCCCTTGGCGTCGGCCGGGGTCGACGGTGCCACCACCTTGAGGCCCGGGGTGTGGACGAACCACGCTTCGGGGTTCTGTGAGTGGAAGGGGCCGGACCTGATCCCTCCGTCCGACGGTGCCCGGATCACCCACGGGACGGCCGCTCCCATCCGGTAGTGCGCCGTGGAGGCGAACTGGACGATCGAGTCGAATGCGGTCGATATGAAGTCGGCGAACTGCATCTCGACGATCGGCCTGAGCCCCATGAGGGCCATACCGTTGGCCATCCCCGTGAATCCGAGCTCGGCGATCGGGGTGTTCAGCACCCGGCGATCGCCGAAACGGGCCGCCAGCCCGTGCGTCACCTTGAATGCGCCACCGAAATCGCCACCCACGTCTTCGCCCAGGACGAGGACGTCGTCATCACGTTCCATCTCCAGCTGGATCGCCTCGGCGATGGCCTCGAGGTAGGTCAGCTCGCGGCTGCCGCTCTTCGGCGTGTCGGTGAATCCGAAGTTGTCACTCATGCGTAGACGCCGTCCTCGAGCGTGTCGGGGTCCGGCATCGCGGCGGCCTCGGCTTCGGCGACGGCGGCAGCGATCCGCTCGCGCGAAGTGGTGTCCACCTGTTCGAGCATCGCCTCCGACGCGATGTCGGTGTCGAGGAGGTGTTGGCGATGGTTCGCCACCGGATCGCGTCGCTCCCATTGATCGAGCAGATCAGCCGGCACGTACTCGGCGCCGTCGTGGATGGCATGGCCCAGCATGCGCATCGTCGTTGCCTCGATCACGGTCGGGCCGCCGCCGGTCCGGGCCCGCTCGATCGCCTCGACGCAGGTCTGATACACGTCGTTGACCGAGTTGCCGTCGACGCTCGACGTGGCCACGCCGTACACCGCTGCCCGTTCGGCGAAATTCGGCGCGTGCATCTGTTGGGTGAGCGGGGTGGAGTAGGCGTACTGGTTGTTCTCGATGATCAGCACGAACGGCGCCTGCCAGAGCCCTGCCATGTTGAGTGTCTCGTGGTAGGCCCCGGCGGTGGTGCCGCCGTCCCCGACGAAGGTCATCGCGACCCGCGGCTCGCTGCGGTACTTGAACGACATGGCGATCCCGAGCGTGGTGGGGAGCGATTGGGGGAGGTGGCTGACGAACCCGATGATGCCGAGGTCGAGGTCTCCGACGCCGTGGAGGTTGGCGTCGCGTCCCCGGCTGGCGCCGGTCGCTCTGCCGAGCATGTTCCCGAAGATGCGTTCCGGTGTCATTCCCCGAACCAGATAGGTTCCGAGATCCCGGTGCATCGGTGCGACCACGTCCTTGCGGCCCAGCGCGAGACCCGCACCGACCGAGATCGCCTCGTGGCCGCGACCACTGAAGGTGCCGCCCAGCCCGCGCCCCTGTTTCCACATGGCGACCATCTGCTCGTCGAAGGTCCTGGCCAGCTTCATCCACGAATACATCTCGATCTGGGTGCGCGGGTCGACCATGGACCGGAGGGTAGAGAACCTCGTCTCCGCAGGTTCCCCGAACCCAGGGTTGCCGGCGGCATCCAGTGTGGATCTCGGGTCGAGGTACGGACACAAACACCGACTTCTGGGTAGCGTGGCCACATGGGTGCCATGTGGACGAGCGGTAGAGCATCGTGATCTCCCGGGCGGAGCGTCGGGCGGCACGCACCGCACGTGTCTCAGCGGTGTTCGATCCGGGTACGGTCGAGGCGGTCCTCGATCTCTTCGAGACCATGGAGATCGCCTGGCACGATCTGTATGGCGAGATCACCCCTCCCGAATCGGTCATCGAGGATGCGCTGGTGGTGAGCGGTGGGAACCTGGCGGCGCTGGTCCGCGCTGTCCGACTGGGGCTTGCAGATCCGAGAGATCTGCGGGTGGCAGCTGACCGTTCTGGCAGCTAGTTCAACAGCAGCTTCTCGATCCGCCTGGCAGCGACGGTCACCCCGATGGCGCCCATCACGACGAGGAACGAGACATGGCCGACGATCGACCAGTCGAAGCGCCCCAGGGTGACGGCCCGAATGATCTCCACACCGTGATAGAGCGGTGACAAGCGCGTCAGGTTCTGCAAGAGCGGCGGGTAGACATCCAGCGGATAGAACGTTGCCGAGAAGAGGAACAACGGAAGCGTGATCAGCGTGATCATGTCGAAGTCTTGCCAGCTCCGCATGAACGACGTCGCGGCCATCCCCACCGCTGCGAAGGCGAATCCGATCAGCAGCGCGGCCGGTACCGCCATGATCGCCCACCAGGACTCGACCAGCCCGAAGGCCGTCATGACGATCATGAATCCGATCGCATACAGGCCGCCTCGCATCAGCGACCACGTGATCTCTCCGACCGCGATGTCGACCGGCTTCATCGGCGTGGACAGGACGGCGTCATAGACCTTCCCGTAC
>JAHEJO010000213.1 GCA_024638805.1 Acidimicrobiales bacterium
CTCGAGCCGACCTTCGCTGGATTCCCCACCCCAACTGCCAGTGAAGGAATTGAAGAGTTTCCGCTTGGTCAACTCCTCCTCGTATCTACCTTCGACCGCAGCCTCAACTAGATGATTCATCTTCTCGATCACGTCTGCTGGTTGCTCGTCGCACGCATCGCAGCCGCACGAGGGGAAGGCCTCTCTTCCCCATGCGCCAAATCGGACGGCTACCGAAGGGAAATCCGTGATCAAGAATGTAAGCGGGGCTCCCTCCCTTGGTACGAGACGAGTCGTCTCCGCGGGTGCGTCCCGCCAGCTCGGGAAGTCGACAGCGGTATCACCGGTCGTTTCCGTGACGTCGAAAGCCTCGACCAGTTTGCTGATGAGTGCGATAGCCGCGTCCGCGACAACCTGAAAGCGCTCCGGATTGGTGACACGCCCGTAGGCGTCTTCGTCGGGTCGATCGATCTCCATACCGCCAGCATGACGGTCAGATGGCCACACCGCAATCTAACTCGCCGAACCGCCCCCGATCGCCCTGTTCTCGCGCCATATCGCCCATTCTTTCGAATAGCGCATACCGGCACGTCGTGCGCTCTCGTCTCAGCCCGCCAACGGACACTCACTGTGGTGGAATCTCAACGAGGTGACTGCGGGTGGTAGGTTCTCGCTCGAATGACGGAGATTGTGGTCGGTTTGATCTTTGCGGCGGCGGGCTTTTACGGCTCGCGGGGCCGACACCATAAGCTCTCGCTCACCCATATCCAGTCGTGGGCAGCGCTGATCACGGGTGTACTGCTCATAGTCATTGGTCTTCTTCGACTGGTAGGTATCCTCTGATCCCGCACCCGGTACGTATCACTCGGATTCGCTGCTTGGCAAGGGTTTCGAGCGCCGATCACCAATATCCGAGCAGCAGCAAGCACGTCCGCCACCTGTCCTGGATCGGCACGAATGCGCTCGATCGTTGGCCCAGCGTCACGGGCCGAATAGGTCGAGGGTGACGGCTTGGATCTGGCCGCTGTCGTTCACGAGGAGGTGGATGGCGTACCACATAAGGCAGGTGTCGATCCCGGTTGGCTCTATCACCAGGTGGCGTCCTTGATCCCATTCAGGGCGGAAATCGAGCGGCGGCCCGGCGCAGTGCGGGCGTGGACCGGTGTTGACTTGTGTTATGCCGGCCTCGATGCGGAGTGGCCCGAGGATGTCGAAGGGGCCTGTGCTCTCGGCGAACTCCTCTTGCTGGATGATCCAAGCGGAAGCGGAGGCGAGGTCCGGTCTATCCACCGTGAGCAGCTCGGTGTTACCGAGACCCAACATCACCTCGTCCGCGAAGGACAGTTGATCAAATGGCACGTTGCCTTGGGCGAAGCCGATCAGGGCGTCGGTCACGTCCAGGTCAGACTGTTTTACCAGCTGTTGGTCGGTGGCTTGGGCGGTGTCGAGTTCGGACTGGTACTCGAAGGTGAGTTTGCCCGGGTCCGGTCCGGTTTCCTGGGTGATGGTCACCGTGACGTGTTGCTCTGGGTTGAGGCCGACCGCCCGGTAGCGGAACAGCCCCCATGCCTCCATCCAGTCGGTGGTCATGGCGAAGTCGTCGACCACAAGTTCGCCATCCTGGCGGATTTCGATCCCCACCGTGGCTTCGAACGGGCGGGCGAGCCCCATGAACTCGAGGATTCCCCCAGCCGAGAACGCAGGATCGCCGATGAGGTGGATGCCACTGCCGGTGCGGAGCCGCATGTCGGGGCCTGTCTTGGTGATGTCGACGATGAGCTGCCCGGTGGCGCGGTTGATGATCGTTCCCTGCGGCCAGCCGATCACCGGGATGTAGACGTCGATCGCACCGTCGGATCGCCGCACCGCGAAGGCGTCCACCGCTTCGTCGTTGAGGACCTCGCTGATCACGTTGCTGGATTGAGTGGTCCAGGCGTGGTCGATGCCTTCCAATCGGATCACGGTGGTGTTCTGAACCCGTTGGATCTCGAACGCCGGGACGTTGCCCACCGGTCGCATGTTTGTACCGATCATGTCGTAGCGGGGGGCGATTCCGGAGTCGTCGAAGTCGGTGCCGAAGGTGATCACGACACGCAGGCAACCGTCGCCCAGCTCGTACTCGCGGATCTGGAAGATGTGATCGGCGTCGTCCTGGTTGACGTTTGGCGTGAGAGCCTGAACCGATCCCTCGCCGGCGCAGGCCGGGACCATGGAGAAGGCCGGATCGTACGGCTCGAGGAACGCCGAGTTCACCCACCCGACGATCGGGCCGCCATGCAGTGGTTCCTGGAGGTCAAACAGACGGACCGGGTCGAGTAGCTCGACCTCCCACCACTCGCCACCGTCTTCGACCACGGATACGTTGCCGTTGGCCCGGATTCCGCTGTAGGTGGGCGCCAGTCGGGCATAGACCTGTTCACTGGCGCCGGGAGCACGCCGCACGTTCAGCGTGTCGTCGGACGCCACGTCCACTACCTGGTGGGTGGGTTCGACCAGAGCCAGATTGACCCGTTCCAACGTCACCGGGTCGTGATAAGCGAT
>JAHEJO010000013.1 GCA_024638805.1 Acidimicrobiales bacterium
CTCAACGGGGCAAACCGGGCGACGATCACCCGGCCGACCGGCTGAACAACGTCGGTGTCGATCCGGCCTTCGGGCCCATCCAGTGCTACCGACGCCTCGGTTACGGTCTCGTCGAAGACGATCTCCACGCGAGCGACGACCGATCCGACCGTCGAGTTGGGTCCCGGGGAGCCGGTGATGAAGACGGCGTCGGCGATCGCGGTACCGGTCAGGCCGACGGTGCAGCCGAGCAGCACGAGGGCGACGGCCGACCGGCGAAACACCCGCCCATTGTGCTCGGCGTGGCGCCCTATTCGGTCAAACGAACGGGATCGCCGATGACCCGGACGCGCCAGGTGGTCACGTCGGACACCGAGTCACACACGTTGTTGCCGTTCCCATCGACGCAGGTGTACCGAACCTCGAACCAGTGATCGTTCCAATCCAAACCGGCGTTGTTGCCGACTCCCAGCGGCACTCTGATGTAGAGCTCGCGACCCTGGAACCGGGTGCTGGTACTCCAGCCGGAGGAGGACGGGTTGTCCCACAGCTGCCACAGGACATTCACGTTGGCCGTCACGTCGAGGCAGCGCCCTCCGCACTCGGTAGCCGGTTGGTAGCCGGTCGGCGTGAACGGGTCTCCGGTGACGTTCGCAACATGGCGTTGACCGTTGAAGTTGCGCGACGCACTGTCGTCGGTGTCCCATTCGAACCAGAGCGGATTGCCGCCCGGATCGAGGATTTCAATGAGCCGCATACCTTCGCCCGGATCGTACATGGCGATTTCGAGGGTCTTGCCGCCGTGCACCGCATCATCGATCTCGGCGAGCTGGAAGATCGAGCTGAGACCGGCACCGGACGGCAGAGCGGCCCTGACCGGGAGCCACTTCTGAGCGTAGACCTGGGGGCTCGAACTGTCGGTCCGAGAGTCGTAGACGGTCGTCGCACCGTTCTCACGGGCCTGGATTGCGAAGAAATTCGTCCCCGAAACGAAGCCGCCTCGATAGGTCTCGTCGTTGCGGACGTCGAGGTAGTACCGGCCCGGCGACAACGTCGATGTGAGCGGCACCTGGAGCCAGCTGTCGCAGCCGTTCCCCTGGGCGGTGTTGTCAGCCGGCTGGCCGGGCACCCAGGAGACCCGCCCGGCGGTCGTGGTGACGGTTCCGTTGGGGGGGCTGCCCAACATCGGCAGAGGTATGATGTCGGAGTCGTCGAGCGGGGTGACGGTGGCGTTGTACATGGAAAACTCGAGTCGAACGGTCCTGTCACCGTTGCTGGCACCGTCGTTGACGTTGCGTACACCGCCCCGGTTGCAGGCGGGGGCGTCGAAGATCCACACCGAGGTCGGCCCGGTCGAGGGAGGAACGTCGACCACGAAGCGATAACCCTTTCGTCCTTCGGAGAGGCCGCCACCGGAGGGATCGACGTAGAGCGGATGACGCACGCTCGAGCCCGTGGACGTTCGGGTCAGGCCGGCGGCAAAGGTCGTGTCCGCGTCGTTGCCCGTGCAGGAGGAGTTGTTGAGGTACACGTTCCCGCGGCGATCGCCGTTCTTGGGGTTGTTGCAGTAGCCCTCCAACACGAGGAGAACGTTCGACGCCGGCTCGCCTCCGAAGGAGACGCCGTACCCCAGGATGTTGTACGGCGATCCCATTGGAACCGGCAGGTTGTAATCGGCGGAGGCGTATCGCTCGATGTCCACGTTGGAGAGAACGACCTTGCCGAAGTACGTTTCCCCCCGTGTCTGTATGTTGACCCGCACCTGCTCGCCGGACAACTGGTCGACACGTACCTGGGGTCGTGTCTCGGTGGTGCTGAACGGAGCGCCGGTGGCGACCAGGACGGCGTTGGGGTACCCGTTCTCACGCACGATTTCGAGCGCGGCATTCTCCGCATCGACTTGGACCGGCAGATGCACGACGGCCGCCAGGGCGGCCGCATCGGCGGCCCTCTGGCTCTGGTCGGCCTCGGCGTACCATGCGCCGACGTCCACGGCGAATGCAGCGAAGATCATCAACGGGATCAGCAGGAGAGCGGTCGTGGCGATGATGTAACCGGACTCTTCCGAGCGCGGTTGATGGCGAACCCGGCCGAACAACTTCATGTCCTCCCATCGGCAGATCGGGGCGGCGGCTTCAGTGGTTCTGCGACTGCGACGGCACCGGTTCGGATGAGCCACCTATTCGGTCAAACGAACCGGATCACCGATCACCCGGACGTTCCAGGTCGTCCGATCCTGGAGTGGGAGGGGCGAGCTCGGATCACGTTCGTAGCGGACCCGCCACCAGCAGTTCTTCACCCCGCCGGACTCGGGGCACGCGTAGTCGATCGGTATCGGGACCCGGATGATCACCTCGACGCCGTTGTAGACCGAACCCGTGACATCGAGGCACTCGTAGAAACTCCCGAGCATGGTGTCGGGGTCGGCGAAGGCTGCCGACGGTGGTGTACACCTGTTGTTGTTGTCGACGAAGCCGCTCGGGGCGACCGCGTTCGGATTCAGCGTGGCCCGCTCGAAGGGATAACGTGTCCCGTCGGGCGCGAGGATCTGCATGTTGTCCATGCCTTCCCCCGGGTCGAAGAGCTTGACCTCCAACACCTTGTTCTGGTGAACCTCCGGGATATCAGCCAGGTAGAAGGTTGCCGTTTGCGCCGTTGCGAAAGTGGTGACCCGGTTGTTGTTGGCGTCGTTGATCCAGCGGGGGATGAAGATTGGCAGCCAAGTGTCGGCGTAGACCTGCGGGCAGGTCGACGACGGTGCGATCGATCCGCACACCGCACCCCCGCCGTGGGGGACGAGACGCAGCCCGAAGGAATTCAGCGAGTTCTCGGTGCTCCGCTGCAGCGTGCGGGTTCGTAGGAGCCAACGCCCCTGGTGCAGGTCGGCGTCGATCTCGTAGGCGGTGATCCAGGGACTGCGAGGCGGTGTCCCGCCGCAGGTGTCCCGCGGCCATTCGTAGGGCCCGGTGCTGCCGTTGACCGCGTTGGGCCACCGATTGGAGTCGACGAGGTTGTCGTCGTCGGTGAGCAGTGTGTTGTCACCAGCCCACAGCGTCGTCTCGAGAGCGGCACCGGTGGTGGTGTTTCCTTCGGACAGCTGGCCACACAGGCCCGGTTCCCATATCTGCAGATCCCAGTCGCCGGTGACCGGGTTGTTCTGATCGTCGGGGCCGGAGAAGTCGAGCACGAAGTAGTAGCCGCGATCGTCCGGGTTGGTCGGATAGCGGTTGTTGACCGTCCCGCTGCAGGTGTTGGTTCCGAGGAAGCCTGCGCCGAAGGGGTCACCGTTGTTGTAACCCTGGCAGTAGGAGTTCAGCGCCAGCACCATGCGTTCAGCGGGGTCTCCGGCGATCGGCGGGGTGTCGAGGCCGGCGCCCAACGAACTCCCGGGGTTCCCGAGGGGCACCGGCGTGATGTATTCGGCTGCTGCGTAACGGGCGATGTCGATCTCATCCAGCACAACTTTGCCGAAGTAGGTCTCGCCCTTGCTTTCGATACGAACGAAGAAGCCCTGGGAGCCGCGTCGTTCGGTGACGATCGTCACGTCGGGGTCTGCTGAGTCGAAACCGTTGATTCGCGCCGCATTCTCCGCCGCTGCGGTGGCTTGCCCGAAGTCCGGCATCATGACGACACCGGCGAGCGCCGCCGCATCGGCGGCCCGTTGGGCCTCGTCGGCTTCTGCGTACCAGGCGCCGACATCGACGGCGAACGCAGCGAAGATCATCAACGGGATCAACAGCAGCGCCGTAGTGGCGATGATGTAGCCCGATTCGTCTGCCCGCAGCGAGGCTTTGGTCCGGCAAGAGAGCGCCATGACACGGCTATCGGCAGAATCGGTCGTCCAGATCAGAGGCGATTTCACCCAGCTTCGGCGCGGGGCTAGGAAGTGGCGATCACCGTGGTGGGACTTGGCGGCCCAACCTCGACCGGTTCGGTCGTCTCGCTGATGTAGGCGACGAGGACAAAGAGGACGAACACGCCCACGAGGACACCACCCTCGAGTCGCGTGAACCGCGATCTGGTCCACATCGCGGCAAACGCACCGATGCACACGACGAGCATGAATCCGGTGTCCAGCGATGCGAGTGACGGGTCCATGATCCTCCCGGTACCCAACACCCCCACGACGGCACCGACCGCCAGGGAGTTGAACAGATTGGAACCGAGGAGGTTGCCGATGATCAGGTCGGTCGAGCCCTGGCGGGCGGCCGCAACCGAGGTCACCAACTCCGGCAGCGATGTTCCGATCGCAACGAGGGTCACGCCGATGAAACCGTCGTTGAGTCCCAGTTCGTCGGCGAGTGTTGTGGCCCCTTCGACCAGGATTGCTGCACCGGCCACCGTCCCGACCAGTCCGACCGCCGTCCGGAACACTTCGTTGCGGGGGTGTACCTCGGCGTGTTCGATGAGATCCTCGAGTGGTGGCGCATCGCCCGACCTGATGACCCAAGTCAGGGCCATGACGAGGAGGACGAAGAGGGCCACACCTTCCCACCGCTGGATGCCGCCCTGCACGGCCAGAGCAAAGACCACGGCGGCACCCGTCGCCATGATCGCTTCGCGTTTCAGCACATCCTGGGTGACGACGATGGGAACCATGAGCGCGGCCGAACCCAAGATGAGACTGAGATTGGCGGTGTTGGACCCGATGATGTTGCCGATCCCGAGATCCACATCGCCATTGCGGGCAGCGACGGCAGACACCAGCATCTCGGGAGCACTCGTGCCGAATCCGATGATGACCGCGCCGATCACGATCGGCGTGACCTTGAGAACGACGGCCAGTCGCGCCGCTCCTTCGACAAAAGCGTCAGCCGCGTACGACAGGATGACGATGCCGGCGACGGCCAACGCCAGGCCCGTGATCACCGCTGGGCGTTCGGGTATCCGGGGGGTGGGGCCAGCGCCGGATCGAAGTCGCCGTCGAGGTCCGGGTCGTCGTCGATGTCGAACTCCTCGGTGTCGTCGTCGAGACCATCGGAGAGCTCGGCGTCGACCGTCTCATCGTCGGGCTGATCGGTCAGATCGACCTCACCGGGCGCGGCAGGCGTGGGCTGCGCGGACGGCGTATCCTCGGCGCCGCCGGCCACGGGCTCTGTTTCAGGCTTGACCAACACCTCGCGGGCCCGCACCCCCTGGGCGGGGCCGACGATACCGCGATCCTCGAGTAGGTTCATCACCCGGTCAGCTTCGGCCAGGTCCACCCTCAGCTTGCGCTGCAACATCGGGACCGAACCGAGTTGGCTGTTGATGATCAGATCGGCCGCGTGATCGACGATGTCGCGATCCTCCTGATCGACTGCGGACTCCTCACCTGTCGGTCCAGGTCGATCCCGGGCGGGCACCGGCGCTGAGGACGGGTCCTTCTGGGCACGTTCGGCGTCGGTGAGAGGTCGAGGCAGCGCCTTGGACCGACCATCTGCATCGGTTGCATCTCCTGACGGGCCGGGTGAGGGATCGGGCACATTCGACAGCGTGTGCCCCCGCTCCTGTCGTACCGAAGGGGGCACCACCGGAGGCTGTAGCAGCCGTTGCTGTTGGGGAGACGGACTCGGTGCGATCTGTGCGGCCCTGAGCTGATCGAGGTCGCTGGGGGTCACCAGTACGTCGCGCACCTTGGAGCCGACGTTGGGACCGACGATCCCCCGTTCCTCGAGTTCATCCATGAGCCGTCCGGCCCGGGCGAATCCCACCCGCAACTTGCGCTGGAAGTCCGACACGCTCGCTCGCTGGCTCGACACGACGATCTCCATCGCCGCCAAGAGGAGTTCGTCGTCGTCGACATCGCCGGTGGAGCCGCCGGGAAGACCGGAGGCGGCAGATCCGGTTTCTTCGCCCTGCACTCGCGGGTCGAACTCGACATCGGGGGCTTGCTGCCGCCAGAAGTCGACGACCTCTGCCACCTCGTGCTCGGTGACCCAGGCGCCCTGGAACCGAGTCGGCTCGCTGGTGGTGCCGTCGTTGATCAGACCGTCGCCCCGGCCGACCAGATTCTCTGCCCCTCCGGCGTCCAGGATCACCCTGCTGTCGGTGAGGCTGCTCACCGAGAAGGCGAGTCGGGCGGGGACGTTGGCTTTGATCAGCCCGGTGATCACGTTGGTAGATGGACGCTGGGTGGCGATCACCAGGTGGATTCCGACCGCCCGCGCCTTCTGGGCGATCCGGACGATCGACTCCTCGACATCCTTGCCGGCGACCATCATCAGATCGGACAGCTCATCGAGAACGATCAGGATGAACGACAGCCTCTCGTAATCGCCGAGGGAACCGTCCTGCATCACGCGAGGCGCCAGCCGCTCGTCGTCGACGGCCTGGTTGTAACCGGTTATGTCGCGAACCCCGACCTCCTGCAACAGGTCGTAGCGGCGCTCCATCTCGCGCACGCCCCAGTTGAGGGCGTTGGCAGCCTTCCTGGGGTCGGTCACGACCTCGCTCAGGAGGTGGGGCAGCCCGTCGTACTGGGTGAGCTCGACCCGCTTGGGGTCGACCAGGATCATGCGGACCTGTTCGGGGGTCGAGCGCATGAGAATGCTGGTCAACATCGTGTTGATGCAGCTCGACTTGCCCGATCCGGTCTGGCCGGCCACCAGAAGGTGGGGCATGTTGGCCAGGTTGATCATGATCGTCCGGCCAGTGATGTCACGACCGAGACCCACTTCGAGCGGGTGAACGGAGGCGGCCGCCTCCTTGGAGACGAGCAGATCGCCGACCGTGACCAGGGAGCGGTTGACGTTCGGAACCTCGACGCCGATCGCCTGCTTGCCCGGGATCGGGGCGAGGATTCGCACATCGGGTGTGGCCATCGCATACGCTATGTCCTGCTTGAGACTGGTGACGCGGGAGACCTTCACGCGGGGAGCGAGCTCGTACTCGAACATCGAGATCGTCGGGCCGACCCTGACACCGATGAGGCGGGTCTCGACGTTGTGCTCGCGAAGCGCTCGTTCGAGGCGCTTGCCGCGTTCGCGGACCTCGATTTCGTCGACATCCTGACTCTCGGATCTCAGTAGTAGGGCGAGCGAGGGCAGGCGCCACTCCCCTCCCTCGGGTTGGGGCGTGACGATGTCGACCGGTTCGGGGACGACCGGGACCGGATCGAAGCGGCTGACGCGCACCAAGGGCTCAGATCGCTCATCGTCGACGGACTCCTCCGGCGTATCTCGCTCGTCGGGGAGATCGGCGAGCGGGTCCGGTGGGCCCGGCGGAAGGTCATCGAATTCGCCTGCTTGCTGACGCAGATCGATGTAACGCTCGGCCGGCACGCCCCCCGAGTCGTCCACCCCCTCGGGTCCGGTGATCTCGATGTCGAACAGCGGATCGTCAGGGTTCTGGACCGGTGTGGCCGGCCCTGCT
Organism: Acidimicrobiales bacterium; assembly: GCA_024638805.1. Lineage (GTDB taxonomy): Bacteria > Actinomycetota > Acidimicrobiia > Acidimicrobiales > SZUA-35 > JABDIY01. The sequence continues at coordinate 7,333 of JAHEJO010000013.1, forward strand.
CGGCCACGGCTCCATCCGATGCGGGACAGGTCGATGTCCATGTTCGAAATGGCATCGCTGACGTACGACGCAGCCGTGCGAAACCAGGCGACGATCGCATCGAGGATCCAGCCGGCGCTGATGCTCGTGAGGATCGTCACCGCCACCAACACCATCGTCACCGTGATCAGGATGTGGCCCCAGTGCCCGAGCAGCGACTCGAGGGTTCCACCGATGCGGACCCCGACGTGACCTCCGGCCCGCGACAGCTCCGAAACCGTCGAACCGTTCCATGGACGGCCTCCGAACAGATCCAGGATCGAGAAGGCCGAGACGATCAGCAGTGCCCAAGCGGCGACCTGAGCCGGTTCCAGACGCCGCGCCCGCTTCTTTCGTGAACGGGTGCGGGGCATCGGCGCGGTCCGCAGGCGATGCCAACCGAGCCACAGGAAGGCCAACGGCGACAGGTAACGGGCCAGGCCCACCGTCCACCCGGTGATGTCCTCCAGGAGTCGGCCGACGAGGCCGGTCGTGCGGGTGTACAGCGCGAGCGCCAGGAGCACGCCCGCGGCGATGAGGAGAAGGCCCTGTACTTCGCGATCGCTGGTCGCCTGCGCCGCCGATCGCTTTTTGCGAGCCGGAGGCCGCCGGGCGCCGCTGCCACTTCGGGTGGTCGACGAACGCGAAGAGCGCCGTTTGTTGTTCGTGGTTGCCACAGTGCGATTGAGAGTAGTTCGTCACGCCGGGCCAACTGTGGCACCGGCGGCCATTCGGGTCGGCTACTCGTGAGCGCCGAGAACGACGGGCACGATGGCGGGCCGCAGCCGGGTCCGGTTGGACACGAAACGACCCAGGGTCTTGCGGACCAGCCGCTCGAGGTCAGCCCGTTTGCGCGTCCCGTTGGCGAGGGCATCCTCGACGGTGTCGCTGACCAACCGCAGCGCCTCTTTGTGTATCTGGTCGCCTTCGGGACCCGAGATCCATCCCCGACTCACGATCTGAGGCGATCCGACAAGGGCTGCGTTGGCGCCCTCGATCCGCAATGACACGACGGCCGAGACGAAACCACCGGTGCCGAGGGTGCGCCGTTCGTCGAGCACACCCTCACCCAGGTCGCCCAGTGTGCCGTGTACGTAGACGTACTCTGCCGGTACGCCCTCGCCCCGCGTGACGCCCTTGTCGCTCAGTATCACCGAGTCGCCGTCGGAGCATACCAACACCCGTTCGGCTGAGATGCCGACCCGGGTCGCCAGTCGGGCGTGCTCGACCATGTGGCGGTACTCACCGTGCACCGGGATGAACCACTCCGGTCTGACGATCGAATGGAGGACCTTGAGTTCTTCACTCTGGGCGTGGCCGGTGGCGTGGACCCGATGGGTGTGGCTGTCGATGACTTCGGCGCCGCGCCTGATCAGACCCTCGATGACCGTGGCCACGCTGGTCTCGTTGCCCGGAATCGGATGACTCGACAGGATGACGCAGTCATGCTGCTTGATCTGAAGGAACTTGTTGTCCCCACTCGACATACGGGCCAATGCCGACATCGGCTCGCCCTGAGAACCGGTTGAGATCACGCACACCTGCCCGTCGTCGTAGCGGTCCACGTCCTCGATCTTGGCGATGCGATCGTCGGGGATGTCCAGCAGGCCCATCTGACGCGCCAGAGCCACGTTCTTGTTCATGCTCCGGCCCATCGTGACCACGGTCCGGTCGCACTCGATCGCAGCATTTGCGATCTGCTGCACGCGGTGGATGTGACTGGCGAAGCAGGCGACGACGATCCGACGACCGGGGCGAGCCCGCAGAATGTCCTGGAGGTTCTGCCCGATGCTGGTCTCGGATGCGCTGAAGCCCGCTTCCTGGGCGTTGGTCGAGTCACACAGGAACAGCCGGATGCCGTCATCGGTGGCGAGGTGGCCGATCCCGGCAAGATCGGTCAGGCGACCGTCGACCGGCGTCATGTCCAGCTTGAAATCGCCCGAGTGGAGTATCACCCCCTGGGGGGTGTGGAACGCCGTCGCGTACCCGTGGGGCACCGAGTGCGTCACCGGGAAGAACTCCATGTCGAACGGACCGACGGTGATCCGCTCGCCGTCACGGACTTCGACGAACTCCGCCTTCTTGAGGTGTCCACGTTCTTCGATACGATTCTTCGCCAGGCCGACCGTGAGAGGCGATCCGATCACCTTCAGCGGCATCTCGTCGAGCAACCAGCCGATGGCGCCGATGTGGTCTTCGTGGCCGTGGGTCGCCACAACACCTTCGACCCGGTGGGAGTTCTCCCGCAGCCAGGTGAAATCGGGCAGGACGAGATCGATGCCCGCCATGTCGTTGTCGGGGAACATGAGGCCGCAGTCGATCAGCATGATCCGACCGTCCACCTCGATCGCAGCGCAGTTTCGGCCAATCTCGCCGAGCCCACCGAGGAACACGACACGTACGGGTTGGGGCATACTTCAACGTCCTATCGATGACCGGCGGTCTACCGGTCCAGACCAGAGAGTACGCCACGGGCGAGCGATTCGAGACCATCCGGAATCGGACCCATGGGGCTCCGGCATTCGCCGACGGGGACACCGAGCAGGTTGAGCATGACTTTGGAGGGGATCGGGTTGGGGGCGACGTCGCCTGTTTCGTAGTGGAATGAGGGAATCAGACGGGCGTTGAGGTGGCGGGCCAGTTCGACGTCGCCCTTTGTGAACGCTGCGATCATCTCGGCCATCTCCGCACCACACCAGTGCGTTGCGACGCCGATCACACCGACCGCACCGACCGCCAGCAACGGCAGGGTCATGCCGTCGTCGCCCGAATAGACGCTGACGTCGTGGCCGTCGAGTCTCGTCCTTCTGATGACGTCGGCAGTTTCTGCAGGATTGCCGGCCGCATCCTTGAGGCCGGAGATGTTCGGGATTGCGAGCAGGTCGACCAGGAGATCGGTGCTGATCTTTCGTCCTGTCCTGATCGGGATGTCGTACAGGATGATCGGAAGGTCGGTCGCTTCGGCGACCGTGCTGAAGTGTCGGCGGAGGCCCTCCTGAGAAGGGCGGTTGTAATACGGGGTCACGTGGAGGAGGCCGTCCACGCCCAACTCGGTGGCGCGCTCGGTGAGCTCGATCGCCGACGCGGTGCTGTTGCTGCCCGCTCCGGCGACGACCGCATGATTCGGAATGGCTTCGCGGACCGCGGCGATCAGATCGACTTGCTCATCGTGGGTGAGGGTCGCCGACTCGCCCGTGGTGCCGGCGACGACCACACCGTCGTTGCCGTGCTCGACGAGGAACTTTGCCAGTTCCTGGGCCCGACCGAGATCGAGCGAGAGATCATCGGCAAACGGCGTCACCATGGCGGTCAGAGTGGATCCGAACATGGAATCGAGTGTAGGGCCTGGACGATCGCCGGGTGCCGCTGAACGGCGACACGAACCGCGGTGAACGAGGTTCGCCGACCCGGAGGAGAAGGCTGCTATCTCGAGGGCTGTGCATGGCTCTGGCCCCCCGCAACCCGCCGGAGCACGAGCGTGTACACGATCATGCCCAGCACGGCAAAGATCGCCCATTGCACTGCGTATGACAGGTGAGGACCGGCGTCCAGCGTAGGCAGCGGCACCGGCACCGGATAACCCTGGGGTGCCGGCGAATCCAGTTGCAGCCAGACCGGAACTACCGAGGGGTCGGTCAGTCGCTTGGCGATGTCGGCAACGTTGAGACGGGGGACGAGAGGCCCTTCACCACTGTCGGCCACGGCCAGGCCTTCACGCACGCGGGACTGTTGGAGCCAGCCTGTGATCGTCGCTGCGTCCACCGGGGGTTCGCTCTCGGCGTTCAGCGCGATGAAGCCCCGGTTGACCAGAATTCGCTCACCCGATCGTGTTTCGAAAAGCCCGACGGTCCATTGGCCGGCTTGTCCGGCCTGACTGCGATTGGCGACTCGAACGACCTCGGGACTCACCCAGCGGCCCCGATCCTCGACCCGCTGGAAGTTGATCTCCGCCGGCGTTCCACCCGTCAGGGCCTCTGAGATCGTCAGCGCCGGCCCCTGAATGCGAGCCCCGATGAGCTCGTTGCGTTCCATCCGCTGGTCCCGGCGATCGAGTTGCCACAGCATGGCCGAGATGCAGACGGCGACCATCGCGAGGGCGAACAGGTGGGACAGGACCCAACGGGGCCGAATCGCGAAAGACCAGTTCAGTTCGGGTGATCGTGACCTACTGTTCGTCGTCGTCATCTCGGATCGATTGGTCGAGTTCTCGGAGGACCTTGAGCTCGGAGTTGTCACCCCTGAACTCGCCGAAGATGGTCCATGCGACCGCCAATGCTGACACGATCAGGAGAGGCGTGCGGTATCGAGCGATCAGGTCGAGGATCTGGTCGATGGGGCCCTCGAACACCGCACCGAACCGCTTGATCAGGATCAGGCGGACGAGGGTCCCGGCGAAGTTGAGGGTGAAAAACCATCGAGCCCGCATCCCGGTGGCGCCGGCCAGGATGCAGATGATGTTGTTGGGGGCAAAGAACACCACGGCGTGGGAGAACCGGCGGAAGAGGCGCTCCGCGTCCCGAACGAAAGGGCCGTAGCTGCGACTGCGACGTTCGACCCAGGCAAAGGCCCGCTCACCGAAGTAGAGGCCGAGGAGATAGTTGAACGGGTCCGAGAAGACGAGTCGCATGAACCCGATCGAGTAGTAGGCGAGATCGCTGATCTGGTTGCTGACCAGCACCAGATTGCTGTTCCGGGGGTTGAGAGCGATCAACAGACGAGGGTTGTTGTCGACGAATTGCGGGGCGAGGAGACTCCCGGCCCATGTGCCAACCAGGGAGACCGCAGCGATCAGGATCGCCAGTCGAACCAGCCAGCGGGGCAGCTGGTCCATCCGCTCCGACTGGTGCCAGGCGGGCGAGGTCGAGACCTCCGCTTGGGCGGCTGGGTTCTCCGCATCGCTCATCGCCCGGTCCGGTACCACGGAGTCAGATCTCCAACCGACAACGTCGACCGAACCGATGTCAGACGCGGTGCAACCATTCGATGAGCCTACGCCGAATCCCGCGACGGGTCCCTACGACGGTGGTGCACCGCCGTTCGCGTCATCGAGATCCGGATGTATCCCGAGGATCGGTTCGAGTCCGATCGTCAGCCCGGGGGTCTGCGCAATCCTCTTGGCGGCCAGAATCACCCCGGGCATGAAGCTGGACCGGTTCGTCGTATCGTGTCGGATCACCAGACTCTGGCCGGTCGTGCCGAGTACGACCTCTTGGTGGGCGACCATTCCCACCATCCGCACCGAATGGATGGCGATGTTGCTCGGCCCTCGAGCACCACGGGCTCCGGCGAACGTTTCGGTCTGGGTCGGATCGGGCGCCCACTCGGCGCTGGCAGCCGCCATCCGTTCGGCGGTGTTGACGGCCGTGCCACTCGGGGCGTCGGTCTTCTTGTTGTGGTGGAACTCGATGATCTCTGCCGTTTCGAAGAACGGCGCCGCAATCTCGGCGAAGCGCATCATGAGCACCGCTCCGATGGCGAAATTGGGGGCGATCAGACAGTTCGAACGAATGAACATCGCTCTGATCCGCTCGAAGGCGGCTTCGGCGAAACCCGACGTGCCAACGACCGCATGGATCCCGTTGTCAGCGCAGAATTCGATGTTGCGTTGGGCCGCCGCCAGCGAGGTGAAATCGATCGCCACCTCCACGTCGGCCAGGGTCATCGCCGCCGGACTGCCGGCGATGTCGAAGCGGGCCGTTTCGACACCGATGACGGTTCGAGCGTCGATTCCGTCGTGGCTCGGATCGACTGCGGCGACGAGCTCGAGTTCGGGATCGGCGGCCACGGCCTGACAGACCGTCACCCCCATACGCCCTCCGGCTCCGAAGACCCCTACCCGGATCGTCATGGATCGAGCCTAGCCGAGCAGTCCCGAAGGCGAATGAGAAACGGGCGTCCCCGTACCCAACTGTGTGGGTTCGGGTACGCCCGATCTCGGTGAGGATTCACCCCCCGGCCCAGCGGCCAGGGGATCCAGGGGTCATCGACGCCCGCGACCTCCGCGACCGCGGCTGCCCCGTTCACGTCCACCTCTACCACGGCCACGGCCGCCATCGCCGACCTCTGCACCCTCGGGTCCGAGGTCCCCGAACTCTCCGCCGAGGGAGGACTCGAAATCGTCTTCGAACGACAACGACACCGAACTGCCCGCATCCTCCCGGTCACCGTCGTTCTCGTCGGTCGGAGCCGTCGTCCGCTCGCTCCGGCGGGGAACCCGTTCTCCAGAGCCGGCGTCACCGGCCATCCGCAACGACACCTTGCCGTTGGGGTCGATGTCCTCTACCACGACGTCGATCGACTGGCCGAGCTCGAGAACGTCTTCGACCTTGTCGATACGTTTGCCGCCACCGATCTTGGAGATGTGGAGCAATCCGTCGCGGCCGGGCAGGATGTTGACGAAGGCACCGAACTTGGTGATGTTGACGACCTTGCCCGGATATGTGGCGCCCACGTCAGCGGTGGGTGGGTCGAGGATCAGCCTGATCTGACGTTCGGCCTCGGCCACGACTCCCCTATCCGAAGATGCGATCGACACCGTCCCGACGAGACCGTCGTCGTCGACGCTGATGTCGGCGCCGGTCTCGGACTGGATGGCGTTGATCACCTTGCCTTTCGGCCCGATGACCTCGCCGATCTTGTCGATCGGAATCTCGAAGCTGATGATCTTCGGTGCGTTCTCACCCACATCGGAGCGGGGTGCGGCGATCGCAGCGTTCATGACCTCGAGGATGGCCAGACGGGCCACCTTCGCCTGCTCGAGTGCGTCGGCGAGCACCTTGGAGGGAATGCCGTCGATCTTGGTGTCGAGTTGCAGGGCCGTGACGAATTCCGAGGTGCCGGCCACCTTGAAATCCATGTCGCCGAAGGCATCCTCGGCGCCGAGGATGTCGGTGAGGGTGATGTACTTGCCGTCGGCGTACACCAGCCCCATGGCGATCCCGGCGACCGGGGCCTTGATCGGCACACCTGCGTCCATGAGCGACAAGGAGGACCCACAGACCGAGGCCATCGACGTCGAACCGTTGGAGCTGAGTACCTCGGAGACCAGACGGAGCGTGTAGGGCCACTCCTCCTGCTTGGGTATCACCGGAACCAGAGCGCGCTCGGCGAGCAGCCCGTGTCCGATCTCCCGGCGTTTCGGGCCTCGCATGAAGCCGGTCTCGCCGGTGCTGAACGGAGGGAAGTTGTAGTGGTGCATGTACTTCTTGCGTTCGAGCGGATCGATGCCGTCGATCATCTGGTCCATTCGTCCCATCCCGAGCGTGGTGACGTTGAGCACCTGGGTCTCGCCGCGTTGGAACAGCCCGGAGCCGTGCACCCGGGGCAGGACTGCGACCTCGGCGGACAACGCACGGAGTTCGGCAGGTCCTCGTCCGTCGATCCGGACGCCTTCGTCCACGATCCGATGACGGACCGTCTCCTTGCTCAACGACCGGAATGCAGCCTTGAGTTGTTTCTCGGCGGTGCTCGGGGCCGCTTCGGCGAAACGAGGGAGCAGTGACTCGATCATGTCGGACCGCAGGTCGCCTTCGGCGGCGGTGCGTTCGGTCTTGTCGGCCATCGTCATGACCTCGACCAGCCGCGTCTGAGCAAACTCGGTGACTGCGGCCAGCTGTTCGTCGGTGTAGTCGACCTGTGGGTCGAAGCTCATCGAGGCCTTACGGCCACCAACGGCCTCGACCAGACGGTTCTGGAGCTCGATCGCCTCCTTGATGTACTGCTCGGACTCCTCGAGAGCTTTGGCGAGTGCCGCTTCGTCGATCTTCGGAGCTCCGTTTTCGAAGTTGGTCCATGCCGACTGGGTACCTCCGGCCTCGACCATCATCACCGCCACGTCGCCATTGGGGAGTTCCCGCCCGGCCACGACGATCTCGAACGAGGACTGCTCCCCCTCTTCGTAGGTGGGGTGGGGAAGCCATTCACCGTCGCTGGTGTACGCCAGCCGAACAGCGCCGATCGGGCCGTCGAAGGGGATGTCGGACACCATCAGTGCCGCCGATGCGCCGTTGATGGCGAGAACATCGTGCGGGTTGGCCTGATCGTTGGAGTGGACGGTCACGACGACGTGCACCTCGTTGCGGAATCCGCCGGGGAACGACGGGCGCAGCGGCCGGTCGATCAGGCGACACGTCAAGGTGGCGTTGTCCGACGCCCGGCCCTCGCGCCGGAAGAAGGAGCCGGGGATCTTGCCCGCGGCATAGGAACGTTCCTCGACGTCCACGGTCAGCGGGAAGAAGTCGATCCCTTCGCGCACGCGATGAGCGGCTGTCGCCGCCACGAGAACCTGGGTATCTCCCATCCTGGCGACCACAGCGCCGTTGGCGAGGCTCGCCAACTTGCCCGATTCCAGGCACAAATCGGGGCCGTCACCAGACGTGACGGTTCCGCTCACTACTACAGCATCAGACATGATGCTCCTTTGTCTCGAATTGACGCACCAGCGACCCTCGCCGGAGCTGCGGCAACGTCAGATCCCAGATTGCAGCTACCGAGTCTGCCAGCCAGCGGGGAGACTCGGGAACCAGAAACCAGGCTCTGGCGAGGCCATGACGGTTGACCCGTCTGCCGCAGTCTAGGCGTTCTCGTCCGATTTGGGGCGCGATCGGCCCGGTGGTGATGCTCCGACGCCGGGCCGGGGGCTCCGGCGGGGCGAGGAGTGCGACCTCAGCGTCGAAGACCGAGTTCGGCCAGAAGCGTGCGGTAACGGTCGATGTCGATACTGGCCAGATAGTCGAGCATCCGGCGGCGGCGACCGACGAGCATCAGAAGTCCACGCCGGCCGTGATGATCCTTCTTGTGGATCGCCAGATGATCGGTCAGGTGGCGAATGCGATCGGTGAGCAGCGCGATCTGGACCTCGGGTGAACCGGTGTCACCTTGTCCACGGGCGAACTTTTCGACCGTGTCGGCTTTGGGGGGCAGGTTGGCAGCGGGCTTGCTCATGATCGAACTCCGTGGTGGTGAAGAGCGGAGGGTGGTCCTCGTGTCCAGCCGTTGCGACGGTTGCACCGTCGAACAGTCAACCCGTGAGGCTACTGGCCGTGGGTACGGTTGCGTTCGACTACTGTCGCCAGCGTGCGGATCTCGGACTACGAAGTGTTTGTCGTCGGCACTCCACCCCCCCATCGAGGCGGCCGGTACTTCATCTTCGTGAAGCTGGTCACCGCCGACGGCATCGTCGGCTATGGCGAGGTGTATGCGGCCACCTTCGGGGCTCACACCATCGCATCGATGGCCACCGATGTCATCGAACGGCACGTGCTCGGGACGGACCCTCGCCGGATCGAGCGTCTGTTCCGCTCGGTCTACAGCACCGGTTTCACCCAGCGACCCGACCTGTCCCTCATGGCCGTCTTCAGCGGGGTCGAGATGGCGTGCTGGGATATCGCCGGAAAGGCATCGGGGCTTCCGGTGACCGAACTGATCGGTGGACGGGTGACCGACCGGCTCCGCACCTACACCTACCTGTACCCGACCGATCCCGCCGACGACATCTACGCCAACGATGGTGTGTATGCCGAGCCGGCCGTTGCCGCAGCCGTGGCAGCGACGTATGTCGCCCACGGCCACACCGCGGTGAAGCTCGACCCCATGGGTGGCTACTTCGCCGGTGACCCGCGGATGCCCTCCCTCGACCGGCTCGACCTGGCCGAAGCGATGATGGCAGCGATCAGGGACGCCATCGGCCGCGACGCCGACATCCTCTTCGGCACCCACGGCCAGTTCACCCCTGCCGGTGCGCTCCGCCTCGCAGATCGGATCGCCCCCTACGAGCCGCTGTGGTTCGAAGAACCCGTGCCCCCGGACCACGTGGCATCGATGCAGTTCGTGGCGGCCGGGACGAGCATCCCCATTGCGGCCGGCGAACGCCTCGTCACCCGGTACGAGTTCGCCCCCCTTCTTGCCAGCGGCGCACTCCACATCGCTCAGATGAACTGCGCTCGCGTCGGCGGCATCCTCGAGTCGAGGAAGATCACCGCGATCGCCGAGGCGCACCACGCTCAGATCGCTCCCCACCTGTACAACGGCCCGATCGGTGCAGCCGCCAATATCGCGGTCGCCGCCACAGCGCCGAACTTCCTGATCCTCGAGGCGATCAGGACTTTCGACGGGTTCCACGCCGAGCTGCTCCGAACCCCATTGCAGTGGTCCGAGGGACACGTCACCATTCCGTCGGGACCGGGCCTCGGCGTCGAACTGGATGAGGACGTCGCCCTGGCCCATCCGTACCACGAGAACCTCCTCCATCTGGAGATGCCGTGGGCCGAGCGTCCGGGGATGGGTGCGGGCACGGACGAGCTATGACGGCCCTTTTCCGGCTCGAGGGTCAGACGGCGCACCCGAGCGAGTACACCAGGGGCCCGTGGCGGGCCGACGCCCAGCACGGTGGGCCGCCCTCGGCGTTGTTGACGCGGCTGGTCGAGAGCGTGACCGAACCCGAGCAGTGGATCGCCCGCATGTCGGTCGAACTCCTGAGCCCGGTGCCCCTCCGCCCGCTCCGCTGCGAAACCGCCACCGAACGCGTGAGTCGGCGCGTCGCCATCGCCGTCGCGCGTCTCATCGACGAGGATCGGGTCGTGGCCCGGGCCTCCGCCCGACTCCTCACCACATCCGATGGACCGGACCCGGACGTCACCTCCGACCGGACCCGTCAGCTGCCGGGTCCGGAGACCGAGGCGCGGGCCCCGGCCTGGATCGTCGGCGCCAACGAGCTGACCTTTCACCGCGACGCGCTACGGCATCGCTGGGAGGCCGGCGGATTCGCCCAACCAGGGCCGGCGAAATGCTGGCACGCACTCGAATGCCCGGTGATCGAGGGGGAACCGATCACGGGACACCAGCGAATCATGGCGATCGCAGACCTCGCCAGCGGCGTGAGCGCGGTCTACTGCGACGCGAGCCGGTACGGGATGATCAACGCCGACCTCGACGTCGTCTTCGTACGAGAGCCCAATGGCGAGTGGGTCCGCTCCGAGGCGGTGACCCGGGTCGGCGACGATGGCACGGGTGTGTGCACAAATCTGATGTCGGACGAGGCAGGCGTCGTCGCAGCGGGCTCCCAGACCCTGCTCGGCCGGCGATTCTGACTCGACGGCTAGGGTTGTCGACGTGTCGCACGAGGTGGATCAGCGCATCGTCGGTGAACTGAACCGGCGTTTCTACGCTGCCCATGAGTCCAAGGACATCGCCGCCATGTCCGAACTGTGGAGCCACGGACCGGACGTCGTGTGTATTCATCCGGGCTGGCCGATCCTCCGGGGCTGGGCGGCGGTCGGCGAATCGTGGCGACGCATCTTCGCCGGCCCCTCGGACAACCAGTTCATCGTCACCAATGATCAGCTGAACATTGCCGATGGGATCGCCTGGATCACCCTCGACGAGAACCTGATGAGCGCCGGCGGCACCGGCACGATCGCCGCGACCAACGTCTTTGCGAAGATCGACGGTCGATGGAAGGTGGTCCACCATCACGGTTCGCCGGTTGCGACGAGGCGCTCGGTCGCATCACCCTGATCGACGACGGTGAGTCCTGGTCAGGTCGAACGCAGAATGCCACGGGCGGCGTCGACGTCGGCCTCCAGCTGCGCCTTGAGAGCGTCGATCCCGTCGAAGCGTCGTTCCGGTCGAAGCAGATCGACGAACTCGACCCGGCCCTCCTGGCCGTACAGATCCCCGGAGAAGCCGATCAGGTGCGCTTCGACCAGCGAACGATCGGCGTCGTCGTAGAACGTTGGACGCTTCCCGACGTTCGCCGCCGCCTCGTGGCGACCACCGTCAGGGGTCGAATACCACGCCGCATAGACACCGTCAGCGGGCAGCGCTCGGTCGACCCGCACATCGACGTTGGCGGTGGGGAATCCGATCGATCGACCTCGCTGATCACCTTTGGCCACCGGGCCCCTCACCTGGTGATGTCGGCCCAGCATCTCGGCGGCCTTGACGACGTCACCGACGGCCAACGCCCGCCGGATCGCAGTCGAAGAGATCGCTTCGGTCGAGTCATCGACGCGGGCGACCGCGGGCAGCGCCCGAACCTCGAAATCGAAACGGCTCCCGAGGGCGGCGAGCAACTCGATATTGCCCTCGCGCCGGTAGCCGAAGTGAAAATCCGCTCCAACCGAGACCGCCGACGCCTCCAAGCACTTCACCATCACCCGTTCGACGAAGTCCGAGGCCCGTTCGCGGGCCTGTGCAACGTCGAAGCCGATGACCACGGTCGTGTCCACACCCAGAAGATCGAGCAGCTCGAGTCGATGCTCGATGCCGGTGAGAATACGCGGCGCGCTCTGCGGGCGGACCACCTGAGCGGGGTGTGGATCGAAGGTCACCACCGCCAGCCGAGCGTCGAGGGAGTCGGCCAACCGGCGCGTCTGCTCGATCACGAACCGATGACCGAGATGCACGCCGTCGAACACACCGATCGTGACGGCGTGACGCTCGGCGAGACATTCGCCCGGAGCTGGGTTCCAAATCACCTTCATGGCGGCGTCAACCTACCAACACTTTGACCGCCCGGAACTCGCCGTCGCGCGACTCATAGACCGCCAGGAGTTCACCATCGGTATCGATGATCGCCAGCTCCCCGCTCCCGGTGCTCGGGCCGAGCGACCGTCCATGCCTGACGCGATCGGCCACTTCGTCACCAACCGACAGCGTCGGCATGTGCGACAACATCTCGACCAGGGGCATCAATTCAGCGGTGTCGACGGGCGAGGCCATGTCGTCGGTGAAACGCCCGACCGCGGTTCTTCGCAGATGACCGAGGTGCGCTCCCCCGCCGAGAACCGTGCCCAGGTCGGCCGCCAGCGATCGGATGTAGGTCCCGGCCGAACAGTGCACCGCCATCTTGTAGACCAGCGGGTCGGCGGTCGGCTCGACCTCGAGTGAATGCACGGTGACGGCTCGGGCGGGACGTTCGATCTCGGTTCCCTGGCGAGCGAGTTCGTGGAGGCGCTTTCCGCCGATCTTCACCGCCGACACCATCGGAGGAATCTGTTCGATGTCGCCGACGAAACGGCCGGCCGCAGAGCGAACATCGTCGGGGCTCATGGTCATGTCGAAGGTGCCGGTGATGTTGCCGGAGGAGTCCAACGTGTCCGTCGTGGAACCGAAGACCACGATGCCGTTGTACCGCTTGTCTCTGCCGGTGACGAATTGCAGCAGTTTCGTACCCCTACCCACACCCAGAACGAGGACGCCGGTGACATCGGGATCGAGTGTGCCGGCGTGCCCTACTTTGCGTGTACGGAGTTTGCGGCGGACCTGGTCGACGACGTCGTGGCTGGTGCAGCCGGCGGGTTTGTCGACGACCAGCATGCCGCTGACACCCGAGTCTCGATTACTGGGTGCCATCGTGGTGATGCGCGATTGGGTCCTCGACGTCGTCCTCCGGTTCGCCGACATCGGCGACCGAACCGGTCTGATCGAGACCGAGGGACGCGATGATGGAATCGACTCGAACTCCGGTCCGGACCGCCGGGTCGAATTGGATCACGACGGTGGGTGTCTTGCGAAGCTTGGCCTCCCGGGCGATGGCGGCCTGGAGCCGGACCCGCTGTTCGGCGAGTATCTCGAGGATCTCCGCATCGCGCCCGGGGTCGGGATCCTCGATCGTGCTGATGAAGACGTCGCAGCGGTTGAGATCGCTGTCGACCTCGGTGCCGGTCACGGTGACGAACGGCAGGCGTTCGTCATCGATCCGTTCCAGATGCTCGGCGACGATCTGCTGCAGCAGCGTATTGAGCCGGGCGGTGCGGGGATAGTGGCGGGTACTCCCGGGCCGCTTCCTCTTCTTGGAGTGACGTTGACTCATGGTTGCTCCCACCAATCTCGATCGATCGACAACACGACCACATCGGGTTGCCTCCAGATGTACCGTTCCAGCGCGGAACAGACCTCACCGACGCGATCGACGCTATTGGCCACGACCGCCAAGCCGATCGTCGAGCGTTGCCAGATCTCGAGATGGCCGACCTCGGCGGCCGCAACCGAGGTCCACCCATCGAGCGTGCGAACGATGCTCTGAACCACCGATCGTTTGGCCTTGAGGGATTGGGCCATGGGTAGATGCAACTCGGCTGTGAGAACGCATACGTGCATGATGTTTGCCCGTCTCACGAAACGGAAACCCGAGGCGGGCTCGCAGAACGGCTAGGCGCGGGGGATCTCCCGCTCTTCGAAGGTCTCGATGATGTCCCCTGGCTTGAGGTCCTGGAAGTCCGACAGACCGATCCCACACTCGAATCCGGCCTGGACCTCGCGGACATCGTCTTTGAAACGTCGCAGGGACTGCACGGTGCCCTTCCAGATGACCGTGCCTTCGCGGAGGAACCGAACCTTGGAGTTGCGCGTGATCGTGCCGTTGAGGACCATGCAACCGGCGATGGCGCCGACGCGAGGTACCCGGAAGATCTCACGCACCTCGGCGTCGCCGGTCACCACCTCTTCGAACTCGGGTTCGAGCATGCCGAGCATCGCGTTCTCGATGTCCTCGAGCAGTTTGTAGATGATCTCGTAGCTCCGGATCTCGACCTGTTCGGCTTCTGCCACCTCGCGGGCCTTTCGATCCGGTCGGACGTTGAAACCGAGAATCGTGGCGTTCGATGTGGCCGCCAGCATCACATCGTTTTCGGTGATACCGCCGACACCCCGGGACACGAAGGCGAGCTTCACGTCGTCCCGTTCCAACTTGCGAAGGGAGTCGGTGACCGCCTCGAGCGAGCCGTTCACATCGGCTTTGACGATCAGGTTGAGGGTGGCGGTCTCACCCCGCTGAATCTGTTCGAAGACGTCTTCGAGCTTGGCCCCGCCGCTCGTTGCCGATGCATCCCGTCCCAGACTGGCCAGGCGATGCCAGTGCTCGCGGGTGGCCGCCACTTTGGTTGCGATCTTCTCGTTGGGCGCCACGACGAAGGCGTCGCCGGCTTCGGCCACGTCGGAGAGTCCCAGCACCTGCACCGGCACGGACGGCCCGGCCTCGGTCACGGTGTTTCCGTGGTCGTCGATCAACGCCCGCACGCGGCCCCACGCAGCCCCGGTCACGAGCGGGTCACCGACGCGCAGCGTTCCCCGTTCGACGAGCACGGTCGACACCGGCCCGCGACCAGTGTCCAGGAACGATTCCAGGACGATCCCAGCGGCTCGGCCACTGGCGGTTGCCCGCAGGTCCTCGAATTCGGCGACGATCAGAAGGTTGTCCAGTAGTTCGACGACACCGTCGCCGGTCATCGCCGACAGCGGCACCATGATCGTGTCACCGCCCCATTGCTCGGGGACGAGTTGGCGTTCCGCCAGCTGGGTCATGACCCGATCCGGATCCGCCCCTTCGCGGTCCATCTTGTTGATCGCCACGACGATCGGCACCTCTGCGGCGCGAGCGTGATCGAGTGCCTCGGCGGTTTGAGGCATGACCCCGTCGTCGGCGGCGACGACGAGCACGACGATGTCGGTTGCATCTGCGCCCCGCGCCCGCATGGCGGTGAAGGCCTCGTGACCGGGAGTATCGACGAACGTCAATCGTGCTCCGGCAGCTGTTGACGCCTGGTACGCCCCGATGTGCTGGGTGATGCCACCGGCTTCGCCCTCGACCACGTTGGCCGATCGAATACGATCGAGGAGAAGAGTCTTTCCGTGATCGACGTGTCCCATCACCGTGATGACCGGCGGCCGGTTCGGCCACCCGCTCACGATCTCCTCATCTTCCTCGTCGTCGAATTCGAGGACTTTGCGGAGTTCGACCTCTTGTTCTTCTCCCGGATCGACCAGGCGGATCTCGGCGCCGACCTCAGCTGCGAAGAGCTCGATCATGTCGTCGGTGAGGGACTGGGTAACGGTCACCATCTCACCGTTGGTCATCATGAACCGAACGACGTCGGCCGCTGTGCGGTTCAGCTTCGGACCGAGATCCTGAGCGGTGGAGGCGCGTTCGACGACGACAACACCTTCGGGCACCGGCGTGTCCTCGGCGGTGTAGGTGGGCAGATCCATCGGCGCGAGGTCTTCGGCGTTGCGGCGACGTCGACGCTTCGGGCGCCGCTGTTGACGGTTACCGGGACCACGTCCGGGCGGCCCCCCACGGCCGGGAGCACCGCCGCGAGGGGGAAACCCGCCCGGTCCACCTGGACCCCCTCCAGGGGTACGGGCCGGCGCACCGGCGCCGGGAGCGGTACGGTACGGCGATGGGCCGCCCGGTGGTCGGCTGCCACCGCCGGGCCGCGGCGGGGCTGGTTTGCCACCCCCGGGCGGTGGTGGGATCGGTTTGCCGGCGTGGCCTCGCGGTGGACCCGGCGGCGGTGGGATCGGTTTGGCCCCGGTGACGCGTGGCGGCTTGGTCACCGACGGTTCAGCCTCGGCGGCCGGTGTCGACACCGGAGCCTCCGCGACCGGCTCGACGGGCGCCGCCGCGGGTTCTTCGGTCCTTTCGGCCGTGACGGGCGGTGTGGTGTGGGCGGCCGCCTCTCGAGGCGGTACCTCGGCGGGCTGCTCGACCGGTTCGGGGGTGCGCAGTGTTGCCGGCGGCGGAGGGATCGGCGCCGCGCTGCCGCTCGAGGTCACGACTCGCTCGGGCGTCGGCGCCGCTTTTGCCGCCGCCGCGGTTGCGACCCGGGCCGGCGATCCGGCACCATGCTCGGGCGCCCGGGTCTCGGCCCCTGCCTCGGACGGCGCCTTCTTCGCCGCTCGCTTGGGCGGCCTCTTCTTGGTGGAGACTGCCTTCTTCTTGGGAGCCGGCTTCTCCTCGGGCTCGGGTGCGGCTTCCCTTACCAGACCTTCGCGTATCGCTTTTCGCCGGAGGCGGTCGCCTTGCGCGTCGACAATGCTGGAGGAGTGGCTCTTGGCGCCGATCCCAAGACTGGCGCAGAGATCCAGGATCTCCTTGTTCGACATCCCCAGCTCACGAGCGAGTTCATAAACACGGACTTTGGAAGGCACAGACTTCTAACAACCTCAGGCTAGGCAGGGCGCGGGCACCTGCGAATCGGCCTCTCATGCTAACGGCCAGCGGGATGGTTCAAGCATCGTCGCCGGCAATCGGTGGGCGCGCCGTCACCGGCGCAAGGCCCGATGGAGGCCTCCGCTGTCGATGGCTCGCTGAAGACACTCGTCACTACAGATCCATGCTCCTCTCCCGGCACTGGGTCCGCCGACGGTCAGCGAGATGCCGTTGCGGTCGAGGGTCACGCGCCGCATGGCGCTGGACGGCATGCGGGCACGACATCCGACGCAGGTCCGTTGCGGGCGACCAGGAGCGCTCACCCAGCGTCGGGTTCTTCCGAGGTGGCCTCGCCGTCGGGTGCCGACGTGTTGGCCGGGACCTCGTCGGCGACATCGGAAGGAGGGGGCACCTCCCGAGTCTCCTCGTCGGTCGCCCCGGTCTGAGCGTCCCGAACCTCGCTGTCGGCGACATCGGAACGAGCGGGCACCTCCCGAGCCTCCCCGCCGGTCACTTCGATCTGAGTTTCCGGAACCTCGCTCGGGCTCTCGGGTTCGGTGGAATCGGCCGGCGCGTCCACGGTCGTACCTTCGGCCAGTGCGTTGTACTCCTGCAGGGTCATCGCCGGGCTCCCATCGGCCGGCTGCCACTTCTGCTCGCCGGTCTCGGGGTCCTCGATCCATGCACCCTGGGCCCAGTCATCCGATTCGTAGTCCTCGGCCGGTGCGCTCAGCTCCTCGGCCAGCTGTGTCTCGGACTTGATGTCGATGCGCCACCCGGTCAACCGGTGGGCGAGGCGGGCGTTCTGCCCCTCCTTGCCGATCGCCAACGACAGTTGGAAGTCGGGCACGATCACCTCAGCGGTCCCGGTCGATTCGTCGAGCCGGACCTCCTTGACACGAGCCGGCGACAGGGCGCGGGCCACGTACTCGAACTGATCATCGGAGAACGGAATGATGTCGACCTTCTCACCGTTCAGTTCGTTGACGACCATACGCACCCGCGAACCTCGGGCTCCGACACAGGCGCCGACCGGATCGACGTTCTGATCGTTGGAGGCGACCGCGATCTTGGTGCGGTGGCCCGGTTCCCGGGCGCAGCCCTTCAGCTCCACGATGCCGTCGGCGATCTCGGGAACTTCGAGTTCGAAGAGACGTTTGACCAGGCCCGGGTGGGTGCGCGACACCACGATCTGGGGGCCTCGATCGGTCTTGCGAACCTCGACGATGTACGCCTTGTGGCGGTCGCCGGCCTTGGGGCGCGGCCCGCTGGACACCTGTTCGGACTGGGGCAGCAGAGCATCGACACGACCCAGGTCGAGCAAGGTGTATCGGGCATCGGTCTGCTGAACGATGCCGGTGACGATGTCGCCTTCGCGCCCGGCGTACTCCTCGTACTTCATCTCGCGCTCTTCCTCCCGAATTCCCTGGAGGAGGATCTGCTTGGTCGTCTGGGCGGCGATCCGACCGAAGTTGTCGGGGGTCACGTCGAACTCTTGACCGAAGGGTTCACCTTCTTCGTCGAGTTCCTGGGCGAAGACCCTGATGTCGAAGGCCTCCGGATCGATCGTCACCCAGGAGTACTCCCAGTGATCTGGATCCTTTTTGTAGGCGGACTCGAGAGCGTTGGCAAGAATGCCGAACAGCTTGCTCACCGAAATCCCGCGGTCTTCGGCCAGGGCTGCCAGAGCCTCTGTCATTTCGTTGGCCATCAGCGTTTTCCTCGCTTCTTCTTGGAGTTCGATCGCGGTTTCGGGGCTGGACCCCACACGAACACGGTTTTGGTCCGGTTCACATCGCCATAGGCGATCGTCTCGGTCTCCGACGCGGCGGTGGGTGACCCGTCCCGCTCGAACACAACGAGAGTGAATCGTTCTTGATCCGCATCAACAAGCCGGCCCCGCAGCCGGCGCCACGCAGCGACATCGGGGTGGAGTTTCACCACGACCTCTTCGCCGACCGCCCGTCGGTAATGGTCAGGGCGGCTCAGCCGCCGTTCAACGCCCGGGCTGGACACCTCGAGGGTGTACCGGCCTGGGATCGGGTCGGCCTCCTCCAGAATCGGACCGATGGTGCGGTTGACCGACGCCAACGTCGCTGTATCCACACCTCCGGTGAGCGGTTCGTGCTGGGTGTCGACGAGGATCCGGAGAGTCGCCCCGGTGAATTCGACGTCGACGAGCTCGACACCGAGCCGTTCGATGGGCACCGTCAGGAGGCCGGTGACCCGATCCTCGAGCGTTGTGCCGGACATGTGACCTCCTTCGGGCTGGGCTTCTGGCAATGCAGAACGTCAAGAGAATCAACACAGGCGTGGGCCGAAGCCCACGCCTGTTGACGTCGACATCATCATAGCCGCGATGTTCGTTCGACAGACGACCGCACCGGCGGATCGTCACCGTTGTGCGTCGACTGCGGACTCGGAGGCGTGAACCTTCGGTAAGGTCGTGATGTGCGGTTCCTGGACACGGTCAAGTCGTGGTTCTCGTCGGAGATCTCCGAGGCCAAGGAGTCGGTCGAGAACGCTCGATCCCGATTGGAGACCGATATGGACCGCCGCGAGCGGGAACTCAACGCATCGCCTCTGGAACGGATGGAACAGATCCAGCAGGAGATCAGCGATGACCCCATGGCCTCGATTCGTGATCGAATCGAGGGTGCGCAGGCTCATGCTGCCGCCGTCGATGATCTGGCCCCCGAGGCAGACGACGACTACTGATCGGCGCCGGCGCGGTCCTTGCGGATCAGTTCGACCACCTGCTCGGTGTTGTTGGCATCCTCGCCGAGTTGACCCAGATTCCGGTCGCGATCCTCTTCGGCAGCCCGGCGGGCAGCCGGCGCGCTCTGCTCGGCCCGCTTCATGGCCTCCTCGATGCCGGACTCATGGATGAATTCAGCCCACTCGACCAGCGTCGAAACCATTTCGTCCTCGGGCACGACGGCCACGTTGGTTCCCTTGACGAACAGATGGCCTCGCTTGTTCCCGGCGGCGATGCCGATGTCGGCGTCCCGGGCCTCACCGGGTCCGTTCACCACGCAGCCCATGACGGCAACCTGCAGCGGGAGCTTCTTGTCGGCGAAGGCGTCCTGGGCCTCCTGGGCCACCTTGAACACGTCGATTTCGGCCCGCCCACAGCTCGGACAGGCGATCAGGTCGACGTTCTTGCGTTGCCGGAGACCGAACGCCTCCAGCAGCTGGCGGCCGTACCGTGCTTCCTCGACCGGATCCGACGTGAGCGAATAGCGGATCGTGTCACCGATCCCCTCGGCCAACAGCGTGGCGATACCCGCGGTGGCCTTGACGATGCCCGCTGGCGGCGGACCCGCCTCGGTGACTCCGAGATGGAGTGGATAGTCGGTGATTTCGGACAGCTGGCGGTACGCCTCGATCATGAGCGGGACGTTCGACGCCTTGACGCTGATCTTGATCAAATCGAAGTCGACCTCTTCGAAGTAGGCGATCTCCTGGAGGGCGGACTCGACCATCGCTTCGGGTGTGACCCGGTCCCCGTATTTCCTGTAGAGGTCCGGGTGCAGACTGCCGCCGTTGACACCGATCCGGATCGGAACACCACGGTCCTTGGCTTCCCGGGCAACGGCCTTGATGTGCTCGGGTTTTCGTATGTTGCCCGGGTTCAAGCGCAAGCAGTGGACCCCGGCTTCGAGAGCTTCGAGCGCGCGCCGGTACTGGTGGTGGATGTCGGCGACGATCGGCACAGGACTGCGGGGCACGATCCGAGCCAGCCCTTCGGCGGCAGCAGGTTCGTTGCAGGTGCAACGAACGATGTCAGCGCCCGCTCCGGCGAGGGCGTAGATCTGTTGGAGCGTCGCCTCGTGGTCGGCGGTTTTCGTGATGGTCATCGACTGCACCGTGATCGGCGAGTCGCCTCCCACCGGCACGTGTCCCACCATGATCTGGCGGGTCCGCTTGCGGGGAAAGACAACCGCACCTGCGTCCATGTCTCCAGTGTGCCCCGTGGGTCGGTGTCTGCGCCGTACCGGGTTGGTACGACAACGACGACGTCCGCCAAACCCTCGCACGTTCTGGTTATCCCGGGCGACGCCGGTCAGGAGGCGAGAAGGACGACGTCGAGCCAGATCGTGGTGATGCCGATGAATGCGAGCACACCGACCACGGCGTAGGTGATCGGCAACAACTTGGCGACGTCCACGTGATAACGACGACCGCCGGTCGATCGGATGCGCTCGTAGGTCGCGATGGCTGCGTGACCGCCATCGAGGGGTAGAAGCGGCAGAAGGTTCAGCACGCCGACGAAGCAGTTGATGATCCCGAGGAGATAGACCGGGAATGTCCAGTCCGTCCCTGCGGTCCGACCGGCCACACCGACGGCGCCGACGACCGATACGGGGCGATCAGTGTTCTGTTCGGTCGCGCTGTCGCCGCTGATCACACTCTCGGCCAACCCGGCAAAGGTGCTGGGTGACAAGAACCTGGGGATGGCGGTGATCGCGGTCCACATCGACTGGCCGAACTCCTCGACGCCGGCCGCGACACCGGGTCGTTGGAGTTCCGGCACAGCGGAGAAGTCCGCCGCCACGCCGATTCGACCGATCGTCGACGTTCCTTCGCCGACGCTACCGATCGTCCCGGTCTGGGTGATCGTCTGGCCGTCGCGCTCGATGACGAACTCAACGTTCTCACCCGGCCGTGAACGCACCGCACCCAGAAGTTCGAGCCATTGGCCGGTCTCGTCACCGTCGACCGACAGGATCCGATCACCGGGGACGAGTCCGAGTTGCTGACCGGTCGACGGCGACCCGTCGTCCGCGGCGGCGACATCTTCGACCACCCAACCGCTGCTGTCGTAGTCGGGGTGCAGGAACCCGATACCGATGACACTGCTCAGGAGGACGAAGATGATCAGGGCCTGGGCGAAGTGCATCATCGAACCGGCGGTGATCACCAGCATGCGCCTCGGATAGCTCTTGTTCATGTACGCCCGATCCGCATCCTCGGGCGCCACCGGGTCGAGGTTGTTCATGCCGATGATCCTGACGAACGCTCCGGCCGGGATCGCCTTGATGCCGTAGGTCACCTCGCCCCGCTTCCAGGACACGATCGTGGGACCAAAACCGATGAAGAAGTCAGTCGGCTTCATGCCGGTCCACTTCGCGGTCATGAAATGACCGAGTTCGTGGAGGAAGATCATGAAGATCACGCCGACCGCGACGGCGAAGTACACGGGGCCGGCCACGAAGAGAAGCCAGCCGAAGAACGCCATCAGACCCAGTAGCGCCAGCCAGTTCGTCGTCGGCTCTTCGCCTGGTTGGGTGTCTCCGAGAGCGACGGACGCCGCCCGGCTCCTCGCGCTGGCAGGTGGAGCGAGCGGATCGGTCTGGTTGTTGTGTACGTCGCTCACGGTCGGTCCTGACGAGACAGTGGGTTCATAGCCGCCCGGCGAGGGTTTCGGCTGCCCGGACCCTGGCCAAGTGATCTCCATTGAGAACGTCAACCAGTGTCTCACCTGTTCCACCGTCATGAGTGGTCAGGACCGCGGATACGACCTCGTGGATCCCGGACCACGGGATCTGACCGGCCAGGAACGCGTCGACGGCCACCTCGTTGGCAGCGCTGAGCCACGCTGGAGCCGTACCGCCGATCCGGCCGGCTTCGTAGGCGAGATCGAGACACGGGAAGGACTGCCGATCGGGAGGTTCGAAGTCCAGATGGAGTGGTTCGGACCAGTCGAGGAGGCCGAAGGACGATCCGAGGCGATCGGGATACGCGAGGGCATAACCGATCGGGCCGCGCATGTCGGGATTGGAAAGCTGAGCGATGGTGGATCCATCGGTGAATGTGGCCATCGAGTGAACGATCGATTGAGGATGAACGACCACGTCGACGTCGTCGAAATCGATCCCGACCCCGTGCACCCCGGCACGATGGCCGAAGAGTTCCACCGCCTCGATCACCTCGAGGCCCTTGTTCATGAGGGTTGACGAGTCGATCGTGATCTTCGGACCCATCGCCCACGTGGGGTGGGCCAGCGCCTGTTCGACGGTCACCTCTGACAGTTCCGATGCGGCCTTCCCGCGAAACGGCCCGCCCGACGCCGTCAGCTGGAGCCGGGCCACGCGTCGGCTGACGGCGTTGGCGCGAAGGCACTGGTGCAGGGCGGCGTGTTCGGAGTCGACCGGGACGAGTTCGGCGCCGGCGGTGGATCGGGCCCGCTGCACGACCGGCCCGGCGGCGATGAGCGATTCCTTGTTGGCCAGGCCCAGCCGCTTCCCGGCCTGCAAACAGGCCAGCGTGACCGGGAGGCCGGCGAATCCGACGACACCGTTGATCGTCACATCTGCCGCCGCCACGGCCTCCCGCAACGCCGACTCACCGGCCACGGCCCGGACGCCGGCGGGAAGGGCCTGCTGGAGCTGATCCAGCGAGGCGTGCTCGGCGATCACGACCATGTCGGGCTTCACCATGTGGGCCTGTTCGGCAACCAGCTCCCACGACGAACCGGCGGTGAGAACCGAAACTCGGTATCGATCCGGTTCGGTGGCCACAACATCCAGAGCCTGCGTGCCGATCGATCCGGTCGAGCCGGCGACGGCAACGGTGATGCGGCTCACCTGCGGATGGCCTGCGGCTCAGGTGTAATCGAGTATCCGGGCGACGAAATACGCTGCGGGCAAGACGAACAGCAGCGCATCGACGCGGTCCAGAAGGCCACCGTGACCCGGCAGAAGAGAGCCCATGTCCTTGAGTCTGAGGTCGCGTTTCAGCATGCTTTCGAACAGATCGCCGACCACGCCGACGACGCCGATGACGAGGCCGAACACCGCCGCATGCCACCAGGAGGTGCCGAGTCCGATGACCGCATCGAGCACCAGCGCCGCGACGATCGCTCCGACGAATCCGAACAGGGTGCCCTCCCATGATTTACCCGGGCTCCAATGGTTGAATGCTCGGTCCCCGAACAACGAGTGTTTGAACGCCTTACCGCCGAAGAACGCAGCGATGTCTGCCATGGCGGTGACCGCGATCGCCCCGATCAGGAGCTGCTGACCGTCGTCGAGCCGGAGCATGAGACCACCGAACCCTGCGAAGCCGCCGATCCAGAAGATCCCGAGCAACGTGATGGCCAGGTTGGCCAGCGGCCGGGCGTTGTCGGCGTCGACGAGGTACCACAGCCCACCGAATGCGATCGTGACGACCATGACCACCGCATACGCCTGCTCTCCGCGCCAATAGGCGGCGAGCGGCAGCAGGGCGGCGCCGGTGAGGCCGAGCATGGTCGCCGGACGGTACTCTCCGTGACGCACGGCGTCGAAGAACTCCACCGCACCGAGTCCGGCCGCGGCTGCGATCAACACCGTGCCGGCCAGCGGGTGGGCGAGGATCGCGACCAGCGCCAGGAGGGCCAGTCCGAGACCGACCGCGATCGCCTGGGGGAGATTCCGGCCGAGACCATCGCGGGCGGCAGTCGCCGGTGGGCCGCCGTCGCCGGTGGGGCGCTGGCGTCGATGTGTCGTCGCCTTGGCCCGAGAGGCGTCACCGGCCAGGGCTTCGGAGGTTGCGTCCACCGCCGGCTGCGGTGGGGTGGGGAGAGGCCGGGAAGGTTCGCTGTCGGCGAACGGATCCTCGAGGTCCAGATTTGGGCGAGGCGGTGCCGGGGTGTTCAGGCGGGGATCATCGAAATTGAGGATGTCGTCGTGACGAACCGCG
>JAHEJO010000116.1 GCA_024638805.1 Acidimicrobiales bacterium
AGCGAGCTGAGGGGTGGCGACGTGGGCGGGTCATTGGTGACCGCATCGTGGAACGCCGTCACGTCGTCCCACACCAGGTTCCACACCAGTCGGCCGCCGGCGCCGGCCTTGCGTCGTTTCTGCGCCTCGCAGGCGATGTCGGGGTTTTCGTCGGACTCACGGAACCGGCTGCCGTCGAGATACACGGCGATGGCGGGGCCGTGGCCGCCCATGCGGCGGATCAGGTAGTCCGGGCTACTGGACGGTGTGGCGGACAGCCCCTCCTGTTCATCGATCCGGTAGCGGCTGCGCAGCCCGTTGTGCTCGAGGCTCAGTTCGAACGCACCGTGCCCACCGTTGCCCGGGACCCGCTGCCAAGTGATGTTCTCGTTCGGTGTGGCGTTGGCCCAGTCCCGCAACGCCGTGGCGAAACCGCGTGTCAACTCCGATTCCTCCACGTTGCCGATGTCGGCGTTCCCGACCGAGTCGACGGGGTGGGTCTCCCAGCTACCGAGGAGTTCGTCGAGCATTTGCAGGGCCAGGTCTCGGCGGGCGAGGCCGTACTCGTCACGGTCGACCACGCCCAGCAGACATCGGTGGCAGGCCTGGCGACCTTCGGTGATGCAGACGCAGCAGGCCATCTTGGCTCGGGCGGCCTCGAGGATCGATCGCATCCGTTCGGGCTCGGCCAGCCGGGCGAGGTAGCCGGTGCCGCCGGGCACCGTGTCGAACAGCACCAGGAACCGTCGCCGGCCCTGACCGCCCCGATTGGGCATGTCCGCAAACGCCACCTCCAGGTGGCCCGGGTCGCCTCCGACTTGCTCCTGCAGACCGAGCAGGATGGCGCCCTTGAACGATGCCATCCGTTCGTCGACCTCGAACATGGAGATCGGGAGCAGCAGGCGTACCGCTTCGGTCGTCAGTTCGTGAAGCAGCAGGATCGGGTCCCACTGTTCGTCGACCTCGCCGGAACCGACGTTGCACCACCCTTGGTGCAACCGTTCGGGTTGGGCCCCGGTGCGGTCGTCCCGCCATGCGCCGACCGCACCGCAGTGAGCGCACACGGTGAACCTGGTGACATGCTGGGGGTGACCGGCGATGGGGAGCGTTTCGCCGGGGCGGTCCGAGAAGCCCAGGTTGATCGTACGCAGGTGGGTGATGGCGGCGAACTCGCCGCCGAAGGTTTGGCCGTCGAGCATCCACGCCCGGTCGATACCGGCGGGTTCGACGTCGACGGCGAGGACCGTTTCGTACCGTTCCCGCCGCTGGTCGTCGCTCTCGTCGAAGACCCGTGCTCTCTCCTCTGGTCCGGTGGCGAACGCCTTGCGGAGGCGCAGGATCTTGTGGCGGGCATCGATGTCGGCGATCGCCTGGCTGGCGCATCGGGGGCAGACCTCGGGTGGTTCGTCCTTGGACTCGATCGCAGCGTAGCCGCAGTCAGGGCAGAGGCGCCACATGCGGTAGAGGGGCTCGTGTCCGGATCCGATTTCGAGGGCGTCGATCCGGTGACGATGACCGCCGGCGTAGAAGGAGTTGCCGGGGGCGAACTCGCGTATCGCCTTCCGTCCCGGCCGCTGGTCGTCGATCGTTTCGGTGCGGTAGTGCCCGTCGGCGTCCCGTGTCCACATGGCTGCGGTGAGGGTGGCGGCGTCGTCGATCAGGGTGTAGTTGGGCAGGATGCCCAGGCGTTCGAGTGCCGAGATCCAGTATTCGGACCGGTGCTTGTGAAGGAGCGCTTGTAGTGTCGACAGTTGACCTCGGAGGCTGCCCACTGCGGCTCGGTCGTCAGCGGACAGCTCTGCTTCGGATTCGATGCGGTCGATCCCGGCGGTCAACCGGGCCCGGCGCAGATCGAAATCGGCGAGCTGCTGTTGCCACACGTCGTGGGCCGCCTTGATGGCGGTTTCGATGCCGGCTCGGGCGAAAGCTCGAATCTTGTTCGCGGTGCTCGGTGCGAGTCGGTTGCCAAAGGCGCTGAGGAATCGGTCGGCATGCTCCGCGTCGAGTGTGGACGCATCGATGATGGCCCGGAGGAAGCCGGCGTCGTCGAGGCCGGTTTTCATGAGCGCACCGATCTGGCGGGGTGGGGCTGGTGCGTCGATGGTCTGGTCGGCGATCCGGTCGATCAAATAGGCGGTGTACTGTCGTTGGAGTGTTTCGACCGCATCGAGGTGGCAGTTGGGTGGCCGGACGTCGCCGCCCAGTATCGCCCGGGGATCGGCCAGGTAGTGGAGGCCGTGGGTGTCGGCGGAGACGAAGGTGGTGATGAGCGCGTTGCCCGAGGCTCGGCCGGCCCGGCCGACCCGTCGGATGTAGGAGGCGGTCCCGCTGGGAACCGATGTGAGCATGACCGCCGACAGGTCGCCGATGTCGATACCCATCTCCAGTGTCGGTATGGCGGTGATCACATTGGGGGCATCGGCGGTCGTGCCGTCGGCGAACGCCTTCTCGAGATCCTCACGCTCGGCCCGGCCGAGCAGACCGGTGTGTTCGCCGGTGACGACCCGGCGCGTGATTCCAGACCGGTAGAGAGATCGGTAGTACCGGGATCCGGTCGATCGGGCCGGCCCGTAGTGTCCGACGCACCGGAAGCGAAGACAGGTTGTGCCGAGCCACTCGCCGATCCGCGCGGGATCGACGGCATGCAGGTCGCCGCATTTGTCGCATCGAACCTGGGAGATCACGGGTTGTACGCCGCCGTCATCGGGCACGTCGACCACCTGGATCGACCGGCGGTTCAGGCCGTACACGGTGTGGGGTCCGACCGGGGTGGCGACGACGGTGTCGGTTTCCTCGGCCAGCAGTTTCATGGTGAACAGGTTCAGCTCGCGGCTGCAGGATGCTTCCAGCCCCAGCGTTCGCACGCCCCAGTCGGTGAGCCATGTGGCCGTGGGGCTGACGAGGGCGCTGATCGGGTCGAGGTCGCTCCTGGTGGCGGTGGTATAGAAGCGGGGGTAGGCCTGATCAGGGGTGAACGGGGGTAGACCGTCGGGCCGACCGCCCCACAGGTACCACTTCTTGCCGCCGCTCCTGACGAACGGTTCGAGCAGCGGGTGGACCAGACCGCCGCGCAGGCGAAGCCGTTCGAGCAGACCTCTCACATACCGGGGCACCGCGAGGGGATCGGGGAGCTGGCTTGTGAGTCGTTCGATCTCCTCGGCGATGAGGTCCACGATCGGGTCGCCGTCGTCGAAGAGCACCGAGGCGGCGGCGACCCGGGAGAGTTCGAGGGTCCTTCCGTCCCGGGAGCGGAGCCCGAACTCCAGGTCGACCTCGAAATGGAGCCGCTGTGCGAGCAGGTGAAGCGAACCGGGAGCCGGACCGTCGGTCCAGGTGGTCGCGACCGCCGGGTGGCCGGAGAGGTCGGGCGGGATGAGACCGAAACGTTGACGGGGGGTGTCCGCCTCCAGCATCAGCAGGTGGCCCAGCTCGCGGAGCGACAGCGATCGCTCCCGTTTGATGATGCGGGCCATCAGCGTCCGCAGGTTGATGCGGTGCGTTCTGCCCCCGAAGAACCCGGCGTGGTGGGATGCCTCCTGAGCGGAGTCGCTGAACGCCAGCAGTTTGGGTTCGTTCTCGGCCATGCCGGGTGATGCGAACAGGGTGTCGATCGACACCGAGGCCAGGCTGGCGGTGGTCAGCCCCAGGAACCGGATGCTGTGACGCTCGTTGCACCCGGGGCAGCAGCCGGACATGGCGTCGTCCTCGAATCCGGACATCAGGACGGGTACGGCGCCGTCACCGGCGTGCTCGACGAGGGTGTGCCGGCTGGGTGAGAACCAACGCGTCCGGGGGTCGTCGGGATCCGATCGCATCAGCGCCCGGATCATCGGCGACCGGCTGAGGGTGGCGTCGTGGATCGTCGTGGGGTTCATGACGAAGATGTCGCCGACCTCGGATCCGAGGGCCATCCAGCCCGACATGCCGCAACGGCGGCAGTAGATGGCCGGAAGCGCGGTGCCCGGTTCGGCACCATCGAGATGCTCATTCACGACCGCCGCCGAGTCCCGCCACCGGAACGACGGGTTCTCCGAGACCGTGCGAAGCAGCCGCCAGACTTCACGGATCCACAGCTGAATCTCGACCGCGAACAGGGGGCGGAGGCGTTCACCGTCCCGACGGCGGGCGATCGAGAGCAGGCCGATGTACTGGGCGAGCGCCCGCTCGACCTTGTCGGCCTCGCCGGTCATGAGCGAACGACCCCACTCGGGGGCGAACACCACGATGTCGGTGAGCGCGTCGGTCAAGGACCGGGATCGGTCGCCCACCGCGGTGAGGACGGCTCGGGTGAGGGGGTGGGCGGCGAGACGCTCGCCCAGGACGACCACGTCGTCGAAGGGTGTACCGTCCTCGATGTCGGTGCAGAAGGCAGCGACCACGGCGTCCTGATCGGTGAGGTCTGCCACGGCGCGCGCGTCGGGGATCGGCAGCCGGAAGTTGATCTCGCCGCACGCCTCCTCGACGGTCTGGCGGGTTTCGCCGACGACAGAGCCCGGACCGAACGCGGTGCCGAAGACCCTGCCGGCGAACTCTCGCAGCTCGACGATGGCCTGTTCCCCCGAACCGACGGTGGTCGAGGTGGCGACCGGTGTGGCCGAGCCCAGCGGCCCGTCGTCACCGGCCATGTGCAGGGTGGCGCCGAGGCGTCGCAGCAGCATGGCGACGTCGGTCCCCTGGGCGTCGTCGTAGGTGTGCACGCCGTCGAGCACCACGTACTGGAGGGTGTCGGGATCGTTGACCGCCCACAGCTCGTGGTCCTCCTGCCGGA
Source organism: Acidimicrobiales bacterium (assembly GCA_024638805.1). Classification (GTDB taxonomy): domain Bacteria; phylum Actinomycetota; class Acidimicrobiia; order Acidimicrobiales; family SZUA-35; genus JABDIY01. Next base: position 4,748 of record JAHEJO010000116.1, read on the forward strand.
GCAGAAGGTGGTCGAGCATCTTGTAGTTGGTCAGGAGGATGTCCGGCGGCCGGCCCCGCAGCGTGTCCCGTTCGTCGATCAGGTGGTCCGGCCCCATCGAGGTGGTTCGGCCATCCTCACCCACGTACAGCCCGGCGGTCACGCCGGCCAGCCGGCCATCGCCGGCGATCAGAGCGGCGATACGGCCGGCGTGGTCCGAGGCGAGCGCGTTCATCGGGCACAGGATGAGCGCCTTGATCCCCGGTTTTACCTTGGCGTCCGTGCGGGCGCAGTGGTCGAGGATCGGGTACAGGTAGCACTCGGTCGTACCCGAGCCGGTTCCCGTGGTCACGAGTGTCGGTTGGGAGCTTTTCTGACCGGTGTTCGAGAGCCGTTCGAACGCTTTGGCCTGGTGCTGGTAGGGAACGAACCCGTCGGGCAACCATTCGAGCGGCGATCCCCACGAGGACTCGACGTGCGCGAGTGGCGTCTGCACCCGCAGGTAGGGGCCGCGGAAGATCCCTTCGGCTTGATCCTCCAGAAATGTGGACAGGGCCTCCCGAACCTCACCGTCGGACAGCGCGAACGTGCTGGCCAAGTATTCGATCAGTGACGACCGGATCTCGGACGCGACGAGGGACGGAATCATGGAAGTGCCTATCGACCTGTCACGGGCCCTTTCGCGGGTTTCGAGCGGCGAAATCGACGGATTTCGGCCTAACCGGGTCGCACCGGCCGCCCAGCAGATCGTGTGTGTGGTGCGGACCGGACCTTGGCCTGGAAGGATTGTGTGGTGTCCTGGCTCGGATCCAATCTGAACGTTGTCCACGTCCGTCAGCTCGCCGACGAGATCCGTCACCGGCTCCTCTTCGTTCCGCTGCTGTACGTCGCCGGGTCGGTGATCGCGGCGCAGATGACCTTGCTGATCGATCGGGAGCTGTCCAGTGATGAACTCCCCGAGTTCCTCACGACGACGGTCCCGAGCTCCCGGGCCGTGCTCGCCGCCATCGCCGGCGGTTTGATCGCCGCGATCACGCTGCTGATGTCGATGACGCTGGTGGCGGTGCAACTCGCCAGTTCCCAGTTCTCGCCCCGGTCGTTGCGGAGCTGGCTGGGTAACTCGGTGCTGCAGCACACGATCGGGCTGTCGCTGGGCACCACCTTCTTCTGTCTGCTCGGACTCCGGTCGGCTCGGAGCCTGGAGGGTCCGGTCGAGATCGTTCCCCACACCACCGTCCTGGTGGGTCTCGTGTTGGGCCTCGCCTCGCTGGTGTTCGTGGTGCGCTCGGTCGATCACGTCACCCACAGCCTCCAGGTCAGTTCGGTCGCCCAGCACCTCACACGCGAGACCATCGGCGTGATCACGACCGCAGTGGCTCATCGCACGATGGCGAAACCGATCAGGACCGCCCTACCATCCGTCGGGGACGCCGAGTTGGTGCGGGCCGGGATCTCCGGGGATGCGGTGGCGATCGAAGCGGGCAGGTCCGGGTGGATCCAGCAGATCGACAGCGACCTCATCATGGAGGCGTTGCCGGAGGATTCGGTCGGCCGGGTGGTGCCGACTCTGGGCGGTTTCGTCCTGGCCCACTCCCCCATGCTGTGGGTTTCCCCACCTCCCGCCGCGGAGGATCGATGTTGGCTCGAGCTGCCCAGGGCCTTCGCCATCGGCGAGTCCAGGACGATGCAGCAGGATGTCGGTTTCGGATTGACCAGCTGACCGACATCGCGGTGCGAGCGCTGTCCCCGGGGGTGAACGACCCCCGAACCGCCATGGATCTGATGGTGCACATCGGCGACGTCCTCCGGGTGCTGTGGGAGAACGAGATGGAGGATCCGGTCCGGCGGGACGGCTCCAAGACGCTGGTGCGGCGGGAACCGAACTACGAGGATTTCCTTCGGATCGCCGTCGACCCGGTTCGCCGCTACGCCAACGACGAACCCGACGTCATGATCACGATCCTGCGCACGCTCGGCAATCTGTTGGACGAGGTGGAGCGCACGAACCTTCCCGGCCCCGTCGCCCCGATCCGGTCGACGATCAGCGACGTTGCCGCCACGGCCTCGACCGGGTCGTGGACGCCCTCGGAACGGGCCATGTTCGAAGACGCTGCGCAGGTATCGCAACGAGCCCCGGCTCCTTCGAGTTCCCGCTAGCGACCTCCGCGTCCGATGCCGGTGGACAGACCGAAACTGATGGTCTGCAGCGTGTCCTGCAGCCCCGTGAATCCTTCGTTGGAGACGAAGACGTCCTTGCCGAAGTCGACGTCGACGTCATCGTCGGTGCCGAAGATCCCGTCGGGTCCGATCCCGATCGTCCCGGGAAGGTTGCCGCCTTGGTCCTGGATGTTGGCCGACTCGTTGAACTGATCGGTGTGCCAGTTGGAGAAGAAATGACCTGCCTCGTGGGCGGTGATGTTCCCGACGGCCACACCGATCAGGTCGGTGATGGACGTTCCCTCGGCCAGCTCGTAGTCCTTCAGATCGACTTCGGGAACCTCGAACGGTCCGTCCCCGGCCAGCAGGTCGAGCAGCACCACCGCCGATTCCTCGCTTTCGAAGTCGCCGACATCGATCGACTGAGCGATCCCGATCGTCAGGATCTGGAGCTCGTCGATGGTGCCGCCGACGATGACACGGCTCACGAACGGATCACCCCACGGATCGGCATGGTCGCGGCTGTTGAGGATCTCGATGTCGAACGTATTGCGTCCATCACCGCCCGCCCGGTCACCGTTGTACCCCTGGAGGCGGACGTCCTCGGCGAGGGACTCCTCGACAGAGGCCAGGATGGCGTCGATCACGTCGTCCTCGTCGTCGGCGGTAAGCCCCCACGCCGGAAGAAAGTCAGCCAGCGGCGAGAGCTCGCGCTCGAAGCCGAAGGGGAAGCCGAAGAAGATCCCGGGATCGATGGCCGCGCCGTCGAAGTCGATGAAGATCGTCTGGGTCGCCGCGCCACTCCGCTCCTTGGCCGGTCGGAACACCCGCAGTTCCGCCTCGTAGGGCCCGAGGGCGTCGACGGAGAGCGCATACCGACCATCGGCCTCGGCGACGAACGATGCCGACGCATTCCCGCCTCCCGGCAGTGGGGACACGAGTGGATGAATGAAGGTGAAGTCCTGGGACGAACCGATCAGCAGGGTGCCGGCATCGTCGAAAAACTCGAGGCGGTTGCCCCCACCACCGACGGTGGCCCCGACGATGTCGCCGGCCCGGAGATCGAAGCTGTAGAAATCGGTGTCGAACGGCCGTAGTGACAACGTGATGTCGTACTCGCCCGTGCTGCCGGTCTCGCCGGTCACGCTCGGGCTGTCCGGGTCGTAGGGATTCTCGGGAACGAACGCACCGAATCCACCGACCGACACGAAGTAGTCGCCGTCCACGGGAACGGTGAACACCAGGAAGCTGTCGAAGCTCGACCCGTCGTCGTCGTTGGCAGCGATCTCGAACGGTGAAAGATCCGGATTCCAGATCGCCAGGTACGGATCCAGGTCGCCGAACGGCACAGGCGTGTCGATGTCGACGGCCAGCGTCTGCCCGGCGACCAGTCCCGGGATCTCGAAGAAGTCGAAGTCGGGTGGCGTGTCCTCGTCGCCGATCACCCCGCTGGAGGTGGCACTGCCCCCGTCTCCCAAGATCACCTCGGTGGCCAGCCCGAGAGCGCCGTCGGGCTCGGCGAACTCGAATGCGAAGGAGGTTCGGTCCGACTCGGGCACCGTGCCGGCAATGGTGGCGGCCGGGCGGGATCCGGAGGAGGAGCCGAACCGGCGGATCTGCTCGGCGCCGTTCTGGGTGTCGTTGGTGGACGCTCCCGGCCGTTCCTGCTCGACGACGCGGATGCCTTCGCGGGGCGCCCCGGGCGCCTCCCGGCCGGCCCGGGCCTTTCCGGCGGCGTTCAGGTACAGGTTCCAACCGACCGGGTCGGCGGATCGTTCGTCGGCCAGGAACGACAGGTACGGGTTCGGTGAATCCGGCCGTTCCACCCGAAGTTCGTGAATTGGCTTCTCCTCGGATGGTTGGGAGCCCCTGGCCGCCGCCGGCGAAGCGACCGTGGCTGCCAGTCCCGCCACGAGGACCAGGGCAACCAGGGAGGGCAGTCCGCGCCATCCTCTCCGGGTACGGCATGAATGACCCGATACGAAAACGCCCATGGCGCAACTCCATTCCGCCTAGGGAGACACCAATCTCTGTTCGCCGTACCTCCGCCGTTGCCGCTGAAGGTACCGGGCGGCTCCTCGATGGTGCAAGTGCAACAGGTGCTTTCGGGGAATGACGGGCGCAATCTTCGCCCATTGTCCAGCCGGTGACGGTGAGGGCTCGAGTCTCTTTTCTCACCGCCGGGTTGGCCGTGCTACACGTGGTGCATGGTGAAGCAAGAGGACCTGGAGTTCGCCCGGCGTCTCCGCTCCCTTGCCAATTGGCGGCTCGGTCTCGCCCATGACGTGCGTTCGGAGTGGCAGCAGCCGGTTTCGTCGTCGCTGGGAGA
>JAHEJO010000117.1 GCA_024638805.1 Acidimicrobiales bacterium
TGCACCTCTCGACGAACTCGTCCGCTGGGTCGGCATCCTGTGGTTGCCCGAGGTTGTCGTTTTCCTGATTCCGGTCGGGATGATCAGCGCCCTGAACGGCACCATCTCCGACGGGTACGACGGTCTCCTCGGCTACTTCTGGGTCGCATGTGTTGTCGCGACGATCGCGCTGGTGTTCGTGACCAGAGCGGCACTGCGTGAGCCACAATACAGCGCCGTGATGGCAGCCACGGGTCTGCTGTACCTGGCGATCTTGACCGCGTTCGGCATGGATCTGGTCGCTCGGGCGATCCTGGCGATCGGCGAGACCGGCTGATCCGCCGGGCCGGCCATCGGCAGCGACGTCATTGCCGTCGGAGTTGGACGCCCGTCGTTCGGTGATCGGAGCCCTTGGACAGGATCAAGTCCGCTCGAGCGCGCGTGGGAAGAACATTCTCCAGCAGGTTCTTCTCGTTGATCGTCGTCCAGATCTCGCTGGCGATGGCCAAGGCCTCGTCGTCGGACAAGTCTCCATAGCGGCGGAAATAGCTGCGAGGATCGCGAAAGGTCGTCTCCCGCAGCGTGAAGAACCGCTCGATGTACCAATCGCGGATGTCGGCGAGGTCAGCGTGGACGTAGATCGAGAAATCGAAGAAGTCCGAGACGAAGACCGGATGGGCCTCGTCCACCAGGCCTGTCTGCAGGACGTTCAAGCCCTCGACGATCACGATGTCGGGTCGCCGGATCACGATCTCCTCGTCGGTACGGTCATAGGTCAGGTGGGAGTAGACCGGGGCCCGAACCTCGGATGCCCCACTCTTGATGGAGTCGAGGAAACGGATGAGCCGGCGCCGATCATACGACTCGGGGAAACCCTTGCGGTGCATGATGCCGCGCTCCTCGAGGATTCGGTTCGGCCACAGAAAGCCATCGGTGGTCACCAGATCGACCGTCGGGTGGTCGGGCCAGCGGCCGAGGAGGGCCTGGAGCACACGGGCCGTCGTCGACTTGCCGACCGCGACGGAGCCGGCGACGCCGATCACGAACGGAACCTTGCTGGGAAGCTCACCGAGGAAGGTCGCACTGGCGCGGTACAACTCCTGACTCCCGGCAACGTAGAGGTTGAGCAAACGGCTCATCGGGAGGAAGATCCGTTCCACCTCGGCCAGATCCAGGGCGACATTGATGCCTCGCATCTCGTCGATGTCCTCCTGGGTCAGGGTCATCGGTGTCGCCGCCCGAAGCGTGGCCCACTCCTGGGCGGAAAAACGCAGGTGAAGGCTGGGAGGATCGGTGGCGTGGTTCATGGGATATCCTCCGTCACGACCCCAAACCCTACGGGGTGGCTTCGCTTCACCCACGGTTGTCGGTGTCGATAAGGGAGAGTGCCGGTTGTGTCCAGTTCGACGTCGAGTACGCACGTGACGAAGGACGCCCACAGTGGCTGAAGTATGGCCTGGCGCGGGGTATCCGCTCGGCGCTACCTGGGACGGCTCGGGCACGAACTTCTCGGTGTTCGCCGAGGGGGCCGATCAGGTCGACGTCTGTCTGTTCGATGATGAAGGCCGCGAGAGCAGACTGACGTTGCCAGAGGTCTCGGCCCATTGTTTCCACGGCTACGTACCCGGCATCGGTCCCGGCCAGCTGTACGGCTTCCGGGCTCACGGACCCTGGGATCCGGGTCGCGGCCTCCGATTCAATCCGCACAAACTGATGCTGGATCCATACGCGAAAGCGATCGAGGGAAACGTCAGGTTCAATCGCAGCATCTTCGATCATCGGCCCGGAACGATCGACGAGCCCGACATCCGTGACAGCCGGAGTTATGTGCCCCGATCGGTGGTGGTCAGCCCCTATTTCGATTGGGGTGACGATCGAGCTCCACGTCGGCCCCGACGCGACACCGTTCTGTACGAGGCGCATGTGAAAGGCATGACCAAGCGCCATCCGGACGTCCCCTCAGAACTGCGCGGAACCTTTGCTGGGATGGCCCATCCAGCCATCGTCGATCACCTCGTCGATCTGGGTGTGACCGCCCTCGAACTGATGCCCGTCCACCAGTTCTTCAGCGAGAGTTTCCTCTCTCACAAGGGCCTCACCAACTACTGGGGCTATGCGACGATCGGCTATCTGGCCCCCCACAACGCCTATTCGGCGAGGGGACAGCGCGGTCAGCAGGTCCAGGAGTTCAAAAGCCTCGTCAAGACGATGCACGCCGCCGGCATCGAGGTCATCCTCGATGTCGTGTACAACCACACGTGCGAGGGCAACACGTGGGGCCCTTCGTACTGTCTCAAGGGTCTGTCCAACCACAGCTACTACAGGTTGTCGCCCGAAGACGGGCGGATCCACATCGACTACACGGGCACCGGAAACACGCTCGACGTGGGGCACCCCAACGTGCTCCAGCTCATCATGGACTCCCTCCGGTACTGGGTGACCGACATGCGGGTCGATGGGTTCCGATTCGACCTCGCCGCTGCCTTGGCCCGCGACCACGAACACGTCGATCGGTTTGCGGCGTTCTTCGACATCATCCACCAGGACCCCGTCCTGCGGACCGTGAAACTGATCGCCGAACCTTGGGATGTCGGGCACGGCGGCTATCAGGTCGGACGATTCCCGCCGCTGTGGTCCGAATGGAACGGCCAATACCGGGACACGATCCGCAGCTTCTGGAAGGGTGAGCCCGACAAGCTGGGCAGCTTCGCCAGCCGGTTCACCGGCAGCTCCGATCTGTACGAGAGCAGCGGCAGGACTCCTTCGGCGTCGATCAACTTCATCACGTCGCACGACGGATTCACGCTGGCCGATCTCGTCAGCTACAACCATCGCCACAACGAGGCGAACGGCGAAGACAACCAGGACGGCGATCGTCACAATCTTTCGTGGAACAGCGGATTCGAGGGCCCGACCGACAGCCCGCGGGTCATTGAAACGAGAGCTCGCCGGATTCGAGCGATGCTGATCACGATGATGCTGTCCCAGGGTGTTCCCATGCTGCTCGGAGGTGACGAACTGGGCCGCACGCAGAAAGGGAACAACAACGCGTACTGCCAGGACAACGAACTCACGTGGATCGATTGGGAGTCCGCCGACCCCGTACTTCTGGCATTCACCAGGAAGATCATCGGCCTCCGCAAGGACCACCCGGTTTTCCGGCGCCGTCGCTTCTTCGATGGCGAACCCGCCGACGGTTCCGAGGAACTCGCCGACATCGGTTGGTTCGATCCCAGCGGTGAACCGATGACGCACGACGACTGGGTGCAGCCTCTCAATCGCGCCATCGCCGTGTTCCTCAACGGCGACGTGCTGACGACGTCGTCGGCGCAGGGAGAACCGATCGTGGACGACTCGTTCCTGATCATGATGAACGCAAACGCCGTACCGATTCGTTTCAAGACTCCTGCGATTCTCTCCGAGAGGTATTGGCGGCTCGAACTGAACACCGCCGCCCCCGAATTCTCCGACCGGCGCTCGCCCGACCGGCCGATCGTTGGCCGAATCGAAGTGGCGCCCTGGTCGGTTGTGATCCTCAAGGAACAACGCTCATGAACCAGCATGACGAGTACGACGATGCTGCACCACCCGAGCCCCGGGTGCTGTTCGCGACCGCCGAACTAGCGCCACTGGCCACGGTCGGAGGGCTCGGGCTGGCAGCCAGCGGACTGGTTAAGGAAATGCTCGACCAGCGCGCCGAAGTGACCGTCGTCCTGCCCGATTACGGGGACAGGATCCTGGGGAACAGCGGTTTCGTCGAGTCGACCAGCTGGGATCTCGCTGTGCCCGACTGGTGTGGCCCCACGCGGGCACGCCGAGGATCAGCGGCCGGTTTCGGTGATCTCATCCTCGTCGATCGCCCCGGTATGGCCCGCCCCCACCCCTACGTGGATCCGGTCACCGGTGAAGGCTGGCCGGACAACACCGAGCGGTTCTTTTCGTTCTCGGCTGCGATCGCAGCGCTGTGCGCCCCGGCCGGTGAGGGAGGAATCGGACCCGACGCACTGCACCTCAACGATTGGCACACCGCTGCTACCGTCGGCTTCGCCGGGTCGCTACCTCCGACCGTGCTCACGATTCACACGCTCGGATATCAAGGGATCACCGATGCGTGGTGGATGAGTAGGCTGCCGTATCAGAGCTGGCGTTTCGCGTGGTACGACGTCGCCAACCCGTTGGCTGCCGCCATCCGCAGCGTCGACCGGATCATTTCGGTCAGCCCCAACTACGTGCGCGAGATCCTGACGCCGGAGGGTGGGATGGGCCTCGACTACGAGCTGTCCCAACGCAGCGCAAGTCTGGTCGGCATCCGCAACGGCATCGACACCTCGATCTGGGATCCCCACAGCGATCCGCACCTGCCCCGGAAGTACAGATACAAGAGCCGCACACGAGGCAAGTCCGAGGCCAGGGTTGCCCTGCTGGAGCGGGCGGGGTGGACCGACGACGGGACTGCCCTCATCGGCGTGGTGAGCCGGCTGGTGGATCAGAAAGGGATCGATTTCCTGCTCGGAGCGGTGCCGTACCTCGACGGTATGGGCGCCAGGGTCGTCCTTCTCGGGTCCGGATTGCAGTGGCTCACCGATTGGGTTCGTCACGCAGCCGGAGAGCATCCGGATGTTCTGTTCGCGGAAGTCGACAGGTACGACGAGCCCCTCGCCCACCTGATGTTCGCCGGTTCGGATCTGTTCTGCATGCCGAGCCGTTTCGAGCCGTGCGGGCTGGCCCAGATGCAGGCGATGGCCTATGGCACCCCCACCGTCGCCACCGCCGTCGGTGGCCTGGTCGACACGATCGTCGATGCCGATGCCGACCCCGCCGGCGGTACCGGCTTCCTCACCAGGACCGTCGACGTCACCGGTCTCGTCGATGCCCTTCACCGCGGACTGCGAGCACGGGACTCAGAGCCCCGATTCGCCGAGATCGTCCAACGCGGCATGAGTGCCGATTGGTCGTGGAGAGTTCCCGCATCAGAACATCTGGATATCTATCGAGAACTCGCCGGCTTGACCCGCTCGGCCGAGGCCTAGCCCGGCGGAAGGGGCAGGTAGAGATAGAAGATCGTGCATCCGTCGGTCGACGTGGCGTCGATGTCATGTTCGAAACCGGGTGGTATGTGCACGTAGGATCCGCTTGACACCCGCTTGCCCAGCACGACGGCCTCGCCGTCCAACACCCAGAAATGATGCTGCTTGTCACGGTGGGTGTGCGCCCCCAGCGCGTGCCCTCCCGCGATCGCGAGTCTGCCGGCCATCTGCGTCCCGTCACTGAACAGGAGGCGGTTCTCGACCCCGGGCAGCTGTTCCAGGAGCCGAGCCGGGAGTGAATCCACCTCTTGGGCGGTGAGAATCTCGGGGTGGCGTTCCGTCGCCGGGTTCTGTGCACTCATGTTCTCACCTTGATGGCCGTCGATGTGGATTCACTAGGGTCCTTCGTCGCTCCCGGCTCCCGGACGCTCAGAAGACGAAATTTTTCGGGATGGCCGCGATGCCACCCTCGGAGACCGTGAAGCGTGTCTCGTCCTGCTCGCGATCGAAGCCGATCCGGGTCCCGGGGGGAACGTGCACGTTCTTGTCGATGATCGTGTTCCGGATCTGCGCACCCGCTCCGATGGTGACGTCGTCGAACAGGATCGCTCCCTCGAGCGTCGCATCCCGCTCGACCCTCGCGTTGGGTGAGATCACCGATTCGTAGACCGTGCAGCCGCTGAGGATCGACCCGTTGGAGACGATCGTGTTGTAAACGTCGGGGGATCGGACCCCGTCGCGGACCAGCTTGGCCGGTGGCAGTGACCGGCCGTGTGTGAAGATCGGCCACAGCTGGTTGTAGAGACTGAACGCCGGCAGTGGCTGCACCAGATCCCGGTGAGCGTCGAAGTAGGCGTCGAGGGAACCGACGTCGCGCCAGTAGCCCCGTTGGCCGGCCTCGTCCCCGGGCACGTTGTTCTCGGTGTAGTCGTAGACGTGGGCGGCACCGTCGTCGACGAGGCGGGGGATGATGTCGCCGCCCATGTCCCTGGCCGACGTGCTGTCGTCGGCGTCGGCGTTGAGTGCGTCGATGAGTACGTCGGTGCAGAAAACGTAGTTGCCCATCGACGCGAGGACCTTGTCAGGGTCGTCGGCCAGGCCGGGTGGATCGCTCGGTTTTTCCAGGAAGCGGTCGATCTTGTTCGACTCGGCTTCCTTGTCGATGACGCCGAACGCGCCCGCCTCGGAGCGGTTCACCCTCAGGCCGGCGACGGTGACGCCGGCGCCACTGCCGATGTGCTGGTCGAGCATCTGACGAGGATCCATCCGGTAGATGTGGTCGGCACCGAAAACGAAGATGTATTCGGGCCGCTCGTCGTCGATGATGTTCATGTTCTGGAACAGGGCGTCGGCCGAGCCTCGGAACCAGTCCCTTCCACGCCGCATCTGGGCCGGAACCGGGCTCACGTAGTTGCCAAGGAACGTCGAGAGCCGCCACGTTCGACTGATGTGCAAGTCGAGCGAATGGCTCTTGTACTGCGTCAGGACCACGATCTTGCGGTATCCGCCGTTCACCAGATTCGACAGTGCGAAATCGATCAGCCGGTACTGCCCCCCGAAGGGCACCGCTGGTTTGGCCCGGTCGGCGGTCAATGGCATCAGGCGTTTGCCCTCGCCGCCGGCCAGAACGATCGAGAGAACCTGCGGCCGGAGACCGGTTTCGATGTAGGAGATCGCGTCTGTCACGTTCGTATCTTGGACCATGGGCATTGCGCTGTCATGTCGAGAACCGACTTATCGGTCAACAGCGGACCGGCTAGAACTCGGGGATCAGACACAGGTAGACCGGCACTCGTACCGCCTCGCCCAGGAGGTCGAAGTCCGACGGTTCGACGTCGAGGTCGAACTCGACGCCGAGGCATTCGTCGGTCGGCGCGAACACGGCAAGCGCGTCCATGGTCCCCACGATCCCGTTCAGCTCCAATTCGAGTGTGAGGACCGAGCTGGACGGCGTTGCCCGGGTCGGCACCCTGTCCAGTCCTGCGGGCCTGGCGAGGGTCAAGCGCCCGTCCAACGGCGCGGCGGAGAGCTCGGCCACCAGGGTCAAGAGCTGCATTTCCGAGAAAGATGCCGTGGCCGCTCCGTCGGCGGAGACCCATGAGCCGAGGAACGTCAGCGGCATCACGAACTCGGATCCGTCGGTTGGTTCGACGCCCGAGTTCTCGACGCTTGCGCCCACCGACGTCGACGTCGTGGTCGGCGGAACGGTGATCCCCACGTCCTCCGGACCGGTGAAGAAAAGGATGAAGATGAGGGCCGCAGCGAGCACGGCGATGATCACCACGAGCGCAACCGTCGCCCGGTCGATCCTGGATGCGTTGGGCGCAACCTTGTTCACGGCGACCACGGTACTGTCCGTTGGTCCGGCGCGTCGGGCCTGCCATGAGCTCGATCACCCGCCGATCGCTCCGTGGCCGAAGCTGACATTCAGGTTGTCTCGATCCGGTTTGCTAGCTTCGCCACATGGCATCGATCGGGTTCATTGGCCTCGGTGTGATGGGATATCCCATGGCAGGCCACCTCCAGCGGGCCGGACACTCGGTCACCGTGTACAACCGGACCGCAAGCAAGGCTGAGGCGTGGGTCGCCGAGTACGGGGGAGCCGGAGCCCACAGCCCCCGCCAAGCTGCCGACAATGCAGACGTCGTCATGACGATCGTCGGCGCCGACGACGACGTCCGAGCCGTCGTTCTCGGTGACGACGGCGCACTGGCCGGCGCCCGGGAAGGGGCCGTCCTGGTCGACCACACCACGGCGTCGGCGGACCTTGCCCGCGTGCTGCACGGACTGTGCCGCCAGCGGGGCGTGGGTTTCGTCGATGCTCCGGTGTCGGGTGGCGAATCCGGCGCCCACGCCGGTTCCCTCACCGTCATGTGTGGTGGTGACCAGGGAGTCTTCGATGCCGTGAGCTCGGTGATCGATGCGTATGCGGTCGCCGTCACCCGTGTGGGTGGCCCCGGTGCGGGTCAGCTGTGCAAGATGGTCAATCAGGTGTGTATCGCCGGTGTACTCCAAGGTCTCAGCGAGGGAATCTCACTCGGGTTGAAGGCGGGTTTGGAGATGGACACCGTCCTGGGGGTGATCTCCAAGGGCGCAGCCGGATCCTGGCAGATGGAGAACCGGGGCCGGTCGATGGTCGCCGACGAGTTCGACTTCGGGTTCGCGGTGGATTGGATGCGCAAAGACCTTCGAATCGCCATCGATCAGGCGCATTCGGTCGGTGCCGCACTTCCGGTCGCGGCCCTCGTCGACCAGTTCTACTCACGCATCCAGGCCAGAGGTGGCAATCGTTGGGACACGAGTTCGCTGATCCGGCTCCTGTCCGACTGAGACGGGCCCATGCCGCTGTCGGCACTTGCGATCCCTGCCCAATGAACCAAACCGGACGACCTATTGTCACGGACGCTGCAAGCCTGTTCACTGGTTGATGCGGGTACCGGGAACTGATCTTGGTCAGCCACTGGCGGGCAGCGGCGACCGTAGTCTCTTGATCATGTTCCCGTCATGAGGGTCCCCACCGAGTGCGGTGGGGACCCTCATTCATTTCCTACGATGGCACTGTGAACGATGCCGGCGAGCGATACTCCGAACGGGGTTCCATCGCACCCTTTCGGGTGATGGAGACGATGAGAGCAGCTCGGGACCGGGAGGACGCAGGACACACCGTCCTACACCTCGAGGTCGGCCAACCATCGACGGCAGCCCCATCGAGGGTACTCGACGCAGCGCACCGGGCACTGGACAGCGACACGATCGGGTACTCGGCTGCGTTGGGTCGTCCCGAGCTCAGGGGCCGGATCAGCGACTGGTATCTCAACCGTCACCAGATCGAAGTACCGACCTCACGGATTGCGGTGACCACAGGAGCATCCGGCAGCTGCGTCCTCGCGTTTCTGGCTCTGTGGGATTCGGGAGCTCGGGTGGCCGTGATCGAACCGGGGTATCCGTGCTACCGCAATGACCTCGAGGCGTTCGGGGTGGATGTCGTACGGATCCCGGTCGACTCCTCTACCGCCTACCGCCCGACCGTGGCGCACCTCGAGGCGGCCGGCCCGCTCGACGGTGTCGTCCTGGCGTCACCGAGCAACCCGACCGGTGTGGTTCTCTCCGAACCCGACCTGCGTCCCCTTCTCGACTGGACCCATGACAACGCCGTCCACGC
>JAHEJO010000014.1 GCA_024638805.1 Acidimicrobiales bacterium
TTGGCCAGCTGTCCGCAGGCGGCGTCGATGTCGTCGCCCATCGTCGAACGGATCGTCACGTTGATCCCGCTCGATGTGAGCTGATCGGCGAAGCTTCTGACCCGTTCGGCCGACGAGCCGGTGGTCGGGTATCCGGGGGTGGAGTTCAACGGGATCAGATTCACGTGCGCCCGGGCGGCTCGGGCGGCCGAGGCGAGCTGAACGGCATCGACGTCGCGGTCGTTGACGCCGCTGATCATCGCCCATTCGAACGACACCCGCCTGCCGGTCTTCGATCGGACGAGCCGGCACGCGTCGATGAGGTCCTCGATCGGGTAGCGGTGGTTGATCGGTACGAGTTGCGACCGCAGTTCGTCGTTCGCCGCATGCAGCGACACGGCCAGTCCGACCTGTCGCCGCTCGTCGGCGAAGCGCTCCATGGCCGGTATGAGCCCGACGGTCGACACCGTGATCCTACGGGCACCTATCCCGATGTCGGTGGTGATGCGATCGATGGCGGCGAAGAGACGGTCCAGGTTGGCCAGTGGTTCTCCCATCCCCATGAAGACGATGTTCGACAACCGCCGGGGCGCAGCGGTGCGGCGGGCCCGGTGGATCTGTTCGAGGATCTCTGCGACGCTCAGATGTCGCTCGAAACCCGCCTGGCCTGTGGCGCAGAAACTGCATGCCATGGCGCAGCCGGCTTGACTCGAGATGCAGGCGGTGATGCGTCCGTCGTATCTCATGAGCACCGTCTCCACCTGCGCACCCCCTTGGAGCTCGAACAACCATTTGGTCGTCCGGCCGTCGCGGGAGTTCTGCTCGTCGACGATGGCCAGCGCTTCGGGGTAGCGCTGTTCCAGGCGGGACCGAAGTGTCAGCGGGATCGATGTGATCTCTTCCGGGCGCCGCCCCTTCTCGTTGACGGCGGTCCAGACCTGATCGAACCGAAAACGGGGCTCGTCGGACAGGAAGGCGGCGAGGGTCGATCGGTCGAGATCGAGAAGTGAGGGCCGGGCCGGCATGGCGGCCCTCGGCTTCTCCTGGATCGCCCGGATCCGGGCCAGATGACCGTGCTCGGCGGCGGGCTCAGTCATCGGCCGAACCGGGAATCATCCAGGAGACGTCGTCGTGGGTCACCGTGAAGCCGAGTCGCGCATAGCTTCTCGTGGCGGTGAGATTCGCCGATTCCACGTAGAGAATCGCCTGATGCAGACCCTGTCGGTGGAGCCAGGCGAGTCCAGCCGCGGTCATCGCCGCTCCCAGGCCCCGGCCGTGGACGTCGGGGTGCAGGCCGATCACCGAGATCTCACCGAGACCTCGCCGGTGATGGATCTGAGTCCAGCAGAAACCGTTGATGCGCCCATCGATCTCAGCCAAGCGAACGCCCTCAGCGGTGTGGCCGGGCCCGGCCAACTTGACGAGAACCGAGTCCTGGGTCATACCGGACTGATCCGGATGGTCGCCGAACGCAGCGTTGTTCACCCGTACGACGGCAGCGAGGTCGGCGGGATCGTTCGGATCGAGTGGCCGGCTGGGCAGCGGCTCGATGGCGACGGGCAGATCGATCGTCATCAGGTGGAGCCGGCGACAGTTGTACGCCGCCGGCCAGCACCGTTGGATCTCCTCGACGATCCCCTCGTCCTCGGGTCGCACCCAGACCTCGCAGCCCTCGGAGGGGAGAACCGCCGAAACCAACTCGCACAGTCGCCGGTGTTCACCCTTCTTCAGGACGAACTGCATGGCCCACGGTGGTAGCGAGTTGCCCGGTCGCCGTTCCGCCGGATACACCACAGCAACCCCCAATGGTGTCAGGCGCCCGTCGTCGGACAGTAGAACCGCAGCCTTGGCCGGTTTGTCGTGAAATCGGTCGTCGACCTCGGCGGCGGCCCGATGTTGAAGGATTCTGTCGCCGAAATCGAGCGCGCTCGAAAGACCGGTGAGGTCGGCGGTGGTGAAGGATCGCAGCGGCACTACCTACAGGATGGCCGTCCCGACCGCCGGTCCCACAGTTGGGCCGAGACTACGGTCGTGTCCCCATTCGACGGCGAATACTCTCGGCGTGAGCGTCCAAACCCTCGACCTCGGCGAGGGCGACGACGTGCGGGCCCCATGCATCGATCGCGTCCTGTTCGACGGTGACGATGTGGTGGTCGCGAGTGAAGTCGGTGACCGTCAGCGCGGAGGCGAAGCGCGCCGAACCGTAGGTGGGCAGGACGTGGCTCGGACCGGCGATGTAATCGCCCAGCGATGCCGGCGCCAGATGTCCGGCGAAGATGGCGCCGGCGTTGGACACCTGCCGACCCATCGCCATCGCGTCCGCTACCTGTAGTTCGAGGTGCTCAGGTGCGATCGCATCGATGACGGCGATCGCCGCCTCGCGATCGTCGACGAGAGCGACATACCCACCTTCGGTGAGCGTGGCTCTGATCTCGTCCCGTCGGGGAGAGGTCTCGAGGTAGGTAGCACCGGCCGCGCACACCGTGTCGGCAACCCCCTCGTCCCAGGTGACGAGCCACGCAAGCCCGTCAGGGCCGTGTTCGGCCTGGACGATCACGTCGATCGCCGCGAACAGGGGATCGCATGACCGGTCGGCGACGACGACCACTTCGGACGGACCGGCGAAGGCGGCGGCAATGCCGACGTCGCCGGCGACCAACTGTTTGGCGAGAGCGACATAGACGTTGCCCGGGCCGGCGATCACGTCGACCCGTTCGATGGTGTCGGTTCCGTAGGCCAGCGCGGCGATCGCCTGCGCTCCCCCCACCGCGTAGATCTCTTCGACGCCGGCGAGGGCCGCTGCTGCCAGCACGACGGGTGCAACCCGCTGTGTACCGCGATCGGGCGGCACGCACAGCGCAACATCTGTCACCCCGGCCACGCGGGCCGGAACTGCGGTCATGACGACGGTGCTGGGGTAGACCGCTCGGCCTCCTGGCACGTACAGACCGGCGCGCCGCACCGGTTTCTGGAAGGCGTGGATCCTCATGCCGGTCCGTTCGATGATCTCCTCGGCATGCAGTTGGTGTTCGTGGAAAATCCGTACGTTCTCCACCGACGCCTCGAGAGCTGCCCGGAGAGGCCGCGGCAGCTGAGCCAGCGCCGCATCGATCTCCTGGCGAGGGACGGCGAAGGTCGGAGAGTCCACGCCGTCGAAGGTTGCGGTGTACTCCCTGATCGCCACGTCACCTCTGGATCTCACGTCGGCGACGATGTCGGCGACCGTCGTCCGAGGCTCGTCTCCAGCGAGCAGGGGCCGGGGGAGCAGGTGGGCGACAGCGGAGCCGTGGCCTCGAAGATCGAGCATGTTCAACACGGTGGGCAACGGTACCGTGCGGGTGTGAGTCTGGATCGAGTCGCACTGGGAACGATCGCGATGGGCCTCGACGAGCTCATCGCCCGCCTCGAGATCGAAACGGCCAACGCCGACGACAACGACGACATCACCGTCGCACTGGTCGACGTGGAGCGCCAATTGCAGTCGTGCAGTCGGCGTCTCAACTCAGCGCTCCGTCGCCGCTGAGCGACACCTCGCGCCGCCGCCGTCGGCGTCGGGCGGGCGGTCGTGGAACGACGTCCGGACAATGCGCTTACTATCCACCACGTGGCCGATAGGTTTGGGTTAAGTTACCCACACCAGGTTCCCGCCACCTGGTAGCAGCGATTTGGGGATCCGCCGCCCCGAATTGCGCCGCCGGCGCCTCCTTCGGGGGGCGCCGGTGATCTTTCTCGCCGGTCGTGGGGCGATCGAGGGCACACTTCAAAGGTGCGACACGCATCCCGTACCCGAACCACAGCCGAGACCTCGATCGAGATGTCGATCGACCTCGACGGAACCGGCACGACCGACATCGCCACCGGTCTGCCCTTCTATGACCACATGCTCGATCAACTCGGCCGGCACGGCGGTTTCGATCTGACCATACGCGCCGAGGGCGACCTGCACATCGATGCCCATCACACGGTCGAGGACACCGCCATCGTGCTCGGTGAAGCGTTCGCCGAGGCGCTGGGCGACAAGGCCGGCGTCCGTCGTTACGCCAGCGGTTTCTATCCTCTCGACGAGGCGCTGATCCGGGTCGCCCTCGACCTCTCGGGTCGCCCCTACGTGGTGTGGAACGTGTCGATGCCCGAGGCCATCCCGCTCGGATCACCTCCCTTCGATCCCTCGCTGGCCGAGCATGTGTTGCAGAGTTTCGCCACCTCGGCCGGGATCACCTTGCATGTCGAGATGGTGTACGGCACCAACGTCCATCACATCATCGAGGCGACGTTCAAGGGTGTTGCACGATGTCTGCGCGATGCGGTGCGGGTCGAGGACGGCGCGGCCGAGGTCCCGTCGACCAAGGGGATATTGTGAGTGAGCCGCTCGTCGCCGTCATGGACTACGGCATCGGCAACCTCCGATCGGCTCAGAAAGCTCTGATCAGAGTCGGCGTCGACGCCCGACTCACCGCCGACCCGGCGTTGGTGGCCGACGCCGACGGCGTGGTTCTGCCCGGCGTGGGTGCGTTCGGTGCGTGCATGAAGGCCCTCCACTGCGCCGGGCTGGCGGGCCCGGCGATCGAAGCGGCGGCCAGCGGCCGCCCCTTCATCGGTATCTGCGTGGGTATGCAGTTGCTGTACATCGCCAGCGAAGAAAGCCCTCAGGTCGATGGTCTCGGCATCCTTTCCGGGGAGGTCGTCCGGCTTCCGGACACGGTCAAACGTCCCCAGATGCAGTGGAACCGGCTCGAACTTCGGCAGCCCGACCATGCCTCGGTCGCCGGGCTGGACGATCCTTGGCTGTATTTCGTCCACTCGTATTCCGGTCCCATCGACGACACCAACGTTGCGACCGTGGACTACGGCGGGCCGGTAGCTGCGATCGTGGCCCGGGACAATGTCTGGGCGACGCAATGCCACCCGGAGAAATCGTCGAGCGCCGGCCTCGCCCTTCTCGCCAACTGGGCACGCGGTCTCGGACAGGAGCGTCGATGATCGTCTACCCCGCCATCGATCTGCTCGATGGCCGATGCGTCCGGCTCCTCCAGGGTGACTACGAGCGCGCCACGACCTACCACGATGACCCCGTCGCTCAGGCGACGGCATTCGTCGCCGAAGGTGCGCAGTGGGTTCACATGGTGGACCTCGACGCGGCCAGGTCGGGTGTTTCCACCAACATGGAGGCGATCGAAGCGGTGTGCGGGGCGGTCGCCGTTCCCGTACAGGTCGGTGGAGGCGTTCGGTCGGTCGATGCCGCCGCCGCTCTGGCCGATGCCGGCGTGGCGCGGGTCGTGATCGGTACCGCCGCGGTCGAGAACCCCTCTCTGGTCCAGCGTGTCGCCGCCCGTCAGCCGGTGGCGGTCGGACTCGATTCCCGGGACGGCCTCATCGCCACCCACGGCTGGACCGAGACGACGGCTCTCCCGGTCGTCGAGGTGGCGCGACGATTCAACGATCTGGGAGTCGAATGCATCATCGCCACCGACATCGCCCGCGACGGCACGATGAAGGGACCCGACGCCGGAGGACTCGTCCAGCTCCTCACCCGCTCGGCGATCCCGATCATCGCCTCGGGCGGGGTTGGCTCCCTCGACCACCTCCGGACCCTCAGGGGTCTGCGAGCGACCGACGGTGGCGCCGGTCGGGAGCTCGACGGTGTGATCATCGGGCGAGCGATCTACGAAGGGTCGTTCACCGTGACCCAGGCGATACAGACCCTGGCCGAGACGTCACGATGAAGGTCGTCCGGATCATCCCCTGCCTGGACGTCGACCACGGACGGGTCGTCAAGGGCGTGAACTTCGTCGATCTGCGCGATGCCGGCGATCCGGTGGCTCTGGCCGCCGCCTACGACGCCCAGGGCGCCGACGAACTGGTCTTCCTCGACATCACCGCCTCCCACGAGGACCGTGACACGACGGTCGCCATGGCGGCCGCCGTCGCCGAGGCGGTCTTCATCCCGTTCACCATCGGGGGTGGGGTCCGATCGGTGGAGGATGCACGCCGGCTTCTCCGGGCCGGAGCGGACAAGGTGTCGATCATGTCCGCCGCGCTCCAGCGGCCCGAACTGATCACCGAGATCGCCGCCGAATTCGGCAGCCAGTGCTGCGTGGTGGCCATCGATGCGCGTCGGTCCGAGGTGATGTCTAACGGCTACGAGGTCTACACCCACGGCGGCCGCAAGGAGACCGGTGTCGACGCGATCGATTGGGCGGTCGAGGCCGAGCGGCGTGGTGCCGGCGAGATCCTGCTGACCTCGATGGATCGGGACGGGACCAAAACGGGTTTCGACCTCGAGCTCACCTCGGCGGTGGCGACGGCGGTGAACGTTCCGGTGGTGGCGTCCGGTGGTGTCGGAACACTCGAACACCTCGCTGAAGGCGCACGCGATGCCGGGGCCGACGCCGTCCTGGCCGCCAGCATCTTCCACTTCGGCCAGCACTCGATCGCCGAGGCGAAGCGGCACATGTTGGCGGCCGGGCTCATCGTCCGACCGCCCCACCCGTGATCGAGCGCCGGTTCGCCATCGCCGCCCAGCCAGTATCGTGATCCGGTGGAAGAGAACGGACGCCTTCCGATCAAGATGCTTAACGATCGAGTTCTGGTCAAGTTGGAGGGACCCGATGGCGAGCGCAAGAGTTCGGGTGGGATCCTGATCCCGGCGACGGCCGAGGTCGGAAGACGTCTCACATGGGCCGAGGTCGTCGCCCACGGTCCGAACGTGCGCTCCATGCAGCTGCATGATCGCGTGCTCTTCAATGCCGAAGATCGTTTCGAAGTCGAGGTGGGCGGGGTCGAGTACATCATGTTGCGCGAACGGGACATCCATGCCGTGGCCGCCGAACGGCTCGACGACTCCCCGACCGGCCTGTATCTCTGATGGCGCCCGGCATCGCCGACGGCATCACGTTCGACCCCGACGGATTGGTGCCAGCCATCGTCCAGGATGACGCCACCGGGGCGGTTCTCATGATGGCGTGGATGAACCGCGACGCGCTGCAGCTGTCGTTGTCGCGAGGTGAAACCGTCTTCTGGAGTCGATCCCGGCAGGAGATCTGGCACAAGGGTGCCACCTCCGGCAACACCCAGAGGATCGTGTCGGCCCACGTGGACTGCGATGGCGACACGCTTTTGTTCAGGGTCGAGCCGGCAGGACCCGCCTGTCACACCGGTGCGGAGAGCTGCTTCTTCACCGACCTGGCACCCGGCTCGGATGTTCGATGACTCTGATCGTCGATCTGGATCGCGACGAGTTCCGGACACTCGCCAGGACCTATCGGGCCATACCGGTGCGGGCGGAACTACTGGCCGACATGGCCACCCCGATCAGCGGATTCCTACGCTGTGTCGGCGACGAGTCGGGATTCCTGCTGGAATCCGCCGAACACGGCGAACGGTGGAGCCGGTATTCGTTCGCCGGTCGACGGCCGGTCGCAACCCTGATCGCCAGAGGGTCGATGATCGAGGTGAGGGGAAAACTCCCCGCCGATGGTCTGCCCACCTCCGACGGTGTCCTGGCGGCGGTGGAGTATCTGATCGACAGTTTCGTCGCCCCATCGGACCCGGACGATCCGCCGCTGGGTGCCGGACTCGTCGGGTTCTTCGGCTACGACGTGGTCCGGGAAGTGGAACGATTGCCCGACCCACCGCCCGATGATCGAGGATTTCCGGATGCGGTGATCGACGTCGTCGGCGACCTCGCCGCCTACGACCATTGGCGTCAGCGGGTGCTGCTCACCTCGGTGGCGCTGCTGCCACGACACCCGACGCCGCAACAGGTAGACGACGCCTACGACGACGCTCTGATCCGGCTCCACTCCCTGGCCGATGACGGCGCCAGACCCGTGCCCGAACCGCTCGTTCAACTGCGGGCCGAACAGCCGCTCCCCGAGGTCAGGTCCACCCTCGGCAGCGGCCTCTACCAGGATGCGGTCAGGGCCGCCAAGGAGTACATCGTTGCGGGCGACATCTTCCAAGTGGTGTTGTCGCAGCGGTTCGACTTCCCATTGCAGGCCGACGACACCGATGTGTACCGCGTCCTGCGACAGATCAACCCCAGCCCCTACATGTACTTGCTCCGGTATCCGGAGCTGAGCCTGGTGGGATGCTCGCCCGAACCCCTGGTGCAGGTCCAGAACAACCGGGTGATCTCGCGACCGATCGCCGGCACGAGGTTCAGGGGCCGCGACGACGCCCACGACCGGCGCCTGGCCGCCGAACTGTCCGAGGACCCCAAGGAGCGGGCCGAGCATGTGATGCTGGTCGATCTTGCCCGCAATGATCTGGGCCGGGTGGTCGACTACGGCTCGCTGGAGGTGGCGGAGATGATGACCCTGGAGCGATACAGCCACGTGATGCATCTGACCAGTCAGGTCGAAGGGGACCTGCGTCAGGGGGCGACGATCGTCGACGTCCTGCGTGCAACACTGCCTGCCGGCACGGTCTCGGGCGCTCCGAAAGTGCGAGCGATGCAGATCATCGACGAACTCGAGCCGACTCGCCGTGGTCCCTATGCGGGCGTCGTCGGGTACTTCGGGTTCAACGGAAACCTCGACACCGCAATCACGATCCGAACGATGGTGTGTGCTGACGGTATGGCGTCGGTCCAGGCCGGAGCCGGGGTCGTGGCCGATTCGGATCCCGAACTCGAGGACATGGAGTGCCACAACAAGGCACGAGCCCTTCTGTCCTCGGTTTCTTCCGCCAATACATTGCACCGTTCTCGGGCGGGAGAGGGCTAGCCCAAGCCGGAGACGGCGTCTGAACGCGCCCCCGTTCCATCGACGGTGGCCGGACCCGCTCCTCCCAGCTCTTCGGAAACCTCGGCGCCGGGCCAGGCGTCGATGACCTGGCGCCAGACCCGTTCGGCGACCCATTCACTTCCGACCTCGGTGATGTGGACACCGTCACTCTGACGGGCCAGCTTCCGGTCACCGTCGGGATCATCGACAAACGTGGCGAACCCTCCGTCAGGGCTGATGAAGAGGTCGTCGATCGCGACGATCGACACCCAGGGGCGTAGCGCCGCTTGCGCTGTGATCGACTCGTTGATCGCCTCAGAGGTCTGCTGACGGCTGGGCGACTCCATCGGTGGCAGGAGCACCCAGAACAGACGGGTGTCGGGATAGGCGACCACGTCCATCAACAGGCCGACCCGTCGCCGATACTCCTCCAGCCATTCCGGGGTCCCGGTCTCCAAGACCACGTCCTGCAATCGCATCGCCTGGTCGTCGTTGCCGCCGACCATGAACACGTATGCCTCCGGTCGAGGATCGGCCTGGGTCACCTCGGTGAAGCGGGCCGGCCAGTCGAAGTAGTCGGGTCGGGTCAGCCCGGTCGAGACGTGGTAGTCGAGCGTGATGTCGGTTCGGTCGGTAGGAGCGACACGATAGGCGACATGGTTGGCGACGTACTGCCCGAGGCTGTCACCGCCCATCCAGATCCGAAGCGGGTCCGAGGGTGAGATGACCCGGAGGTCGGGGATCTGCACGGGTTTCACTTCGGCGGGGACCTCTGGTTCCACTTCGGCGGGGACCACTGTCGGGTTCACCTCGGGTTCGGGTGCAGGCGGGTCCGATTCGGGCGGCACGATCTCAGCGGGTGGCAACGCGACGTATTCGGGTTCGACGACGGCCAACTGACCGATGACCACGCCTTCGGGGACGTCGTCGTACCCCAGTGAGCGACGGATCCAATCGCCCGGCCGGTCGAGCAGCAGAAGGTGGCTGGCCTCGTCGACGGTCTCGGCAGCGGCCAGCCAACGATCCCGGCCGGGACCGAATTCCAAACGTCCGGCGATCTCGACGAGGGACGCCGACGCCAGAAACGACGCCAGGACGAGCCCCAGCAGGATTCCGAGCAGCACGCGAGAGGACTCGAAGCGCGGCGTGCGGGTTGTCACCGGCGGTGCCGGGTGCGGGACGGTTGCCGGCATGGCGAAGCGTGACATTGTGGACGCACGAGCCGTGATTTGGGAACGCATCAGAACTGGTAGTAGATGAACGGCTGGACACCGGGAGGGCTGACGGCTGTCACCACGAGCACCCAGCATGCCAGCGCCGTACCCTGAACCAACGGATCCAGCTTGACGAAACGGTCGAACAGTGTCCGGGCGGCCCCGAGGGGCTGGAACTGCAAACCGATCGCAGCGATGATGATCGCCCATGCCAGCAGGTTGGGGTCGTCGATCCCGGTGGGTGCGGTGGCAAGGCCGGTGAAGATGTCGGCTGCGTGGACGAAACTCGGGGACCGGAACAACACCCACGCCAGGGTGACGACGTGGAACGTCACAACCCACCTCAAAGCGGCCGGGAACGGGAATGGCCCGGCCGCCCGCTCCAGGATCAACCAGCATCCGTGCACAGCACCCCAGGCGACGAACGTCCACTGGGCGCCGTGCCAGAGCCCGCCGAGCAGCATGGTGACCATCAGGTTCCGGTAGGTGAGGAGCCGGCTTGTCCGGCTTCCGCCCAGCGGGATGTACAGGTAGTCCCGCAGCCAGCGCGACAGCGTCATGTGCCAGCGACGCCAGAAATCGGTGATCGAGAGGGCCCGGTAGGGGGAATCGAAGTTCCGGGGGAAGTCGAGGCCGAGGAGCAGCGCCAGACCGATGGCGATGTCGGTGTAGCCCGAGAAGTCGGCGTAGATCTGAACCGCATAGCCATAGACGCCGGTGACGAGTTCGGTCCTCGTCGCGAGGTTGGGAGCTGCGAACACAGGGTCCACGACGTTCTCGGCCAGGTAGTTGGCGATGACCACCTTCTTGAACAGACCGAGGCCGATCAGCCACGCCGCTTCGCCGGACGCCACGGTCGCTCGTATCGAGCGACGTTGGAGTTGAGGGAAGAACTCGGTGGCCCGCACGATCGGACCGGCCACCAGCTGTGGAAAGAAGGACAGATACAGCGCCACATCGAGCAGCTTGTGGGCGGGCAACAGGCGCCGGTGAATGTCGACCAGGTAGCTGATCGCCTGAAAGGTGAAGAACGAGATCCCGATCGGCAAGAGGATCGCCAGGGCGGGACCCTCACCACCGAGGATCGAACTCACCGAGTTCGTGAAGAAGATGAAGTATTTGAAGAAGCCGAGAACGACGAGATTGATCGCAAGCCCGAACCCGACGATCTCGTTGGGACGGTCGTCGGCGGAGTCGATCGCCAGCCCGAGCGCCCAGTTGAAAATGATCGAGCCGGCGAGCAGGAAGGTCAGACGGACGTCGAACCACCCGTAGAAACAGAACGACGCGGCCACCATGAAGACCTTCCACAGCTTCATGGAGCGTCGAACGGCGGTGTGGCCGATCGCAACGAAGAAGAAGAACACTCCGAATGTGAAGGTGGGAAAGAGCATGAGTTCTTATCGATCGGCAAAACGAGCGGCCGGCAGCATACTGGCACATGTGTCGATCTGGAGATGCCTTGCCCCACCGGTCCGGGACGACGTCGTCGTTTACGGGGACGAACGGCGAGACGTCCTCACCGCCCACGGTCCGGAGGCGGCGGGATATCTCCAGGGCCAGCTGTCCCAGGATGTGGTGACGATGGGGATGGGAGAGTGTCGCCACTCACTGTTGCTCCACCCGCAGGGGAAGGTCGTCGGATGGTTCCGCGTGGTGCGATCGGCTGACGATGCCTACACGATGGTCGCCGATCAGGGGGCCGGAGAGGCACTCCTCAACCGCTTGGAGAGGTTCAAACTCAGAACCAGGTGCGAATTCCATCTCGACACCGTCGACGTCAGATGCGTTCGCGTCGCCCGGTCGGCCGTTCTCGATTCGTACGGGGATGTGCTCGACGCCGACGGAGCCCTCTCGGCGGTTCCGATCCTCTGGCCGACGCTGGCCGGTGTCGACCTGTTCAGCAGCGCGATCCAGCGTGCCAATCATGGTTCGACCGATCTCGTCGAGGCGCTACGGATCGCCGCCGGAATCCCGCGCTATGGCCGGGAGTTCAACGATGACACGATCCCTGCCGAGCTCGGCGTCGTCAACATGTCCACCTCGTTCGAAAAAGGCTGCTACGTGGGTCAGGAACTCGTGGCGCGCATGGACAGTCGCGGAAACAACGCCCCCCGGCGGCTGATGGTTCTGTGCGGGCACGGCCCGGCGCCCCGGCTGGACGACGACATCCACAGGGGAGACGTCGTTGCGGGCGTCCTCACCAGCATCGTCGCCGTTTCCGATGGCTGGCTGGCGTTGGCCTCGATCAAACGGGCCGCGGTCGACGGCGGCGAGCTCATCGTGGGCCAACAGCCCGTACAGAGGTTCGCCCCTCTGACCTAGGATCCGTCGGCCGAGGTGCCGGCCTTCACCATTGCCCGGACGGCGGCGGTTCGATCGTCGCTGCGCAAGAGGGATTCACCCACGAGGACAGCGTCATAGCCGGCCGTTGCGAGCGCGGCGGCGTCAGAAGGGCCTCGCACCCCACTCTCGGCCACCGCGACAACGTCTTCCGGGATGGCGGGACGAACGCGTATGGCTCGTTCGCTGTCCACCGCGAACGTGACGAGATCCCGTTGGTTCACCCCGATCAACGCGGCCCCCGCCCTGGACGCCCGCTCGATCTCGTGTTCGTCGTGGGTCTCCACGAGGGCATCGAGGCCGAGGTCCGCCGCGAGGCCTGTGAACTCCGCCAGCTGATCATCGTCGAGAGCGGCGACGATCAGCAATATGCAGTCGGCCCCCATCAGTCGGGCGTCGAGGACGTCTCGTCGGTCGACGGTGAAGTCCTTGCGGAGGACAGGCAACCCGACCGCGGCGCGGGCGGTCACCAGATCGATCGTCGATCCACCGAAGTGGTGCTCGTCGGTCAGCACCGACAGCGCCGCCGCGCCTCCTCGCTCGTATTCCGCCGCAACGGTTGCGGGATCCAGTTCGGCGAAGAGGTCGCCCTTGGACGGTGATTGGCGCTTGATCTCGCTGATGACCGAAAGCCCGGGTGTGCCCAGGGCATTGGCGAAGCCTCGACGAGGTGTGTGGGCGGGCCCCGAAGCAACCTGACCGGCGATCGCCTCGTGCAGCCAGGCCTCGCTCCGCTCGTCGGCAGCCGCCCGCTCGCGATGGAACTCGAGAATCCTGTCCAGATAGGTGGCTGCCACGCACCCGATCGTAACCATTGCCACCCTGAGCCGAACCGCCGCGGCTCGATGAGCACCGCACACCGTCAGAAGACGGGACGGTCCGCCTACGAGGAGCCCCACGCTCGCTAGGCTTCCGGGCAACTCGCGACCGCACCCAGCGGGGAAAGGACATCGCCGTGTTCGTGAAGATCTGCGGGATGACGAATGTGGACGATGCTCTTCTGGCTGCGGGGCTGGGAGCCGATGCGGTCGGTTTCATCTTCGCTCCGTCACCGCGTCAGGTCACCCCGGGTCGCGTCCGATCCATCATCGAGCGGCTGCCGGGCACGGTGCTGCCCGTTGGTGTGTTCCGGAATGAGGCGCCGGAACGGATCGTTGATCTGACCAACAAGACGGGGATCCGAGCCGTCCAACTCCACGGCAACGAGAGCCCCGAGCAGACCCGGTGGGTCGCCGAGCGGGTCCCGGCGGTGATCAGGGGCGTTCCGGCCGGATCACGGGCCATGATCGAACACGAAGCGTTCGGCCGGGTCCGTTTCCTGATCGATGCCCCGCGGCCGGGATCGGGCGAGACATTCGACTGGGCCATGCTGCGGGATCATCCGATCGATCGTGAGTTCATCCTGGCCGGCGGGCTGACGCCGGAAAACGTCGTCGACGCCATCACGGTGATCGACCCGTGGGGTGTGGATGTAGCGACAGGGGTGGAGGAGCGGCCGGGAATCAAGGACGCCACCAAAGTGCGCCAGTTCATCGTGAACGCCCGATCTGTGGCAAGGTCAGACGGCTCGGGCCACCGTTCGCTGGCCGACTGGGGAGATCACGACTCATGACCGTCACACCAACCGACACGACGTCATTCATGCCCGACCCCGACGAACGGGGTCGTTTCGGTGAGTTCGGCGGCAGGTTTGTCCCGGAAACCCTCGTGCCCGCCTGCGCGGAACTCGAAGCGGCATTCGTCGAGGCATGGGCCGATGCGGCGTTCACACAGGAGTTCCACGAACTGCTGAGAACCTATGCGGGGCGACCCTGCCCGGTGACGGTGTGTTCTCGACTCTCTTCCCAGCTCGGGTTCCGGGTCCTGCTCAAGCGGGAAGACCTCAACCACACCGGCTCACACAAGATCAACAACGTTCTCGGTCAGGCTCTGCTGGCCAAGCGTATGGGCAAGAAGCGCTTGGTTGCCGAGACCGGCGCCGGCCAGCACGGTGTCGCCTCGGCCACCGCAGCGGCCCTGATGGGAATGGACTGCGTGGTCTACATGGGCGAGGTCGACATCAAACGTCAAGCGCTCAACGTGTTCCGGATGCGGCTCCTCGGCGCCGAGGTTCGATCGGCCATGTCCGGATCGCGCACCCTCAAAGATGCGGTCAACGAAGCGATGCGTGACTGGGTGGCGACGGTCGCCACGACCCACTACTGCCTCGGATCGGTGATGGGACCCCACCCGTATCCGTGGATGGTGCGGGAGTTTCACCGGGTCATCGGGGACGAGGCACGGGCACAATGCGCGGAACTTCTCGACGGCGAGGTACCCGACTACGTGGTGGCATGCGTCGGAGGCGGGTCCAATGCGGCCGGAATCTTCTCCGGTTTTGCCGACACCCGGGCCAGGCTCGTCGGGGTCGAACCGGCCGGCGGTGCGGCGATCGGTCGGGCGGTACCCGGGGTTGTCCACGGCTCGAAGAGCTATCTTATGCAGGACGAATTCGGCCAGGTGCAGGAGGCCCACTCGGTCTCGGCCGGTCTCGACTATCCCGGGGTGGGACCCGAGCACGCCCACCTCGCCCAGATCGGGCGAGCCCGTTACGAGAGCGTGACCGACGCCGAAGTTCTCGACGCGTTCGAGTTGTTGTCACATACCGAAGGGATCATCCCCGCGCTCGAGCCTGCTCACGGTCTTGCGTGGATGGTGAAAGCGAAGGATGAACTGGCCGGGTCGACCGTCCTGTTGAACATGAGCGGTCGAGGCGACAAGGACGTGGCCCAGGTCCAGGCCATCCTCGACGGTGATCCCGAGGCGCTGTCGACGATGCGACCCTGAGCCGGGAGGTCACGCTCGGAGTCGAGCATCCCGCTGGGCCCGGCATACTGCGTCGATGACCGATCGGCCCGATCTCGAAACACACCTGCGTCGTCGGCGTGACCAGGGGGCGAAGTTGCTCCTGCCCTATGTGACCGGGGGCTATCCCGTCGACGAATGGCCCCGGCTCATCGAAGGTTTCGCCGCAGCCGGCGCTGACGCCATCGAGATCGGTATCCCGTTCTCCGATCCGGTCATGGACGGTCCGACGATCCAGGAAGCCTCATCGATCGCCCTGGCCCACGGCTCCAACCCGACGATGGTCCTCGACCGGGTCGCCGAGGCCGATGTCCACATACCGCTGATCGCCATGACGTACTACAACATCGCCTACCGGATGGGTCACAACCGTTTCGCCGATCGGCTGGTCCAGGCCGGGATCGGCGGCGCGATCCTCCCCGACCTCCCGCTGGAGGAGGTCGACGACTGGGCGGCCGAGGCGGACCGCGCCGGTGTGGCCACCGTCATGCTGGCGGCGCCGACCGCCGACGACGATCGCTTGGTGAGGGTTGCTACACGAGCGCGAGGTTTCGTCTACGGGGTCGGCTTGGTGGGCATTACGGGGGAGCGAGCCGAACTGGCAGCCAGCGCCACCGAGATCGCCGGCCGGCTGAAAGCGATCACCGACAAACCGGTGGTCGTCGGGTTGGGGATCTCGAACCCGGAGCAGGCGGCGGAGGTGTCCCAGATCGCTGATGGCGTCGTCGTGGCATCGGCGATCATCCGCCGGATGCTCGAGGGCGGGTCGGTCGACGACGCCATCGGTTTCGTGGCCCGGCTACGGGCGGCGCTGGACGAGGTCTGAGAGCCTCACGACGCCCGGTTGACCGCAGACAGAAGAGCCCGGAGCGAGGCGGTTGTGATGTCGGTGTGCATTCCGACACCCCAGAGTTCCACGTCGCCGACCCTGACCTCCATGTAGCTGACGGCCTGAACGTCGGTTCCGGCTCCGATGCCGTGCTCGTGGTAGTCCAGCACCCGTATACCGATCCCGATGTTCTCGGTCAGCGCCGAGGCGAACGCCTCGACCGAGCCGCCTCCTTCGCCGACGATCTCGGTTTCGGAGCCGTCCACCCGAAGGCTGGCCGAGATCTGGGTGCGGTCTTTGCCGGCGGCGTTGTGGGCACTGGTGAAGCCGACGAGTTCGAAGGGTTTGGCGGCGCCCAGGTAATGGGTGCGGAAGGCCTCCCAGATCTCGTTTCCGGACACCTCTTTGCCGGTCGTGTCGGTGATCTGCTGGATCACGCGGGTGAACTCGATCTGGAGGCGGCGGGGAAGGTCCAGCTCCTGTTCGGTCTTGAGCAGGTAGGCCACGCCTCCCTTGCCCGACTGGCTGTTGACCCGGATCACGTCTTCGTAGGTGCGTCCGACGTCGATCGGGTCGATCGGGAGGTAGGGGACCTCCCACAGCACCTGCCCTGTTTCGTCCATCGCCTCGAACCCCTTTTTGATGGCGTCCTGGTGGCTTCCGCTGAAGGCGGTGTACACCAGGTCGCCGACGTAGGGATGTCGGGGGTGGACCGGCAGCTGGTTGCAGTGTTCGGCGATGCGCCTGCTCTCGTTGATCCGGGTGAAGTCCAATTGAGGATCAACCCCCTGGCTGAACAGGTTGAGGGCGAGGGTGACGACGTCGACGTTGCCGGTTCGTTCGCCGTTGCCGAACAGCGTTCCTTCGACCCGGTCGGCGCCGGCCATGACACCGAACTCCGCTGCCGCAACCCCCGTGCCGCGGTCGTTGTGCGGATGCAGGCTGAGGATGACCGAGTCACGCCGGTCGATGTTGCGGTGGAACCACTCGATCATGTCGCCGTAGATGTTGGCGGTACTCATTTCGACCGTGGCCGGGAGGTTGATGATCACCTTGTTCTCCGGCGTCGCCTCGAACACGTCGAGCACGGCTTCGCAGATCCGTTTGGCGAAGGGGAGTTCGGTTCCGGTGAAGCTCTCGGGTGAGTACTCGTAGCGGATATCAGTGCCCTCGACGAGGGCTTCGCTGGCTCGGCACGCTTCGGCACCTTTGACCGCGATGTCGACGATGCCGTCCTCATCGAGGCCGAAAACCACCCGCCGTTGCACGGTGGAGGTGCTGTTGTAGAGGTGAACGATGGCCTTCTCGGCCCCGACGAGGCTCTCGTAGGTTCGCGTGATCAGCTCGGGGCGGGCCTGGGTCAGAACCTGGATCGTCACGTCGTCGGGAATGAGTCCGTCCTCGATGATCTTGCGAACGAACGCGAAGTCGGTCTCGGAAGCCGACGGGAAACCCACCTCGATCTCGCGGAACCCGACATCGATCAGATGCTGGAACATCATGAGCTTGCGATCCGGGTCCATCGGCTCGATCAGCGCCTGGTTGCCGTCCCGGAGGTCGACGCTGCACCACAGCGGCGTCGTCTCGATGACAGCGTTCGGCCAGGTCCTCTCCGGCAGGTCGATCGAGGCGAACGGTTGATACTTCTGGACCGGCAGGAGGCCGGGCTGGTTGTTGATCATTGATGTCATTATCGGTTCCTTGAGCGAGCTGGTTACGGGTTCTTCTGTGATATGAAGCGGAGACGTCTTCCCGACACGCCGAGCGAATTCAGGCGGTCGGGCACAGAAGTCGAAGCTCGAGCCCGAGAAGGGGCAGGAGGAGGCCAGCACCGGCACGGGTGGGGCTCAGCGACCGCATGACCCAAACCCTAGTCGATGATCTCGCCTTTGGCGACCCTCCGGCCGAAGCGTTCGAGACGCTGGACCACGTCGGGGTCGGCCGCGGGTGCCCCCGACGCGATCGACGCCTTGATCCTGGCGTAGAGTTCGGTCTCCCGCTCGCACCGGTTGCAGTGATCCAGATGTAGGGCCACACGACGGGCCTGCTCAGCCCCCAGTTCGCCGTCGAGATGGAACTGGAGAAGCTCGAGCGTCTCGGCGCACGTCATCCGGCCCCGCATCCAGTTCATCAGGTCGGCGAGCAACGGCATCATCGACGTGGCGTCCTCGGTCGATTCACCGTCGGCGCCAACCGCTGGCGAATACGGCGCCGTGCCCGGTGCAGCCGGCTCATGACCGTACCGAGGGGAATCTCCAGCGCTTCGGCTGCCTCGGCGTAGGTCAGTCCGTTCACATCGACCAGGTCGACGACCGATCTGAACGATCCAGGAAGATCGTCGAGAGCCCGTTGTACGGCCGCGTCGAACAGCGGTTCGACGATGATGTCTTCCGGCGTGACCTCGTCGGCGATGTCGCCGGATGGATCGTCGGGGTCGTCGAAGAGGAACGGCGTCTTCTTCTGTGCACGATTGATGTTCGTGTTCCGCAGGATCGTGAGGAGCCACGCTTTCGGGTAGGCACCGTCGAACCGATCGATCGCCCGGAATGCTCGAAGCAGAGTGTCCTGCACGAGGTCCTCGGCGTCGCTGGAGCTCCTCGTCAGGCTGTAGGCCGTACCGAACAGCATTGGAATGTGGGGTAGTACGTACTCGGCGAATCGTTGGGCCCTTTGATCATCGGCGGAGACAGGCTGTTCCTCTCGACGAGTCATGACGGCGACCACAAATGAGTCAACCAGGCGTTACTCACGACCATTCCCGTGATTGATCATCGCGGTGCTGCCACGCTCGAAGTAGTCGCTCATCGTCTGTTGGATCGCAACGGGTAGGCCGTGCGTTTTCGCCATGGCGTGGAGCGCATCTCTCATGTGGTTCAGCCAATGATCTCGCTCGACGAGTCCGATGGCGAACCGAGCGTGCCGCATGCGCAGCCGTGGGTGACCGCGTTCGGCGCTGTAGTTCGGTGGCCCGCCCCAGTATTGGGCAAGAAAGGATGCGGTCTTGCGTCGCGCCTCGTCCAGGTTCTCGGGATACAGGGCCATCAGGATGGCATCGGCGCTCACCCGGTCGTAGAAGTCGTCCACCAGCTCGATGAAGAAGTGTTCGCCTCCGACGAACTCGTAGACGGTACGTGCCTCGGTCACGGCCCCACCGTAGCTGTACGGTCTCCGGCGTAGGGACCCGCGTCGCTCGTGGGCTCGGTTGTCGAACCCACATCGGGGAGGCGCGTCAGCTGGGAGAGGCGCCGAGCACGACCATGAGGTCCGCCTCGCAGGTCAGTCCTCCGGCCACGGTCGCGGTGCCGTGGCCTCTTCCTCCGCGGGAGGACAATCGTCCGAACGTCACCTCCATGTCGAGGGTGTCGCCGGGACGTACCGGCCGCCGGAACTTGGCGCCGTCGACGCCGGTCAGGTACGGGATCCGACCGGCGAAACGCTCCTCGGCGAGCACCGCGCAGGCGCCGGTCTGGGCGAGGGCTTCGATCTGCAGTACGCCGGGGACGACCGGCTCGGACGGGAAATGCCCGGCGAAGAACCATTCTTGTCCGGTGAGGTGCCATCGCGCCCGGACGCTGACTCCTCCGTCGAGTTCGACGAGCTCGTCGACGAAGAGGAAAGGGGGTCGGTGGGGAAGGAGCTGGATCGGAGTCGGCAGCGTGGCTGACATCAGACCCCGGGGCCGATGATGATCGTTCCGTTGTGACCACCGAAGCCGAAACTGTTCGACATCGCAGGTCCGGGCGTCCACTGACGGGGTCCGCCGACCACGAGGTCGATGTCGGGTAGCTGAGGGTCCGGTTGTTCGAATCCTGTCGTTGGCGGGATGAGTTGGTGCTCGATCGAGAGAAGAACCGCAGCGGCTTCGAGTGCGCCGGCGGCACCGAGGGAGTGGCCGGTGATTCCCTTGATAGAGGTGACGGCTGGACCCGACTCTCCGAACACCTTGGCCATTGCATGCGCCTCGGCCTCGTCGTTGAGCGGGGTGCTCGTGCCGTGGGCATTGACCTGGGTGATGTCGGAAGGCGCCAGACCTGCGTCCTCGAGGGCTAGCTCCATCGATCGGACGGCCCCATTTCCGCCAGGAGAGGGCGCGGTGATGTGGTGTGCGTCGGCGGTGCTGGCGGCCCCCAGCAGCTCGCCGAGGATCCTGGCTCCCCGCGAAACGGCCCGCTCCCATTCCTCGAGGACGAGAACACTTGCGCCCTCTCCCATCATGAAACCATCTCGACGGATGTCGAAAGGGACCGATATCCCGGTCCTCGACAGTGCGGTCATGTTCCCGAATCCGGCCAGGGACGTCGGTGTGAAGGGCGCTTCGGACCCGCCGGTGAACACGACGTCACAGCGTCCGCTGGCGATCAGACGCATCGCGTTGCCGATGGAATGGGTACCGGCGGCGCATGCGGTGACCGTCGCTTCGCACGGGCCCTGAAAACCGTGGCGCATCGACACTGCTGCCGCAGCTGCGTTGGGCATCATCATCGGGACGAGGAACGGGGACACCCGACGGTCGCCTCGTTCGTGCCGGATGACGATCTGTTCTTCGTTGGTCGAGATCCCTCCGATGCCGGTGCCGATGAGGGTGCCGATGCGAGCTGGATCGGCACCGAGATCGCCCGCTTCCTCTGCGGCCTCGGCGGCTGCCGCCAATGCGAACTGCGTGAAGAGGTCGGCCCGGCGGGCCTCCTTCGGGTTGGCGAAGTACGGGCTGGGGTCCCAGCCGTCCACCCGGCGTTCGCCCTCGGGCAGTGGACCGAGCAGGCCGTTCCAGAAAGCCGACCGGCCGATGCCGCACGGCCCCACGACACCCAGACCGGTGATCGCCACCCGGTGGCGCATTAGAGCTTGGCGACGATGAGGTCGTAGGCTCCGCCCACCGTGTCGACGCCGTCGAGCTCTTCCTCCTCGACGGACACATCGAACTCTTCTTCGAGCGCCATGACGAGTTCGACGAGATCGAGGCTGTCGGCGTCGAGGTCTTCGGCGAATCGTGCTTCCTTCGTCACCGCTGAGGCCTCCACCGAGAGGACCTCGACCGCGCAGGCGGTGAAGCGTTCAAAGTTGGGTTTATCGCTCACGAGTTCTTACTCCGTCGTCATTGTGGGTTCATGGGGAACCGGGTTGGATGTGGCAAAGACTAGTTGGCGTCGGCAGGCTCATGCGCCCATTCCCAGGCCGCCGTCGACCGCCAGCGTTGCGCCGGTGATGTAGGCGGCGCCGGCGGATGCGAGGAACACGACGGCGGCGGCGACCTCCTCGGGTGTGCCCACCCGACCCAGGGGAACGGCGGTCGTCATCGCATCCTTGGCGCTGTCGCTGACAGCGTCGAACATGTCGGTGGCGATCGGTCCGGGCGCGACGATGTTCACGGTGATGTTCCGCGAGGCGAACTCCCGAGCGAGCGAACGGCCCAGACCGACAAGACCCGCTTTGCTGGCCGCGTAGTTCACCTGACCGACCTGGCCGATCGCTCCCACGACGGAGGAGATCAGAATGATCCGGCCGTGGCGAGCCTTCATCATCGTCCGCACCGCTCGCTTGGCGAGCCTCCATGCTCCGGTGAGGTTGGCGTCGACGACGCCGGTGAAATCGGCCTCCTTCATGCGAAGCGTCAGACCATCGCGGGTGATACCGGCGTTGGCGACGAGGACATCGACCGGCCCCAGCGATGCTTCGATCTCGTCGAACATCCGCTCGACGCTCTCGTTGGAGGTGACATCGCACTCGAACCAGGTGAGCGGTTCCGGCAAGTCATCGGGTTCGGTCCGACTGGCGACCGCGACGGAGTGGCCCGCCTCGGCCAATGCCAGAGCGGTTGCTCTGCCGATGCCGCGCGTTCCACCCGTGACAAGCGCGACGGTCACGAGCCATTCCAGCGCACGAGCGCGCTGCCCCAGGTCATCCCGGCGCCGAACCCGACGAACAGCACGACATCGCCGTTCTTCACACGGTCGTTGCTGAGCGCATCGTCGAGTGCCAACGGTATCGTTGCGCCGGAGGTGTTGCCGGTGTTCTCGAGCACCATGGCCGTCTTGTCCATCGACAGTCCGAGCTTCTTCCAGGCCGACTCGACGATACGAATGTTGGCCTGGTGCGGCACGATCAGGTCGATCTCGTCGATGGTCAGTCCGGCCCGACCCAGCGAGTTCGTCACGGTGCGCTGAATGGCGGTCACCGCCTGCCGGAAAACCTCCTTGCCGTCCATCTTCAGGACGCCTCCATGTTCGGCGTAGAGGATCTTCACATACCGGCCGTCGGCGCCGAGGTCCCAGCTCAGGAGTTCGCCGACCCCCGACGGGTCCGGCTGGATGACAGCCGCCCCGCCTCCGTTGCCGAAGAGGATGCCGGTGCCTCGGTCGTGGTAATCGGTGATCTTGTCGAGCGCTTCGGCTCCGACGACCAGGATGCGGTCCATGCCCTGGAGCAGGTAACCGTTGGCCATCGTGAGGCCGTACACCCAGCCCGAGCACGCTGCCTGCACGTCGATCGCGCCGCAGTCGAGGCCGAGCTGACTGGCGACACCCGGAGCGGTACCGGGGCAGATGTGTTCAGGGCTGGTGGTGGCCAGGAGCAGTAGGTCGATGTCGCTCGGCCCGACCCCGGCGGCGTCCATGGCTCGCTGTGAGGCCAGGGTGGCCAGTTCGGTGGTGCTCGACCCGATGTGGCGTTGGCTGATACCGGTTCGCTCACGGATCCATTCGTCGGTGGTGTCCATCCACGACTCGAGATCGTGGTTGGTGAGTACCTTTTCGGGCAGGGCCGAACCGACTCCGGAGAGTCGAAATCCGACGCTGTTCATGCGGTTATCCGCAACCAGGCGATCGGTTGCGACGGCGCCACACGCTCGCCTGGCAGCGCCAGCATGCCGTGCAGTTCCCCGGCAAACGCGGTCCGGACCTCTTCGGTGCCGACATGTCCGATCAGATCACCGGTGTCGAGACGCATACCGGCCGCAGCCCCCGCCAGCGGGGTGAAGATACCGCTTGCCGGGCTGACGACGAGACGCTCGCTGGCGAAGAGAAACTCTCCGACCGGCGAGCGCTCATATTTTGGGGAGTGGGCCAACTTCTCCAGCAAGCGGTCGAGCGATGCGGGGTCCGAGACCGAGGCGTTGGCGATCGAACCGACCGTTCGTTTGGCCATGCCGGTGAGGACGGTGCCGGGACCGAGTTCGAGGAGCAGACTCGCTTCGGCGTCCTCCATCGTGTGAAGTGACTGCCGCCATCGAACCGGTGAGGTCAACTGGTCACTCAGAAGCCGTATCCATTCGTTGGCGCCGGAGTGGAGCGCACCGTCGACGTTGGCGACCACCGGGGTACTCGGCGGGCGGAAGTCGACATCGGCCAGGGCTTTGTGCAGCCGTTCCCTGGCGGCGGCCATGAACGGCGTATGGAAGGCACCTCCGACCTTGATCGGCATGATCCGTTTGGCGCCCAGGCTCTTCGCCAACTCGCCGGCGGCCGTGACCCCCTCGACCGTCCCGGCGATGACCACTTGACCGGGAGCATTGAAGTTCGCAACGAACACATCCTGCTTGGATTTCTGGCACGCCAGCTCGACCAGCTCGTCGTCGAGCCCGAGCACGGCAGCCATGGTCCCCGGTGTTGCATCTGCCGCAGCCTGCATGGCGTTGCCACGCTCGGTCACCAACCGGACCCCATCGGCGAAGGAGACCGCACCCGACCCGACCAGAGCCGAATACTCGCCGAGCGAGTGACCGGCGTGCATCGTGGGCTCGATTCCGAGCCGCTCGACCGCGTCCAGGACGACCATGCTGAGGACGAATGTGGAGAGCTGAGCGTTCCGGGTCTCCTTGAGTTCCTCGGCGTCTGCCTCCAGAAGGAGTCGGGCGACGTCCCTCTCGGCAACCTCGCCTGCCTCGCCGACGAGCTCCCAGGACGGATGCTCGGTCCAAGGTGCACCCATCCCGGGTGCTTGGCTGCCCTGGCCCGGGTAGGTGAATGCGATCTGGGTGGCGCTCATCAAGGCTTAGACCCTCTGCCGGCCGCGGGCGTTACAAGCGTCCGGGTGGAAGGTTTCGTCCTCGGTGGAACACCAGCAAAGGTGTCCGCGCCGGCCGCAACCGAACCAAATGCGGCCAATAGTTGTTACTCTCGACGATGCCACCGTGTATCCACGAGCCCGGGTGGCGGAATGGCAGACGCGGCGGACTCAAAATCCGCTGTCCGAAAGGGCGTGTGGGTTCGAATCCCACCCCGGGCACAGGGTTGGTCGAGCCGAGAGAGGAGCCCGGACAGGTGTTTCAGTCATCGATCGAACGCCGGCTACAAAACGTCTCGGGTCAGGTCTCGGATTTGCGGCACGAGATCAGCGTGCTCGACGAACAGCTCGCCCATTTCGCTGATGAAGCCGACGACGCCCGGTTGCGGGCCTTGGTCAGTGAGACACCACTCGCTGATCGTGAGCACCGAGATGCGTCGCGTACGGTGGCTGCGCTTCGGCGCGACCGCGGGGTGAAGCTCGAGCGGCTCGCCAAACTCGAGGGCAAACAGGACGACCTCCTCGATGAGCTGAACCGTCGGCGCACGCCATGACCCGGGTTGTGATCGCCGAGGACGAGGCCCTGATACGTCTCGACCTCAAGGAGACATTGACCGAGGAGGGCTACGAGGTGGTCGGGGAGGCCGCCAACGGCGACGAGGCACTCGAAATGGTGACCACGCTCCGTCCGGATGTTGCGATACTCGACATCAAGATGCCCGGGGCGGACGGCCTCACGGCTGCACGCCGGATCATTGCCGAGGGATTGTCGGCCGTGGTGATCCTCACAGCGTTCTCCCAGCGGGAATTGATCGAGCAGGCCCGGGACGCGGGTGCGCTGGCGTACGTGGTCAAGCCGTTCGAACGCAATGACCTCGTACCGGCAATCGAGATGGCGATGGCACGATTCGCCGATCTGACCCTGGCTCGGGCAGCGGCCGGCGAGCAGGCGTCACGAGCCGACGCCGCCGAGGAGAAACTGAGCGAACGAATTCTGTTCGATCGCGCCAAGGGAGTGCTCATGGATTCCCACGGACTGGCCGAGGCTGACGCGTTTCGCTTCATGAGGTCGCAGGCCATGAACAGCCGGTCGTCCATGGGTGCGGTCGCGCGGCGCATTCTCGAAGGTGAACTCACACCCGGCGACAAGACTTGACCGTCGTCGTCCCCGAGGACGACGGTTTGCACGGGTTCACGCATCGGTTCGCACCGTAGGCTCGTCTGTCGTGGCAACTCTGATGCTCATCGACGGGAATTCGCTCACGTATCGAGCCTTCTATGCGCTTCCCGACGACCTCGCGACGGCCTCCGGGCAGGTGACCAACGCCGTCTTCGGCTTCACGAGCATGCTGATCAATCTGGTCCGCGACCACCAGCCCAACGGGATCGCGGTCGCCTTCGATCGTCCCGAGCCCACCTT
The DNA here is from genome assembly GCA_024638805.1 of Acidimicrobiales bacterium. GTDB lineage: Bacteria > Actinomycetota > Acidimicrobiia > Acidimicrobiales > SZUA-35 > JABDIY01. The sequence goes on from JAHEJO010000014.1 coordinate 25,357, forward strand.
CCGTCACGAGCAGGTGGACACCTACAAGGCCAATCGTAGCGCTGCCCCAGATGTCCTCCGGCAGCAGATGGGCCTGGTCCGCGAGGTGTTGGAAGCCATCGACATCCCCATGCTCGAAGCACCAGGCTTCGAAGCCGACGACGTCATCGCCACGCTCGCGACCCGAGCGGAGGCAATGGGTCACGACGTCCAGGTGGTCACCGGCGACCGTGACAGCTACCAATTGGTTGCCGATCCGCACGTCAGGGTGATCTACAACCGGCGGGGCGTCAGCGACTACGCCCTGTATGACGAGGCGGGTATCAAGGAGCGAACCGGGGTGGCGCCGGCGGACTACGTCAACTACGCCGCACTGCGAGGCGACACATCGGACAACCTTCCCGGCGTTCCCGGCGTGGGTGAGAAGACGGCGGCCAAGCTCATCAACACCTTTGGTGGGATCGATGGGATCTACGCCAATCTCGACGCCCACACACCGAAGCTGCGTGAGAACTTGGCCGAGAACGAACAGCGCGTCCGCCTCAACGCTCAGGTGATGATGCTGCTGAGGGACGTGCCGCTCGATGTCGACGTGAACGATCTCATCGAACGACGGCCGTTCGACATCGACGACGTCAAGAGGGTGTTCGACTTCCTGGAGTTCCGTTCGATGTTCGATCGTTTCCTCGAGGCGTTTTCAACCGACGAGCACGACAGAACCGGCGACGTCGATCGGGTACCGATCACGCCGGTCGTCCGGCACATCGAATCCGGCGAGGTTGCGAGCGCTGCTATCGCCGCCATCGATGGGAGCGAACGCCCCGTCGCGCTGGCGGCAGGGCTCGAGCATGGACGGCTGGCCGGCCTGGCATTCACGGCCGACACCGTCGATGCGGACGGAACGGTCGGCGCCTGGTGGATCGATACCCGGGCGGCCGCCTCGGCATTGACCGACGATGTGTTGGCGGCATTGATGCGGGTCGGTTTCGCCGCCCACGACGCCAAACCGTTGCTCCGGGCCATGCTCGGGGCGGGAGTGGGGGTGCCGACATTCAGCAGCGCGCTGATGCTCGATATGGCCCTCGCTGCGTATCTGCTCGACCCGGCAGGCGCTTCATACCCGCTGAGGGACCTGATCGTCGAACGCACTCCCTTTGCACTTCCGGTTCTCGATTCGGTCCCCGAAGGCCAACTCGACTTCGGAGGCGGGCCGGCTCCGTCGGAGGTGGCAGCCCAGGCGAGCACAGCCGTTTCGGTGCTGTTCGACCCGCTCACCACTGCACTCGAGGCCGAAGGTCTGACCGCTCTCAACACCGAGGTCGAGGTGCCACTCGTCGGCGTGCTCGCCCGCATGGAACATCGGGGTGTCGGCGTCGACCGGGTCGAGTTGGAGCGGCTCAATCGGGATATGACCGCCGAAGCGGACGCCCTCCGCGACGCCATCCGTGACGACGCCGGGTACGACTTCAACGTCAACTCCACCAAGGCCCTCCGCGAAGTCCTGTTCGACGACATCGGGTTGACGCCGCAGAAGAAGACCAAGACCGGGTTCTCCACCGATCAGTCAACCCTGGAGAAACTCCTGGGAGAGCATCCGATCATCGATCACCTGCTCGCATATCGGGAGGTGGAGAAGCTGCGGTCCACCTACGGTGCCTCACTCCTGGCCGAGGTCGACCAGGACGATCGGATCCGGGCGACATTCAATCAGATGGTGGCCCGCACCGGCCGCTTGTCGAGCGAGCATCCCAATCTCCACAACATCCCGGTGCGGTCTGAGCGGGGCCGCACGTTCCGCAAGGCGTTCGCTGCGCCCACCGGGTGGTGGTTGCTCGTCGCAGACTACAACCAGATCGAGCTGCGCTGTATCGCCCATCTCGCTCGCGATCCCGGTTTGATCGAAGCCTTCACGTCGAGAACCGATGTCCACCGTTCGGTCGCCGCACGCGTTTTCGGTGTCGATCCCGCGGAGGTGACCTTCGAGCAGCGCAGCAAAGCGAAGATGGTGAGCTACGGACTCGCTTACGGGATGGAGGCCTACGGGCTGGGCCAGCGACTCGGTATTCGGACCTCCGAGGCCGCCGAGATCCTCGATGCCTATTTCGACGGTTTCCCGGCTGTACGGGACTACATGGACCGCACGGTTACCGAGGCCCGCAACAAGGGCTACACCGAAACCCTCTTCGGCCGCCGCCGGCTCATACCCGAGCTGAGGAGCGACAATCCTCGAGTGCGGCAGGCGGGCGAGCGTCAGGCGATGAACGCGGGCATCCAGGGGTTGGCAGCAGACATCTTCAAGGTGGCCCTGGTCGGCTTGGACAGAGCGCTCGAGCATGCCGATCTCGAGTCGGCGGTGGTTCTGCAGGTCCACGACGAGGTCATTCTCGAGGTGCCCGACGGTGAGCGGGACGTCGCCGAGCAGTTGGTGCGCAGCGAGCTGTCGAGCGCCTTCGAGCTGTCCGTTCCCCTCGAAGTCGATCTCAGTTTCGGCGTCACCTGGGCCGACGCCAAAGAGTGATCAGGGCGAGGTGAAGGGGCCGCTGCCGATCGGTGGTCGACGCATTGGTGTGGCCGGCCGTTATCGTTCAACTCCTGCCGGGAAGCTCCCGGCGGCTCGATTGCGCGTCGCACGCGAGCTCCCTATCGAAAGTACCTCCTAGTTCAGTGACCGACATTCAACAACCCGCCGCCGAAGTCCCTGTTAGCGATCTTTCCGACGACGGCGGCCAGGGTGAGTACGTCCCTCGCCAGATCACCCTGAACGACGTTTCCGGCTCCCTCGACGATGCCTACACGAGTTCGATGATCTCGATCGAGGACGGCCAAATGGTGTCGGGCACCGTCGTCCGGGTGGACAAGGACGAGGTCCTGCTCGACATCGGGTTCAAGAGCGAAGGGGTGATCCCCTCTCGCGAACTCTCGATTCGAAACGACATCGAGCCCGGTGAGATCGTGTCGATCGGCGACAAGATCGAGGCGCTGGTACTTCAGCGTGAGGACAAAGAAGGACGCCTGCTGCTGTCCAAGAAGCGGGCCCAATACGAACGTGCCTGGGGCACGATCGAACAAGTCAAGGAAGCTGACGGCATCGTTTCGGGTCCTGTGATCGAGGTCGTCAAAGGAGGCCTCATCGTCGATATCGGCCTGCGCGGTTTCCTTCCGGCTTCCCTGGTCGAGTTGCGTCGGGTCCGAGACCTTCAGCCGTACGTCGGCCAGACGGTGCACGCCAAGATCATCGAGCTGGACAAGAACCGGAACAACGTGGTCCTGTCCCGTCGGGGCTATCTCGAGGAGACACAGAAGGAACAACGCGAAGACTTCCTGGAGAACCTCAAGCCGGGCGAGGTCCGCAACGGTGTCATCTCGTCGGTGGTCAACTTCGGAGCGTTCGTCGACCTTGGCGGCATGGACGGCCTCATTCACGTCTCGGAGCTCTCTTGGAAACACGTCGATCACCCGAACTCGGTCGTCCAGGTCGGCGACGAGGTGACCGTCCAGGTCCTCGAAGTCGACTTCAGCCGTGAACGGATCAGCCTCTCGTTGAAGGCGACCCAGCAGGATCCGTGGCAGGAGTTCGCCACCAGTCACCGGGTCGGCGAGCTGGTGTACGGTCGAGTCACCAAACTTGTGCCCTTCGGCTCGTTCGTTCAGGTCGGCGAGGGCATCGAAGGTTTGGTGCACATCTCGGAGATGTCGGCGCATCACGTGGACCTGCCCGAGCAGGTCGTGACCCCGGGCGAGGAGTTGTGGGTGAAGATCATCGACATCGACCTTCAGCGTCGTCGGATCAGCCTCTCGATCAAGCAGGCTGCCGAGGGCGGGGTCGTCGCCCAGGAGTATCAGGAGCACTTCGGTGAGCACGCCTTCGATGATCAGGGCAACTACATCGGCCCCACCGAGGTCGATCCCGCCACCGAGGCGGCGTGGGCCGAGTACTACCAGGAATTGGAACAGGACGAGGTTCAGGCATCCACGCCGTCGGTCTACACGTCCGAAGCCCCTGACGCCGCGGGCGACGAGGCGGCCGGCGACGTCTCTGAAGACCTCTAGCACGGCGCTGCTGGTCTTCGCTGCCGCTGCGGCAACCGCCGGGGCCGACCCAAAACCGAAGAAATGCTAAGCCTGGGGGTGAAACAGGCCGACAGGTTCTCCTGAGCAGACAAGAGCCGGCCAAGTGCCGGCCCGGACCCCAGGAGAGTGTCGTGAACTCACGGCGAACGATCATCCTTGTTGTAGCAATCGCCATGGCGGGCCTCGCGGCGATGGGCTTGCTGATCTACGTCCGCGGAATCGAGGACAACGTCTACGCCGGACGGGAACTTGTCTCGGTGTGGGTGGCGGAGGGTGAGATCCCACTGGGTGCCTCCGGATCCGACCTCGAGCAGCGTGGCCTCATCGTGGAGAAGCAGATCCCCGCCGAGTTCGCCCCCGATCGTCGGATCGTGGCTCCGAGCGAAGAGATCGTTGGACTGGTGGCGGTCAACAACATCCCCGCCGAACAGACGATCGTCAAGGGCATGTTCGCCGCCCCGGCCATCGTGCAGACCGGCGTGACCGATCGTCTCGAGGAGCGAACCTCGGACCCTGAGGATGCTCGACGCAAGGAGATGACCACGTTCACCTTCACCGTCGGTCAGGCCGACGGTGTCGCCGGGTTGATCGAACCGGGCGACTACGTCAACATCATGACCACATACTCGGTGGGTGCTCCGGCAGCTGCCGAGACCGCTGTCGACGAGGCCGATCTCGAGGCCGGGGCGGTCGAGGATCCCGAAGGGATCACGAGAGAATCGGGCATCTACAAGAGCGATGTTCGATTCGTCTATCAGAAGGCGGAGGTGCTCGCCGTGGACAGCCGTCTGCCGGCCACCGTCGACAGTGCCGAGGACGAGGCCACAGCAACCTCGAGCGGGCTCATCACCCTGGCCGTACCGCCGGACGTGGCTCGAACCCTCTACGCCATCAACGACTTCTACCTCACCCTCGTCTCACCCGACTACGAACCGTGGCCGATCCCGCCGCTGGACCTGAATGATGAGTTTCTGCCCGGAGAGCGTTGCGATCTGCTCACGCCCTACGGTCCACCGGCTCCCGAATCGGAGCAGGACACGTCAGTGTGTCAGCGCTATGAGGACGAGCTGCTTTCGCAGGCGCTCGTTGCAAATGCGAGGCCCTAATGGAGAACCTGGACCTTTCGTTCGGACTCGACGAGTTCACGTCCTACGACGATGAACCCGAGTCCCCGAAATCTGACAAGCCTGTGCCTGCCGCCCCTGCACTGAAGACGCAGATGGCGAACGGGGTGGCGGTCGCGGTCGTCGATGCCGACCAGGCGGTGCGGGACTACCTCGCTGCTCAGTTCGGTGACGGCGCCGGTACCGCATCGAGCTTGAGCGAGCTCGAGGGTCGCCTTGGGATGGGTCCGGTCGTGATCATCCTGGGGCCATCCTGCGCTGAACCCGGCGATCTGGCGATCATCCAACAGTGGACGAAGACCCACCCTGAAGTCGGGTCGATCCTGGTGACCAGTGAAGTCTCCACGGCTCTCCTCCAATCGGCGATGCGGGCCGGCGTCCGGGACGTGCTGTCGGCCCCGATCGATCAGATGCAGCTCCAGGACACCGTGGAACGGGTTGCTGAAGGACTCTCGACGAGTACGACCAAGGTGAGCCAGCCCGGCTCCGGCGCAAACATCGAGATCATGGACGAGCTCGAGGGTGATCCGGGAATGGTCATCACCGTCTTCTCGACCAAGGGTGGCAGCGGCAAATCGGTCACCGCCACCAACATCGCATGCTCGCTCGCCCGCCGTTCGGACCGACCGGTCGTCCTCATCGACGGCCATCTGCAGTTCGGTGACGTTGCGGTCATGTTGAAGCTCCAGCCGACGCACACCGTCGTCGATGCGATCACTCAACTCGACAAGCTCGATGCGATCCTCATGCAGCAGTTGATGACCACCCACGAGGAGACCGGCCTTCGCGTCCTGCCCGCACCAATGGAACCGACGTTCGCCGACCAGATCACCGGTGAGCAGATGGTCAAGTTGGCCGAGATCATCAAGCGGTTCGCCGGTCACGTGATCATCGACCTGCCGGCCTATTTCAACGACGTCGTGTTGAGCCTGATCGAGGCGAGCGACGAAGTGATCATGGTCGCCGGTCTCGACATCCCCAACATCAAGAACGTCAAGATTGGCCTCAGCACTCTGCAGCTGCTCGACATACCCAAAGAGCGTTTGCATCTCGTGCTGAACCGAGCCGATTCGAAGGTGAAACTCGATGTGAACGAGGTCGAGAAGACGCTTCAGGTTCATGCCGCGGCCCGCGTACCCAGCGACGTCGTC
>JAHEJO010000118.1 GCA_024638805.1 Acidimicrobiales bacterium
TTGCCCTGCAGCATCGCCAGTCTGGCCTCCTGCCACAGCGACGCTGCGTCCGCCGACGAGGAGCCGTCGCATCCGAGCCCGACCGGGCAGCCGGCCCCCCGCAGCGCAACGACGGGGGCGAGATCGGCGTTGCGGATGAGCAGGGTGTCCACGGTTTCAGTCTGCCAGACCGGCTCGGATGCCTGAAGTGGCCCGCACCGATCAGGAGGATCCGACGCCGAGCAGCCATTTGACCGGACGATCTACTCTGAACTCGTGGGAGCGCTGAGGACCGACATCGACCGGTTGTTGAATCGACTCGCCGATCTGGTTGAGCCCGAAACGCCCGGTCGCGCCAAGGTCGTGATCTTGCCGGCGGCGTCACCCCACGCATTCTCTCCCCGCCGATCTCGAGGCCGGCGCCAACGTTCTGCTCCATACTCTTCTCACACAGGCCAACGCATGAAACGGGTGCACCGATGACACAGGCAACGCTCACCTCCCACCATCCGGGCTTCCAGCCCTTCGGCCGTACCGCACCGCTGACGCCGATGTCGCTGTCACAGCTGCTCGAACGGATCGAACACGAATGGTCCACCCGCAAGAAGATCTTCGATCTGCCAACCGCTCGCTACTGGCGTCGCGACCCGGACGTGGACCTCGGTTTCGAGTTCCTCGGTCGGCGCTGTGCGACGCCGATCGGGCCGGCGGCGGGTCCGCACAGCCAGCTGGCAGAGAACATCGTCCTGTCCTGGCTCGGAGGGGCTCGACTGTTCGAGCTGAAGACCGTTCAGATCCTCGACGACCTCGAGATCAAACGTCCATGCATCGACATGCAGACGATCGGCTACAACATCGAGTGGAGTCAGGAGCTCACGGTGGGCCAGAGCCTCACCGAGTACGTGAAGGCGTCGATGTTGCTGCGCATCCTGCAGGACTGGGAACCGCTGCAGGAGTTCATCGGTCCCGACCCCGGTCCCCATGTGTTCGACATGAGCGTCGGGTACGACCTCGCCGGCATCTCCGGCCCCAAGGTGGGCGGGTTCATCCGGTCGATGCGCGATGCGTCGGCCGAGATCGATGCGCTCCGCGGTCAGATCACCGGATCGTGGGCTCGGTTCGCAGATCTCGATTTCGACACGCACATGGCGGACACGCTGACCCTCAGCACGTTCCACGGATGCCCCCCCGATGAGATCGAGGGCATCACCAAACACCTGATCGACGAACACGATCTGGATGTGATCGTCAAACTGAACCCGACGCTCCTCGGCTACGAGACCGTCGCCCAGATCGTCAACGACGAACTCGGCTACACCGATGTCAGCGTCAAGGAACAGGCTTTCGCCGACGATCTCCAGTTCGACCGCGGTGTCGAACTGATCTCCCAACTCAACGACTACGCAAAGGAACGGGGCAAGCGGTTCGGCATCAAACTCACCAACACGTTGGTGGTCAACAACACCAAGGAGTGGATGCCCGAAGACACGATGTATCTCAGCGGGCCGCCGCTGCACGTCGTCGCGATGTCGCTGTTCGCCCGGCTGCAGCCCCACCTTCCCGCCGACGTGATGGTGAGCTTCAGCGCCGGCATCACAAAGGACAATCTGGTCGATGCCCTGGCGACCGGGATCAACCCGGCGACGATCTGTTCGGACCTGCTCAAGCCGGGCGGCTACGGACGGCTCGCACCGATGCTGAGAGACCTGACGAAGGCGATCGAGGAGTCGGGCTGTTCGTCGCTGCGGGAGTGGCGGGAGACCCATTCGGTCAGTGCCGCCGACTATTCGGCTCGTATCCGCAGCGACGGAACCTATGCACACAGCGCCAACGAGAAGCTGCCCCGAGAGGTCGACCACACGCTCGAGATGTTCGGCTGTGTGGCCTGCAATTTCTGCATCACCGTGTGTCCCAACGATGCGTTCTTCAACATCACAAGTCCCCAGGATCACATCGAAGGTCGTCAGCAGTATCTGGTCCTGGCCGAGCTGTGCAACGAATGTGGGAACTGCATGACGTTCTGTCCCGAGGACGGTGACCCGGCCCAGATCAAACCGAAGCTCTACACCGATCCCGACGTCTTTCGCGCTCGTCGCGATCAGGGTTTTCTCGTCCGGGACGGCGAGGTTGTCGAGTCGCGGTCATCCGACGCCGCCGCTGAGGTGGTGGCGGAGTTACTCCGCAGCGGGAACCCTTTGTCGTGACGCGGGTCGTCCACGTCGGCGCCGGACAGTTGGGCCCGATCGGCCGGGACGAAAGCCGGGACTCCGTCGTCGAGCGGCTCGTCGCCCTGGTGAACCGGGCGTCGGCGATCGGCTGCGATCTCATCGTGTTCCCCGAGCTCGCCCTCACCACGTTCTTCTCCCGCTGGTACACCGACGATGTGTCAGGTCACGATCACTACCGCGAGACCGAGATGCCCAATGCGGTGACCCAGCCGTTGTTCGACGAGGCCAGGCGTCTCGGGATCGGTTTCAGCCTCGGGTACGCCGAACTCACCCCTGAGGGCCACCGGTACAACACGACGATTCTGGTCGAACGAGACGGTTCCATCGTCGGTCGCTTCCGCAAGGTCCACATCCCCGGCCACGACGGCGACGAGCCGTGGCGACCGTTCCAGCATCTCGAACGTCGGTACTTCGAGGAGACCCTTTTCGATTTCGCCCGCTATCGCCGTCCCGAGCACTACCAACGCATCGCCGCCCCGAAGGGATTCATCGAACCATGACCGACTTCGTTCTGAACGGCACCCCGGTCACCGTGGGTGACCACCACGAGCACCTCCTCGCCGCCCTGCGGGAGGAACTCGAGGTGCTCTCACCCAAGGACGGGTGTTCGCCGAGCGGGCAGTGCGGCGCGTGCACGGTTCTGGTCGACGGCAAGGCCCGAGTGGCCTGCCAGACCGGTCTCGACAAGGCCAGAGACGCCGAGGTGCTGACCCTCGAGGGATTGACCGCCGACGAGCGGCACAGGTTCGGGAATGCATTCGCCGCCTTCGGCGCGCTCCAGTGCGGCTTCTGCACCCCTGGCATCGTCATGCGGGTCAAGTCCATGCTCGACAAGAAAGGAAGCGGGTTGACCCGCGAAGGAGCAGCCCGCCTGATGGGGGGCAACCTGTGCCGTTGCACCGGGTACACCAAGATCCTGGATGCGGTCCAAGCGCTGGCCAGGGACGAGGTGCCCCCGGCCGAGGCGCCGAAAGGGATCGGTTCGCGCGGCATCAAATACGAGGCGCTTCCGCTCGCTCTCGGCTCGCGCCCGTTCATCGACGACCTGCGTCCGGAGGGACTGTTGCACGGGGCGGTGCACCTCAGCGCTCATGCCCGGGCCGACGTGCTGGCGATCGACGTGTCGGCTGCCGCCGCGGTTCCCGGCGTCGTCGCCGTGTTCACCGGAACCGACGTGCCGGGCGAACTGCGCAGCGGCATCATCCACAAGGACTGGCCGGTGTTCATCCCGGTCGGCGGCCGGACCAGCTATCTGGGCGATGTCCTCGCCCTGGTCGTGGCCGAGACCCGAGCCACCGCCCGGGAGGCGGCCAAACTGGTCGAGGTCACCTACGAGGTTCTCCCTCCGATGACCAACCCGGCCGAGGCGGTCGCCTCCGACGACGATGCGGTGTGGGAGCTGGACGGGAACGTGCTGTCCACCTCCTCCTACGCCAGAGGTGATGTCGCCGAGGCGCTGGCCACCGCCGTCCACACGGTGTCGGAGACCTTTCAGACCCAGCGGATAGAACATGCGTTCATCGAACCGGAGTCCACCCTCGCCGTTCCGGTACCGGCCGGCGAGACCCTTCCCCTCACCCACGGTTCGTCCGAACCGGTCGACTTCGATCGGCTCCTGGTCTTCTCCGGAGGCCAGGGGATCTGGGATGACCGCGACGACATCGCCAGGATCCTCGACGTCCCCACCGAGACGGTCGTGACCGAACTCATCAGCAACGGCGGGGCCTTCGGCGGCAAAGAGGACATGAGCAACCAGGCCCAGACCGCGCTCGCCGCATGGTTGTTGCAGCGGCCGGTCAGCACCACCTTCAGCCGGGAGGAGTCGCTTCTCGTCCATCCCAAACGCCACCCGATCCGGATGACCTACGAGGCCGGGTGCGACGGCGACGGCAAGCTGACCGGCCTTCGGGTACGCATGTTGGGTGATTCGGGCCCGTACGCGTCGGTGGGTATGAAGGTGCTCGAGCGGGCGGCCGGCCACGCCTCCGGTCCCTACGTCGTACCCAACATCGATGTGGAAGCGGTGGCGGCGCGTACCAACAACCCGGTCTGCGGGGCCTTCCGCGGCTTCGGAGCGAACCAGGCTCAATTCGCCATGGAAGGTGTGATCGACCGGCTGGCCGAGCAGGTCGGTATCAGCGGCTGGGAGATGCGCAGTCGCAATGTCATCACGCCCGGCGACGTGTGGGGACCGGGGCAGGTGATGGACGAGGGGTGCCGGGGGGCCAGAGCGTGCCTGGATGCGGTCGGACCGGCCTACGAGGCGGCGGTTGCCGACGGAAGGGCGGCCGGTCTGGGCCTGGGACTGAAGAACTCCGGTCTCGGCAACGGCATCGTCGAGATCGCCAGAGCGGTCGTGCACTTGCGTCCCGATGGTGTGGTCGAGGTCCGGCACAGCTATACCGAGATGGGTCAGGGTGTGCACACGGTGGCCCAGCAGGTCGCGGTCGAGGAATTGGGTGTGCGAGCCGAGCAGATCGAGGTGATCGTCGACACGACCCGCGAGCTCGGTGCCGGGCAAACCACCGGAAGCCGTGGCACGTTGATGGGTGCCGGATCGGTTGCGGACGCCTGCCGGAAGGCGCTCGCCGACGGTTGCCGGGTCGGGGTCGACTACGTCGGCGAGTACCGGGTGGACTGGACTCACTCGCTCGACGAGGGCGTGGAGGAGCCGATCATCCATTCCACGTTCGGCTACGCAGCCCAGCTGGTGATCATGAGCGAGGGGGTCGTCGAGAAGGTCGTGGCCGCCCATGATGTCGGAAGGGCCGTGAACCCGCTCCTGTGCGAGGGTCAGGTCGAGGGAGCGGTCCACATGGGTCTCGGGTACGCATTCAGCGAAGGCTTCCCGTGCGATCCCGATGGTCTGCCCCTGAACACGACCCTGCGCAGCCTCGACATCATCCGTCCCAAGGACATGCCCGACGTCGAGACGATCCTGGTCGAGTTTCCTGAACCGAACTCGCCCTACGGCATCAAGGGTGTCGGTGAGATCGGCTTGGTCCCGACCGCCGGGGCTGTGGCAGCGGCCATGCACGCCCATGACGGACTCTGGCGCAACGAACTTCCATTGATCAACGAGGCGAACCGCGAAAGGGCGGACTCATGGCGATGACACCCGAAATCTCGGCCGACACGACCCCCGGGCTCGTGTGCGCCCACCACCATCTGTACTCCTCGCTGGCTCGGGGTATGCCTGCGCCACCGCGAACGCCCACCGAGTTCCTGGAGATTCTCGAGCTGATCTGGTGGCGGCTCGATTGTGCACTCGACGACGACACGATCGAATGGTCGGCCAAGCTGGGAGCACTCGAGGCCCTCCGGCGCGGCTGCACCTCGATCATCGATCACCACGAATCACCCGATGCGATCGACGGCTCGCTGAGCATCATCGCCGACGCCTGCGCCGAAGTAGGTGTGCGGGTCAACTGCGCCTACGGGGTGACCGATCGGCACGGTCCTGCGGGAGCGGCGGCGGGACTCGCCGAGAACGATCGGTTCCTGTCGGCGGGAGGTCGGGGGATGGTCGGGCTCCATGCGGCCTTCACATGTGAACCCGACACGATTTCGGCTGCCGCCGAGATGGCCGTCCGGCACGGCGTCGGCGTCCACGTGCACGTGGCCGAGGGTCCTGCCGACACGTGGGAGAAGCTGCGTGGCCACACCGCCGACGACTGGTGGCTCGTCCACGGGGTGCATCTGCCAACCGATCACGGCCTGCGAGGAACGATCGTTCACAACGCTCGGTCGAACATGAACAACGCCGTCGGCTATGGCGCTCCCGTACGGTTCGCCAATCCGGTGGCCCTCGGGACCGACGGGATCGGTGCCGACATGCTCGACGAGTTCCGCGTTGCCTTCGTCCGGGCCCGGGAACACGACGTGACGACGACACCCGATGTCGTGTGGGACTGGCTCCAGACCGGATACCGGTTGTTCCCCGAAGCGCTCGCCGATCGAGTCGTGTGGGACTATTCCCCGATGGATCCCTGGCGCCTCGCCTACAGCCCCGGCATCTCGCCGCTCATCGTCGAGATCGACGGTGAGGTCGTCTTCGAGGACGGCTCGACCACCAGGGTGGACGAGGCCGAGATCCGAGCCAAAGCCGGCGAGGCGGCACAGCGGCTCTTCCAGGTCCTGGCCGACGACGAGAGATGACCGAGATGCAACGACCCTGCGAGGCACAGACCCCGACGTCGGCTGCCGCCAACCCAGCCCGAGGAGGCAGGATGCGAGAGTTGGCGATCTTCGGCGAGTTCGCCCCCGACGGGCGACGGTCCTACGACAACGCCCGGAAGCGCTTCAAGGAGCGCAACATCGTGTTGCCCACGTTTGCCGAACTGCGCGACCCGTTCACGATGCCCGAAACGGTTCTCGCCGATCTCGCCACGGTCGAAAAGGACGCGGCCGATCCGTTGAATCTGTTCCGGGTCCACTGGTTCAACGAACACGCGGACGAGCCCGGCGACAACTATCCCGGGCTCGTCACCGTCCCGACCCACATCGAAGTACCGAAGGAACTGACTGGTGTCGAGGCCCGCATCGTGCTGGCCTTCGGCAATCGCTTCCCGCTCATCCGTGCCCACAAAGTTCTCGCCGCCTACTCGTGTCTCGTCGCCCGCGTGGTGACCGGTCGATTCGATCCCACCACCCAGCGGGCGATATGGCCGAGCACCGGAAACTATGCCCGCGGCGGTATCGCCATCAGCCGTCTGATGGATTGTCGCGGCGTCGCCATTCTGCCCGAGGGGATGAGCAAGGCCCGGTTCGATTGGCTGCATCGTTGGACGTTGAATCCGGACCAAGACGTGATCAGGACCTACGGAACCGAGAGCAACGTCAAGGAGATCTACGACGAGTGCAATCGACTCGAGCAGGACCCGGACAACGTCATCCTCAACCAGTTCAGCGAATTCAGCAACCATCTCGGCCACTACGCCGTCACCGGCACCGCGCTCCAGAAGGTCTACGAACACGTGACCGCGTCACGCCCGGGTCGCCTGGCGGCCTTTGTCAGCGCCACCGGCTCGGCCGGAACGATCGGCGCCGGCGACTATCTCAAGGAACAACACGGCACCAGGATCGTCGCCGTCGAAGCTCTCGAGTGCCCGACCATGCTCTACAACGGTTTCGGTGAACACAACATCCAGGGCATCGGTGACAAGCACATCCCGCTGATCCACAACGTGACCAACACCGATCTCGTCATCGGCATCAGCGAACGGAGCACCGACAGCCTCGACCTGCTCTTCAACTCGCCCGCCGGCAAGCGGCTCCTCACCGAGCGGGGTGTGGCACCTGAACTGGTCGACATGCTCGTCGACTTCGGTTACTCGTCGATCGCCAACATGCTGGGAGCGATCACCACCGCCAGGAAATGGGGCCTCGGCTCCGACGACGTGATCGTGACCGTGGCCACCGACGGCAGTGACCTCTACGACGCCGAGCGGGAGCAGTACGTGGCGAGGAGCTATCCGGGCGGTTTCGACGATGTGGAAGCGGACAAGGTCTTCATCGACCACCTGGAGAACGTGACGACCGAACACACCCTGGAGATGGACGAAGTGAACCGCAATCGCGTGTTCAACCTCGGCTATTTCACCTGGGTCGAGCAGCAGGGGATCAGCGTGCGCGATTTCGAGATTCGCCGTCGTCAGGACTTCTGGACAGCTCTCCACCCGCTCACCGACCGTTGGGATGAGATGATCGCCGAGTTCAATGCGTAGACGAGTGTCAGGGATCAGCTCCCTTGAGTGGTGAGGTGAACCCCTTCCTGCACTACCGCGACCGACTCGATTCCTACGGGAGGGCACGGGCCGGCGGGCTGAGCGATCAATGGTTCGTCGAACGGGTGCAATCCCTCGATGCCGCCGTGGCCGAGATCGACGGGCACGGGTTCGGGGTGACCCCGATCCTCGATGGGGCCGCGTTGGCCCAGGCGGCGCACCTCGATGTCGACTTGGTCATCAAGGTCGAGTCCGGGAACGTGGGCGGCTCCCACAAGGCGAGGCACCTCTTCGGTGTCGCCCTTCATCTCGCGGTCGACGAAGCGCTCGGGGCGCCCGTGGTCGATCATCTGGCGATCGCCTCGTGCGGCAACGCTGCGCTCGGGGCGGGTGTTGTCGCCGGCGCGATGGACAAGAGACTGGACGTCTATGTACCCGTCTGGGCCAACGATCGGGTGGTCGGTCGCTTGCGCGAGCTCGGTGCGACGATCACCAAATGCGAGCGTCGCCGAGGCGAGGACGGCGATCCGGCCTACCTCCGGTTTCGCGAGGCGGTGGCCGCTGGTGCTCGGCCGTTCAGCGTCCAGGGAACCGACACCCCGACGACCTTCGACGGTGGCCGCACACTGGGTTGGGAACTGGCCGATCAGGCGGGTCGTCTGGACGCGGTGTACGTCCAGGTGGGCGGAGGTGCGCTCGCCACCTCGGTGTCGATGGCGATACCCGAGGTGCGCCTCCACCCTGTGCAGTCCGAGGGCTGTGCCCCGCTCCGGCAGGCATGGGACCTGCTCGCTCCCGACTTCGACCTCGTCGCCGCCGCCGAGACCCCGGGCGCCTTCATGCGGCCCTGGCCCGATCCCCGCAGCGCGGCCGACGGCATCCTCGACGACGTCACCTACGACTGGCTACCGCTCCTGGCCGGCACGGTGCGCTCCGGCGGTGAACCGATCGTGGCGCCCGAGCCGCTCATCTTGAAGGCATACCAACTCGCCCACGAGCACACCGACGTTCCCGTCTGTGTCACCGGGACGGCCGGCTTCGCCGGGCTGATGCACAAACCCCCGCCCGCCGGCGCTCGAGTGGCCGTGCTCTTCACCGGACTCGATCGAACCTGACCGGCGAATCGACCGACGTGGTGGCGCTCTCCTTCGATGATGTCGACATGGTCTTCCCCGATGGGACCGAAGCGCTGCGGGGGGT
>JAHEJO010000119.1 GCA_024638805.1 Acidimicrobiales bacterium
GGTCGAATAGAAGGCGCCGAGCTCACCGCCCGAGCTGGCGATCTCCCCGGTTCTCAGATTCTGATACACGGTGTTGTTCACCACGTCGACGTGCCGCGATTCGAAGATCTGGATGCCCCGGCCTCCGTTGTCCAAGCAGAGGTTGTTGGCGACGAGGGTTCGGCCCGAATAGCTGTTGATGTTGGTCCGGTCCATGATGATGCAGTTGCCGTCGGTGAAACGACCTCCGGAAGTGCGGACCTTGTTCTCCACTCGGTACACCACGTTGCCGGTGATGTAGTTGGAGTAGCCGTTGGCATCGTTCCCGAAGCCCATGTTGAAGCTCTCGAGGATCGAAATGCCACTGTGCTGGGTCGGTTCGACCTCGGCGACCTCGTACACGGTGTTGTTGCGAATCTCGACATGGCTCGAACCGGTGACGGGAATGCCGCCGGCGCCGAACCCCGAGATCGTGTTGTTGAGCACTCTGACGTGATGGTTCTTGGCCGGACCGTAGATCGCATCGACGTTGATCCCGGCACCGGAGTAACTCGAGGTCCCACCCGTCGGATTGCCTATCAGCTCGAGGTTGGAGATCTCCACGAAGTTGGCACCTTCGACCTTGATCCCGTTGCTCTGGTTGCTGCGCAGGATGGGGGTGGCACCGGGGAAGGCGGTGATCTTGATCCAGGCGTCGGCCCGGCCGGACCGGTCGACGACCACCGCAGAATCGGGTCGTTCGTTCTCGAAGAACTCGCCTTCCATCACGTACAGCGTGTCGCCCGGGTTGAGCTGCTTGACCGCATGGGAAACGTTCCGGTACGCCTGATCGGGCGAGTCTCCGCTGTTGGAGTTGTTGCCCTGCGGCGAGACGTACTTGCCGGGAAGGGCGGCTGCGCTCCCCATCACATCGGTGTCGGAATCCGATGCGTCATCGTCACCGGTGATGGTGGAACACGAGGCGAGGGCGAAGAGGCACACGGCGGCGGGCACGGCGACGCGAGAGAACCTTCCGATGCGGCGGGGAGCAAGGGGCATATCGGTTCATCGGCCTGCCGCGAAGCATGGTTGAGCGCGAATGGCAGGTACGGTTGTGTCGCCAGGCGATGTCGAGGCGAAGCTCCAGGTGGGTGGATGTATATTGGAAGAATGCGACGGTGGAGATTCTCCCCTCATCGATCTGACACTGCGCGACCCAGAGACGACATCGGGCGACGTTGACCGCCCGAGACCTCGACGCGCCCTGCTGGTTTGTCACTCCTGTTCGCCCAGTGGCGGATCCGAAGCTCGAATGAGTTGGCAGTGGGCGGTCCACCTCGCCATGGTGGGGGTGAAGGTCACCGCCCTGATCAACCGGCAGGATCCCACCGCACCGATCGATCCGAGGACCGCGCCGCTGCCAGCCGAGATCCGGCCCGGGCTCGAACCGGAATTCATCGACGTCGCGCCGCCTCGATCGTGGCGCCGGCTGCCGGTCGTCCTCTACACCGCACTGGACTACCAGGGCTGGCAACGCCGGGCCCGTCAGCAGGCCGAAGAGCTCCACCGGGCGGCACCTTTCGATGTCATCCACCAGCTCTCGTGGGCCAGCATCCATCACGGCACGCAACTCGGCGCCTCGGACGCACCGTTGGTCCTCGGGCCGATCGGCGGGGGTACGACCAGCGCCGCCGGGTATCGGGACTGCTTCCCCACGACGTGGAGGTTTGAGCAGCTCCGCAACGCAGTGGTCCGGACGATCGGGCTCAACCCGCGAGCCAGGCGACTGGTCCGGCGATCCAATCTGATCCTGGCGTCCAATTCCGAGACGGTCAGCGCACTACGCCGATTGGGCGCCGGCGACGTCCACATCATGCTCGATGACGGTGTCGACCCGGTTGAGGTCAGGTCACTACCCGTCGAGCAGCCGCGGTCGGGGCCGTTGCGGGTTCTGTGGGTAGGCAGGATCCTCGAGCGCAAGGGGCTCGGTATGGCTCTACGCGCCGTGCGGATGGCATCGACGTCGATCGACATTCAGCTCACAGTGATGGGTGATGGAGAACATCGTCACCTGGTAGCGACCGAGTTGACCGAGATGAGCCAGGCCGGCCTCGTCGTCGATCGTGGCTGGTCCGACAGGCCGGCCCTCGAACAGGCCTTCGCCAGCCATGACGTGCTGCTCTTCAGCAGCGTGCGGGACAACGGAGGAGCGCCGCTCCACGCAGCCACGGCCTACGGCATGCCGGCGATCGTGATCGACCATCAGGGTCCGGGTGCGATCACTTCGCCGGAGTGGGCGATACGAGTGCCGGCTGCCACCACCGAACGGTCGGAGCGGGCGATCGCCGAAGCGCTCATCGACCTCGCCCGGGACCCGGACCGACGGGCCGAGATGGGCTTCGCTGCGCTCGCCGCCGGGCGAAGGAACACCTGGCCGCAGCGGGCGCAGGCGATGGCCGGATTCTACGAAGAGGCCATCAGAACTGCCACCGGGGGTACATCCGCCACGAGTGCTGCCGATAGGCGTGCATGGCGCAGCTCCTCTGGGTCACCGCAGACTACTTCGAGCCGGTCGACAACGGCCGGCGCCGGTACAGCGCCGGCATAGCGGACGGACTGGCTCAGCGAGGACACTCGATTCATTTCCTCGGACGTCACCGATCCACCGGGACGGGGATCGTCGACGCCGACTGGACCCTGCTGCCGGCTCGTCACCCGCCAACCGTACGCAAGGTGCTGAGCCGTCGACCGGCCACTGCGGTCGAGGTCTGGGATCATGACCTCGACAACGAAGTTCGGCGGTTGGCTGCCCGCTGCGATGCGGTGATTCTCGACCACCTCGGGACCGAGCACGCACTCGGCTCGCTTCCGTCCCGACGCCCGGTCGTGTACCTGTCACACGGTGGCGCCGACGAACCGGCGCCACCGGTCGGCGCTTCGGGACTGCGGCGAGCGGCCTTGGCCCTGGACCACCACCGCAGCCGACGATCTGAACACCACCTCGTGGAGAAATCTGAGGTGATCAGCGCCATCTCGGCCGACGACGCCGAGCGGTATCGACGTCAGGATCCGCCCGGAGTCGTGGTCCGCACCCCACCGATTCACGTCGGTGCTCGCTTGGCCGAACGAACGATCGACGTCGCAACCCCCCGCCGCGTGGTCATCATCAGCTCCTGGTTCGGCGACGCCAAAGCCAACATCATGAACCTCACCGTCGAAGGACTCGCTCCCCTGATCGACGACAACATCGAACTCGACGTGTTCACCGATGGCCATCGGCCGGGCAGAGATCTCGCTGCTGCCCATCCGATGGTGAGGTTCCATCGTTTCGGGCCCGACCTGGACGCGGTCCTGGCCGAGGCCCGCATCGGCATCGTCCACGAGCCGATCGTTGGAGGTTTCAGAATGCAGGCGCTCGACCTGCTGTTCCGGCGCGTCCCGATGATCAGTGCGGCCGGCTCGATCACCGGGCTGCCTCTGGAGGGCGGTATCTCGATCGTCGAGGTGGGTTCGCACACCGAACTGGTCGGTGCGGTCAGCCGGCTCATCGATGACCTCGACACGCTCAACGCAATGCACGAGCTCGCCTACGACACCTGCCGGACGCTGTTCACCGTGGACTCGGTCACCGACCTGTCCGAGGCGATCAGTCAGGCGGTGAACAGCGTGAGGAACCGCCGATTCGCACCGTCGAATGGCTAACGCGAACGGATCGCCCGCTGTGCCTCCCGGGCCTGATCGAGGAGGTCCTGCCGATAGCTCGGGAGGCTGATCACGACCATCGCCGGCACGAACAGCGCCGGGAGCCAGATCCAGTCGGATACAAAGGCGGTGAAACAGGCCGGGACCAGGGCGATCAACCATGGCAGGTAGCGTCCATAGGTTGGAATGAACAACCGCCGAACGGGGACCTCGAGCGTGAGGAAGCTCATCGTCGCAAGGACCGCGGCCAGTCCGAGACCGATCTCGTCGAAGGCAACGGCCAATGGGTACGCAACCAGAACGGTGATCACCAGTTGCAGGACCCGCTGGAGCGTCGCTCGATTGGGTTGTTCGGTGACGCGCAGAACGTTGCCGTGGAGATCGTAACTGACCGAGATCAGCTGGAAGAGACACAGGAGTCCGAGAACGGGCAGAGCGGGTCCCCACTCGCCGTCGGTCGTGTCGATCACGAACGGCAGCAGGAGTGGGGCGGCAAAGGCCACGCCGGCGATGATGAGCCCGGTGGACATGAGGTGCAGCACAACACCCTGACTGTGCGCCCTCCGAAGGCGCGCCGGATCCCGCTGCACCTTCGAGAGGCTGGCGAGAGCAACCTGGTCGACCGCCACCCGCAACACCGCCGTGCGATTGGCGACCCGCTGGGCTGCTCCCACCACACCGGCGCCGGCGGTTCCGAGCAGCAGACCGGCGACCAGCGTCAGCGACGAGTCGAACATGTGAATACTGGCGTCGTAGATCGCATAGCTGTAGCCGCGCCGGATCTCACCGATCCACCGGGTCCTGTTCAGGTTGAGGCCGGGTCGGTATCCGGAACGCCACAGCAGCCCGCCGGCGAGCGTCGAGCTCATCGCGATTTGACCCAGAACCGGTGCCCCGGCCCCGAGGCCGAGGACGGCGAGCGGAATCGCCACGGTGTAGAAAGCCATGTCCGCCGTCACCTCGATCACACCGCGCTCTCCGAATCGAAGTTCGCGGTCCATCTTCACCCGGGCGGCGATCCCCTGCAGGTCGATCGCCAACGCCACCGCCACACCGGAACCGGCCACCATGACCTGGTTGTCGCCGGAGCGGCCGGCCCAGAACAACAGGGCAGCCACCGCGACCAGAACGACACCTACCGCAGCGTTGTGAGTGGCGACGAGGTCGAAAGCGGCCTTGGGAGGATCATCATCGCGGCGGGTCAGGTAGGTGGGGATGCCGACTTGGAGGAGCATCCCGGCCGGGACTGCTATGGAGACGGGGATGATGTAGGCGCCGTATTGCTCGCTCCCGAGCAGACCGAGCAGGGCGAACACGCCGAACATCCGGATGACGTTGCCGACCCCCTGCCGCAACAGCAGCAGGACGCTGCCCCGCATCACCCTGTTCTTGAACCCGGGGTCGTTCCCATCACCGTCCGGCGACGAATCGGTAGTGACGACCGGCTTCATCGATATTCAGCGACCTTCGGACGTCCCCGCTGTTCGATCCATTTACTGAAGAACTGCGGTGGCCAGGAGAAGAGCGACATGACCCCGAACTTGACGAAATCGAGCCGGCGGCCGTCGACGAGTGCGGCACCCGCCCGCCGGAAGAGTTGACGGCTGCGAACCCGTCGATCGTGCATCTTGCGCGTCAACCACGGCCGGGCATCCATCGCCGCTTTCCACTCCTCGAAGGCCGGTTCGGGTCGGCCTTGATCAAGCGCCCGCAGACAGTCCTCGAAGAATTCATACCGCTCGAACTGGTGACGAAAGTTGACTGCGCTGTCCGATCCATCGTGAATGCGGAAACCGAACCGTCGCGTCGTCTGGGTGAGGCTGGGCCATCGGCGCCCGATGTAGCCGGTCAGGGCCGCGTCCATCGCTGACCCGAAACGCTCCTGAAAACCCCCGGCCGCCCGGGCTGCCTCGGTGTCGAAGATGACGGCCGGAAAGCAGTACTGGACGGGTGTCGAGCCGATTCGGTAGCACCGCCATTCTTCAAGGGTGATCGGCCCGATATCCATGCGACCCTTCTTGACCGGATGCTCGAAGTCCCCTCCGATGCGGTGGCACCAGGTGCCCAGCATCTTCAGATCATCGACGGTGTTGAATGTCTCGATCGCCTCGGTGAACCGATCGGCGAACACGAAGTCGTCGTCACCCATGAAGTTGACCAAGGGCGTTTTTACCTCGTCGAGCGCCCGCTGGTGTGACTCGTTCACCGGCAGCCTCTCGTCGATCCGGATCACATGCACCGGACCCGGCCATCGATCCAAGAGATCCGTCACGGCCGGCCACGTCGGTTCCGAAGCCTCGTTGAGGAGGAGCTGCAGTGTCGGACCTGGTGGCGTGGTGTCGAGAAGGCTTTGCAGCGCGGCCCGCAGCGCTTCCGGTCGGTCCACGGTGCAGATGTTGATCGTGAGGTCCGAGAGTGTGAGCGGGGGCGTCGAACCCTCCGGGTGCTGGGTGCTCATGGGTCCAAGTCTGTCAGCAACCAGCCGGGCCGGGCTGCTCGCCGTGGCTCATTACCCGACCCAAACAGCCGAAGGGACTACAACCCGCTGGGTTGCGCCGACCTGTACGGTTCAGATGTCTCCGAGTGAATGAGTGAGGGTACGACGAAATGGCGAGGGTCTTGTGGTTGTCGGGTGAGTTCCTGTTGCCGGCTGACAGTGGGTTGTACCGATACAGCCTGGATGTGATGAACACGCTCGGCGAGATGGGTAGTGAGGTCACGGCGATCGGGCGGCAACGAACGGGTCCGCCGGTGGAACCGACGTCCGGTTGGGTCCTTCTCCCCCACAGGGATCCACCGATGTGGAAGAAGATGGCCCACCGGTACCCGGCCAAGGTGGTCGAAGTCTGGGATCACGACTACGCCCGCGCCGTCAGCGCCGCACTTGACGACGTCGCCCCCGACGTGGTGATGTTCGACCACCTCCGCACCGGGGCCGCACTGGATGTGATCAACTCACAGGCACCGTCGATCTATGTGTCCCAGAACAACGAGACCCTGGTCAGAGAGAAGATGATCCCCACCGCCACCGGTATCCGCCGGGCGGCGTTGCGCATCGACCTCGAAAAGATCCGACGGTTCGAGGACCGTCTCCTACGCGAATGTGCCGGCGTCAGCGCCATCTCCACCGCCGGGGTCGACTCGTTCACCACCCGCCACCCGACCGCCCGGATCGTCCACACACCACCCATCTACCGGGGCACCCGCCTCGAACAACGCACGATCACCGCGGACACCCCACGACGGGTGGCCATGATCAGCACCCTCGCCTGGGGAGCCAAGATCGACAACATGACGATGGCGCTCAATGGTCTCCAACCCCTCGCCGACCACGACATCGAGATCGTCGTCTTCACGGGCGGGTACCACCCTCCAGCCCACATCACCCGCAACTACCCGAACGTCATCTTCCAAGGCTACGTCGACGACTTCGAAGCCGCTCTCGACGACTGCCGGATCGGCGTCATCTACGAACCCGTCGGCGGCGGTTTCAAAATGAAGACCCTCGACTTCATCTTCCACCGCGTCCCACTCGTCACCGGCCATACCTCCGCAGCCGACCTGCCGCTCACCCCCGGCCACAGCGTGCAACACGTCGAATCCGAACACGAACTCACCGACACCGTCACCACACTCATCGACGATCTCGACCAACTCAACGCCATGCACGACCACGCCTACGAACAGTGCCGTAACCTCTTCACCAGCACATCGATCCAACCACTCACTGATCTCATCCGATCGATCACCACCAGCCAACCGGCCGAGAGGTAGGTCAGAGTCCCGTGGCACTCAATCCCCATCGCCGGGTCGACATCCTCGGCGTCCACGTCAGCACCCTCGACCTCCCGACCGCGGTCGAAGAAATCGCACGGTGGGTCGAACACCGTGAGCGTCACTACGTCTGTGTCCGGGACACCCATGGTGTGATGCTGGCCCAGAAAGACGAGGAGTTCAGGCTGATCCAGAACAGATCGGGGCTCACGACACCCGACGGGATGCCCATGGTCTGGTGTGGCCGGTGGGCGGGCGAGAAGCAGATGGCCAGGGTGTACGGACCGGATCTGATCGACGCGGTCAGCCGCCGGGGCGACAAGGACGGCTGGAGGTTCTTCTACTACGGCGGCACCGAAGGCGTGGCCGAGCTGCTGGCCGCGGAGATAGAGCGGAGGGCGCCCGGTGCGCGCAACGTGGGGACCTACTGCCCTCCGTTCCGACCGCTGACGGCGGCCGAACGACGCGAGGTGATCGACATGATCAACGTCGCCCAACCCGACATCGTGTGGGTCGGACTCTCGAGTCCGAAACAGGAGTACTGGATGAACGATATCCGCCCCGAGCTGAACGCAGCCGCCCTGATCGGCATCGGCGCCGCCTATGACTTGCTGACCGGCCAGGTACGCCAGGCTCCCCGCTTCATTCAGCGTTCGGGCTTCGAGTGGCTGTTCCGGTTGACGATGGAACCGAAACGGTTGTGGCGGCGCTACGCCCTCAACCTCCCGTCGTTCGCCTTGAAACTGCTCGGCAGCAAACCCACCCTGATCGAGCCGCTCGATGAACCGGCGTCGAACCCGACCGGCGATTGACGCTGCACCAGATTCACGAACAGCTAGATTGGGCCACAATGTCCGAGACCAGACCCGAGACCGAACTCGACCTTTCGGACTACCTCCAGATACTGCGTAGGCGATGGCGCTGGGCTGCACTGGGTTTCACCGTCGTGATCGCAGCAGCGATCGCGTTCCCTCTGCTCCAGGCCGACATCTTCACGGCCGAAGCGCGGGTACTCGTGTCCCAGAGCGAGGCCGAGTCCGCCGTCAACTCCCAGAACCAGAACACATCGTTCCTGTCCCGATCGCTGGCCAACGAGATCAGCCTGGCCGAAGGAGATGAGGTGCAAACCAGGGTCGCCGACGCTCTGGGCACGGATGTCGACGCCATCAAGGTCAGCGTCAGCGGCGAGGACCTCTCCGATGTCCTGCGCTTCCGGGCCGAGTGGGACACCGCCGAAGGCGCGGCTGAAGCGGCCAACGTCTACGCCGCCACCTACGTGAGCATCAAACGGGAGCAGTCGGCCACCAGCATCGATGCCGCCACGCAACTCTTCAACTCCGAGCTCGAAACGCTCGGTCAGGAGCGCGAAGAGATTCGAGCCGGTCTCGTCCGGCTGGAGACCAACCTCGCCCGGGCGACCACCGATGGGCGCATCAGTCAGCTCCAACGCGACATCGCGCTCGAGGAGAGTCGAATAGCACCCAAACTGAACCTGATCGACGCCCGAATCTCGGCTGTTGCCAACGCCATCATCGACTTGTCGCTCTCCGGTGAGTTGGCTGCGGTCGGGTCGGCCCGGATAGTGGAAGTGGCCATACCACCCCTCTCACCGTCGAACACACCGCTGTCGCGGAGCCTGGCGCTCGGCATCGTCGCCGGCGGT
>JAHEJO010000120.1 GCA_024638805.1 Acidimicrobiales bacterium
CGGCGTTCTGCTGACCGTCGACGACGAGCGAGATACCACCGGCCGCCCAGTCCCAGCCCTGCTCTCTGCCGTCGAACTTCTCGGCGTCATACCACGGTGTGGCCGGGTTCTCGTCCCAGTAGTTGGCGTGGAGTTGCAGCATCGAGCCGCTCTTCTGGGTCAGGTTCGACAGGATGTTGATCGGTCCGACGTTGGGATCGAAGGTGTGGGAGAAGTCGGCGACCTCACCCCCTTCTCCAATTCGTCGCGAACCGAAGATCCCACGGCTGTTGTCGTCACCGTTGAGACTGGGGACCTCGGCACCTGCGATCGACGCGTAGCCAACCACCTTGCCGCTGTGCGGACCGCCGCTCACCATCCAGTTGGCATTGATCGAGGCCACCGCGCATCGGCTGGAGCTGGTGCGCAGATCGCCGGTGAGATAATCGACGTCGAGGGCTCTGCCTCCGGGGATGTCCCGCACGGCGGCGTTCCTGCACATTGCGGGTTCGACGACGGGATGCATCATCACCATCTCCGGTTGCTGCACCCAATGCACCGCCTGCCGATCCCTCGGCACCTTGACGATGATGCCCGACCAGTAGTCGAGTCCGGGCATGTCCGGCTCTCGCTGCAGCAGGTTGTTGTAGAGCAGCTGTTCGATGAAGTCGCGGTCGCCGACGCCATTCCAGCGGGCCTTGAACTCGGGCGAATCGGACATCCACGCACCGATCCTGGTCAGGCTCTGGTGCTTCAGGTAGACCTCGCCCCAGTAGCGCAGTCCGGCCTCGTCGGGCACCCGATCGAAGTACGCCCGGTAGAGCCGCACGATCGCATGACCAGCGCTCCCGCAGATCGTCGATTCGATCGGGTCATTGGGGTTGACCGCCGCGCCGGCCGGTTCCGGCGAGATCACGGCGCACACCGCACCGATCACCGTGAGGGCGACCACGACCGCTTTGCCGAGTCGGGCCCGGAGACGGGTCACCGGTCGATGTGAGAAGGGTGCGATATCGGAAGCCACATGTGGTGATCGACCGCTCACGGTGACGAACCTTATCCATTGGGTAAGTCTGCTCGCTCCATCAGCATCGAGTCACCAAAGGAACCGACCCCGTAGCCCTGTGTGAGCGCCAGCTCATAGAGCTGCCTCCAAACCGGCCCAACGAACGCCTCGACGAGAACGAGAAGGGTGGACCGGGGCATGTGGAAGTTGGTCAGGAGCAGGTCGGTCACCTGCCAGTCGAACCCGGGGCTGATGAAGATGTCGGTGTCGCCCACCAGCTCGCCGGTGTGGGCCACGGTTTCCAGAGTTCGTACGACGGTGGTACCGACTGCGACAACCCGGCGGGCCGAACGAACCTGGTCCCAGACCGCCGGCGAGACCTCGTAGCGTTCGGAATGCATTCGGTGTTCATCGAGATGGCGGGTCGTCATCGGTGCGAACGTCCCGAGCCCGACCTCAAGGTCGATCGTGGCGAGACCGATACCGCCCGCATCGAGATCGAGGAGCAGTCGCTCGGTGAGGTGGAGACCCGCCGTGGGCGCCGCCACCGATCCCGGCCGGCGTGCATAGACGGTCTGATAACGCTGGGGATCTTCGGGAGCGATGTTGATGTACGGAGGCAGGGGCAGTGATCCGTGGATGTGCACGGCCTCGTCGTCGAGGATCCGGACCCGACGTTGGCCGTCGGACTCCACAGCCACGATCTCGATCATCGGCCGGTCCCCAGCCATGAGGATCGAGCCGATGGGCAGGCGTTTGCCCGGTTTGACCAGCGCGGTCCAGATCGCCGGGTCACCCGTTGGTGACAGCAGAAGAACCTCGGCTGCGCCGCCGGTGGTCTTGTGCAGCTGTAGACGGGCGGCACGAACCCTGGTGTTGTTCACGACGACGAGATCGCCCGGCTCGAGCAACGCTGGCAGCTCTCGAACCCTTCGATGCAGAGGTGAGTGCGGATCCCTGGCGTCGAGAAGCCGGGCGGCGTCTCGAGGATCGGCGGGTATCTGAGCGATCTGACCGGACTGGAGCGGGTAGACGTACCAATCGACGTCGGTGTTGCCGCCGGATGTGCCCGCCATCGTCAGCCGAACAGCGTGGCGTCAGCGCCGGGGGCCTCGGGGGCGCTCAGGCCGAGGTGGGCCCACGCTTTGGCGGTGGCGACTCGCCCGCCGGGAGTCCGCACGAGTAAACCTTGCTGGATGAGGAACGGCTCGATCACATCTTCGACGGTGTCCTTGGGTTCGCTGACCGAGATTGCCAGATTCGACAGACCCACGGGTCCACCGCCGAACTTCGTGCATATCGATTCGAGCAGCAGCAGGTCGGTCTTGTCGAGGCCACCCTCGTCGATCTGGTTCATCCTGAGGCCCTCCATGGCGGCCGGGAGATCGACGACTCCATTGCCCCGCACCTCGGCCCAGTCGCGCACTCGGCGGAGCAGGCGGTTGGCGATGCGCGGCGTCCGACGACTTCGGGCCGCGATCTCCCGAGCAGCGGCGCTGTCGACGGTGACATCGAGGATCCCGGCAGTTCGTTCGATGATCGCCTGCAGGTCCTCGGTCGAGTAGAAATCGAGACGGAAATGATCGCCGAACCGATCCCGGAGCGGCCCGGTGATCAGACCTGCCCGGGTCGTTGCGCCGATCAGGGTGAACGGTTCCACCGGCATTCGGATCGACCGTGCGGCCGGACCCTGACCGATCACGACATCGATCTGGAGGTCTTCCATCGCCGGATACAGGACCTCCTCGACCTGGGTGGGGATTCGGTGGATCTCGTCGACGAAGAGAACATCGCCGCGCTGCACTTTGGACAGAATTGCGGCCACGTCACCCGGCTTGACGAGTGCCGTTCCGCTGGTGATCTGAATCTCGGCCTCGAGTTCGTTGGCGACGATCACCGCCAACGTGGTCTTGCCGAGGCCGGGTGGTCCGGCGAAGAGGAGGTGATCAGCCGGCTCGTTCCTGGCCCTGGCAGCTTCGAGAATGATGCTCAGACGCTCCTTGAGCGCTGCCTGACCGACGAACTCGTCGAGAGACTGTGGGCGCAGTCCGGTGTCGTTCTCGGTCTCGTCGGCCTCGTCGGCATCGGCGGCCACAGTCGATAGTAGGAAGTTGTCTCGCACCATCAGAAACTCGGCTCCATGTGCCGCAGGGCTTCCTTGAGCAGCAGGCCCGTGTCTCCTTGTTCGATCAGGTCGTCGGGAAGCCGGCTGACCGCACCCCTGGCCGCCGCAACCGTGTAACCGAGCGCCAACAGCGCATCGGCGACATCAGCTGCGGTGTCGGTGAGAGACTCGGTGTCGGGAGAGGCGATGCGCACCGCGTCGGGATTGGTCAGATCGACGACGAGCTTGTCCTTCATCTCGACGAGGAGACGCTGTGCGGTCGTGCGTCCCACTCCGCTGACCCCGCACAGCGCAGCAACGTCATCGCCGCTGACGATCAGGGCCAGCTCGCTGGGGCCGTAGGTGTTGAGAATCGACAGGGCCAGGGCCGGGCCGACCTTCGGTGTAGCGACCAGCGTCTCGAGTGTGACGACCTCATCGCGCGTGAGGAATCCGATCAGCTTCTGATCTCCGTCGCGGATGAACTGGTGGTGGGTGAACAGGCGGGTCTCGTCAGCCATGTCGATCTGGCTGATCGTGCGAGCATTGACCAGCACCCGGTATCCAACCCCCGTGCCGAGCTCGATCACCACCTCGCCGCGGCCTCGATCGATGTGGGTGACCCGTCCCCGCAGCGACGAGATCACGACAGCACGCCCGTTATCGCGTGGTCCGCCTGTTCTCGCTGACCGAGCAGGGCGCCGGTCGGGTCGAAGGCCAGATGGCACAGCGCCACGGCTGCCGCGTCCGCCACGTCGGCGGGGGTGGGTCGGACCGACAGTCCCAGAAGCTGTTGCACCATCGTCTGAACCATCTCCTTGTCAGCCCGGCCATCGCCCGCAACCGCCGATTTCACCTCGTTCGGAGAATACTCCCGAACGTGACAGCCGAGGGCCGCCGCCTCGGTGATGACCACACCCGCCGCTTGCGCAACGCGGATTCCCGTTCTGGCGTTGTTCTGGAGAAAGACGCGTTCGACCGCGACGATCGTCGGTCCGAACTCGCCGAGGAGTTCTTTGATCTCGCTCTGCAGCTCGGCCAGACGATACGCAGCCTGCATCGACGGGCCGGTGCGGATCACACCCATCGCGACCGGTGTGACCGTGCGACCCGGTCCTGGCCGGAGGACGGCGAAACCGCACCGTGTCAGACCGGGATCGACCCCCATGACGAACATATGTACGATCGTAGCTGCCCAGCGTCGAGCGGCTGCGGACCACGTGGCCTGCACACCGAGGAGCCCGTGGCTAGGTGTGGCCGGCTCGAGGCGACCCCCCGAGCATGGGAGTGGGCTGCGGGTTTCGTCGCCGGTCACGCCCTCCGATGCATCGGAGGAGGCGGCAGGTCGGTTCGTCGTCGGTTTCGGTGGCGAGTGGCGGCGGCGCGTCGATCGCAGCGTCCCGGCCATACAGGTCAGCGAAGTCGTTGTAGAAAGGTGTGCGGCAATCGTGTACCGACCGGCCCGTTCACGATCTGAACCTCGCACTCGGATATTCGACCACCGCTGGTCGCCACCGGTGCCGCCGATGTTCTACGGTGGTGGTCACCAAGAGGAAGGAGGTGGTCCAGATTCACATAGTTGATGGGACCTTGGAGGTGGCTGGCCGCTAGCCGGACAGCTAACCGCTGGCGGAAACCCCGCCGGCCACCCCTCACCACTTTGCCGGGTGTGTCCCGCCCGCTCAACGTGAAGTGGCGAGGATAGCAACGTGATTTGGGGCGGGCGCCTTCGGGCCCCGCCCCGAACTGTTGGCGGCGACCCGTTCGCCCCGGTACACGCTCAGAGCATGATCGGCGCGGCCTCCCGCCGGTATCGTCGGGGCGATGGAATATCTGATCCTGGGACTCGGAGCGGTGCTCGTGGTGGGGATCGCTCTGGTCGCGGTGGGGGGCGGCGTGGCGAAGACGGCGAGAATGCCCAAACAGATCGTCTACGACGTACAGGAGAGCATCGACTTCTGCGCCGAGGCCCTGCCCGACGAGGTCACCGCCACCCTTTCCTACGACGATCTCCGACGAATGCTGCGGCTCCACCTCGAGTGGATCCAGGCCTACCACTTCACCCCGGAGGGTGATCCCGAGGGACCGATCGTGTTCAACGACGACGACGCACTGGCGTATGTGATGGAGCGGGCTGCGATCACGCGCCTGCCGATCTCGGTCGAGCATGCCCGCCAGGTTCTCGATGCCCACCTGGCCTATTTCCAATTCATGGGTGCAGTTCACATCGACCGGCCCGAGATCGTACACACCGATCTCGCTCAGCTGGGCCTCCTCGAGCCCGGAGAAGGGCCTTCCGCCCTCTCCGCAGACCACAACCCGGACCATCGATGACGCAGCGGCCTACGATTGGTGACACATGGAACGACCGAGCAACTTCGCCCACCACCGTTACATCGGCGACAAACGCAATCTCGTCGTCTACGACGTCGATCTGCTGACCGACGAGTCGATCATGGACGAGCTCCTGGAGGCCGGGACCTTCCTTTCGTTCGGACCCGATACTCTCGCCGAAGCCCGCAACCGCGGTTTTCGCCTCTATCGAGGACCCGGCGCTGGCTGAGACAGTCGAACTTCTTTCCAGGACGGTGCCAAGTGGTGGTTTCACCTCACCGGTGCGGATCGCCGCTGCTCTGTCCCATCCGGTGCGAGTGCAGGGCACCCCACCGGTCGCCGTCCTCGTGCACGGCTTCCCGTCGGGCACCGTCCGTGCGTCGAGGATCGGCGCCGATCTGCCCGAACTCGGTGATCGTATGGCGACAACGATGGGATGGCGAGCGATCTGCCCACAGATGCGCGGCTGCGGCACCAGCGAAGGTGACTTCAGCCTGGCTGGGTGGGTTGCCGACGTGGGCGCCGCCGTCAAATACACCGAGGAGAACTTCGCCGGCTCGCCGGTATGGATCGTCGGGTTCGGGACCGGAGGAGCGGTTGGACTCACCGCGGCAGCCGCATCCAGGACGGTGCGGGGAGCGGCGGTCGTGGCGACCCCGGCCGATTTCGATGACTGGGCCAACCGCCCCGATCAGCTGATCGTGCACGGCCGGAAGGTGGCTGCCATCAAGGACCCGTCGTTCCCCCAGGACCGCAGAGCCTGGCGCAACGAGCTACAGGAGATCCGTGCTGTCGAGGCAGCGCGGAGGTTTTCGAATCGACCGCTGCTGGTTCTGCACGGGTCCGAAGATGATCTGGTGCCGACCCTCGACGCTCGGGCGGTCGCCGACGCGCACGGAGGTGCCGACCTGCGGATCATCTCCGGCGCCGGCCACCTCCTCCGGCACGATCCTCGAGCTTTGGCCATGCTGCTCGGATGGCTCGACCGCCACAACCAACTCTGACGACGAGGCAAGAGGTCCGCGACGCTCAGCCGAACGGACTGATCACCTCGAATCCGAGTTCGATGGCGGCCGGAATCTGCTGTCGCTCGAACGTGCAGAAGGCCGCCGGAAGCGGTAGGCGCGACGCGCACGCCAGCTGCATCGCATCGATCGTCCCGAGGCCGAACCGGCCACCGATGTCGACCGCGGCGCTCATGCAGCGCTGGTCGACGGGGATCTCCCAGACCGCGTCCCACTCGCCGCGCACCAGGGTCCACATGTCCGACAGGCGAACCGGTGACACGGCGAGACCGTGGAACGCGAGCAGGATCTCGGTTCGAGTCAAGGTCGATGCCGCCCACGACCCTGCCGTCTCCATCGCATCGACCACCAGGCCCCGGTCCGAGGCTGCAACGTACCGGCGCAACAGCGCCGTCGTGTCCAAATAGAGCAGGCCCTCGTTCACCGTCTGCCTCGGATGCGATCGAGCACCCGCTCGAGCGTGACATCGGCGGGAAGCGCCACGGGTGCAGGAGTGGGCGGCCGATCTGGGCGTCGTGGCGGCTCGATCAGCCCGGCGGCGGCCAACGTCTCCAGGGACGGTCCGATCGAGGGTGGTTCGGTGGGACCGATCACGGCCGCCGGGTTACCTCGAACGGTGATCGTTATCCTCTCTCCCGCGACGGCAGCTCCGACGACGTGCGCCAGCGATCGACGCAGTTCACGCATGCCGATCCGGCGGTAGGGATCACTGTGCACGAGCCACCACCGTAGAACAGGTGTACGCATGTGTACACCTGACGGCTGGCGGGTGAGTCGCCCGCCGTGGTATTCCATGCCCATGAACTTTGCCTTCACCGACGAACAGGACCAGCTGCGGGAGTTCGTGCGGGCCTTCCTCACCGAC
This sequence comes from Acidimicrobiales bacterium, assembly GCA_024638805.1. Classification (GTDB taxonomy): domain Bacteria; phylum Actinomycetota; class Acidimicrobiia; order Acidimicrobiales; family SZUA-35; genus JABDIY01. The sequence continues at coordinate 7,314 of JAHEJO010000120.1, forward strand.
AAGTCGTCGGAGAAGACCGTGCGCGAACTGATGGAGACCGAGGCCGGGTACGACCCGGCGGTGTGGCAGCAGATGAGCGAGCAGATGAGCCTGCCTGGGCTGATCATTCCCGAGGAACACGGCGGCCAGGGCTACACGTTTGTCGAGCTCGGCATCGTTCTGGAGGAAATGGGACGAGCGCTCCTGTGCGCTCCGTTCTTTGCGACCACCCTGGCCACGCTGGCGCTGATCCACTCGGGAGACGAACAGGCCCAGGAGACCCATCTGCCCGGCATCGCCACCGGCGAAACGATCGCCACGCTCGCCTACACCGAACCGAACGGCAAATGGGACGCCTCCGGAATCGAGGCGACGTCGGACCGAAGCTCCATCTCGGGCACGAAGAGTTTCGTCATCGACGGCCACACCGCTGAGCTGCTGATCGTTGCGGCCCAAACCTCCGCCGGGGTCGGTCTATTTGCGGTCGACGGGCGAGGACCCGGGGTCAGCGCCGAGGTGCTGGCAACGATGGACCAGACCCGCAAGCAGGCCAAGATCGTCCTGGACAACGCTCCCGCCACGCCGATCGGCACCGACGGACAGGGTTGGGACGTCCTGGAGACGGTCCTCGATCTCGCCGCCGTGGCGTTGGCCGCCGAACAGGTCGGCGGGGCCCAATTCGTCTTGGAGATGGCCACCCAATACGCGAAGGACCGCGTGCAGTTCGGACGGCCGATCGGTTCGTTCCAGGCGATCAAGCACAAGTGTGCCGACATGCTCGTGGAGGTCGAGAGCGCCAGGAGTGCGGCCTACTACGGCATGTGGTGCGCCAGCGAGATGAACGACGAGCTTCCTTCGGTGGCCAGCATGGCCAAGGCCTACTGCTCCGACGCCTACTTCCATGCCGCCGCCGAGAACATCCAAATCCATGGCGGCATCGGCTTCACCTGGGAACACCCGGCCCATCTCTACTTCAAACGAGCCAAGAGTTCCGAGCTCATGTTCGGCGATCCCGCCTACCATCGCGAGCAGCTCGCACAGCGGATCGGTCTCTGACCGGCCACCGCATCTCTGCCGGGACACCGTCGTGGGGCATCGAAAGTTGCCGGGAACCTTAGGATGGGCACCCTGTGGGCCGAAAGGGGGTTGTGCGTCGAGTCATGATCCTGCTCTCGCTCCTCGTGACGACGCTCGGCGCGATCCCGGCGTCAGCCCAGACAGCGCTCGAGCCCGGGGAGATCGGGACCACCACCCCGATCGAGATCCGGCTGACCCGTTTCTACCGCGCCGTGCTCGACAGGGACCCGGATCCAGCAGGGATGGCCTACTGGTACGCCAAACTCAGCACCGGGACGTCAACCGCCACCGTCGCCGATTCGTTCGCCGTGAGCGAGGAGTTCGAGCGGCGGTTCGGCGTCCCCCGCGGCCAAGCGGGTGATCTCCGCTTCCTCGAGCAGGTGTACCGCAACGTCCTCGGACGCGAACCCGACGAGGCCGGCATCCGCTACTGGCGTGAGGTCCTGACGACGGGGGCGCCGAGAGCCCACATCGTGATGTGGTTCAGCGAATCGGAAGAGTTCATCGAGCGCACCGGTCTGCGGATGCCGGAGCTGGCTCCGTTCGAGGCACGGTCGGTGCCGGTGACCACCGAGGGTCTTGGAGCTTCGTGGCAACCGGGCTGCCCGGTCGGACCGGCTGATCTGCGTCTTCTCGCGTTGTCCCACGTCGGTTTCGACGG
>JAHEJO010000121.1 GCA_024638805.1 Acidimicrobiales bacterium
GTCGAGCACTCCGCCTGATCGGACGGATGATCGCTGCGGTCTTGATGACCGTACGGGTACCGGGCGGTGAACTCGACATCCTGGGTGATCCAACGCATCGCAGCACCCCGGGACAGTGTCTTGCCCGGCGTGTCCGGATGCGTTCCCTGGAGCTTGGAGAGCCAGTACTCGAAGCCCGCCGGGTCCGGGGCGCGCCCGAGCATGTTGGCGTACACACGGTTGAGGAACTCCTCGTCGGTGCTGCCGCCATAAATGTTCTTGTACTCCTGCTGGGTCGTGAAGTACCCGGCGTAATGCCCCAACTTGTCCGAACGCCCGTCCTGGTCCCAGGTCGTCAGCCAGTACTTCGCCCCGGCGAGGTCCGCTTCACGATTGAAGAATGCCCTGTACAAGCGAAGAATCTCGGCGTGCTCGGCTCTGAAATCGGAGGCGAACTGGAGTTCTTCGAGCGTTGTGGCGTCCGCGTAGCGGACGACGTACCGTTCGGCCACGTCCTTGTCGACGGCGTTGTCGGGGCGGTGAGCCGACTCCGAATCTGCAGCGGAGGGGGGCACCACGCCGATGAGCACCAGCACGGTCGACGCGGCCGCAAGCAGTACGGTCCTCATCAACCTCGATGGCTCCTTTCGGCGATGCGTCGAGACCGGCTGTCGCGGTCGTGTCCGAATCATCGACTCTCACCGCTCGGATCTGGAGGTGAGCAGCCGGTGCATCGGCGTGGCCGCTGCGGTGTGATGCAGGCCATCGGCGCTCATCCGAAGGTAGATCGACGTGGTTGCGATCGACTCGTGTCCCATCAGCGCCTGGAGTTCTGCGATCGTGCCGCCGTTGTCGAGCACTCCCACAGCATACGTATGACGGAACAGATGGGCCTTTTCCTGATCCGGGGGAGCGATGCCGGCCGATCGGAGCCACTGTTCGACGACGTAGTCCAGCGAACTGACCGTGAACGGCTTGGCTCCCTTGGTCCGGCGGACGAAGACGGTCGCATCGGCTCGCAACGGTCCCTCCGCCGCCTCCCGTTCGGTCAGATACTCGTCGACGACGTGAAGCACCTCGGTGCTCACCGGAAGACTCCTGGTCTTGTTCCCCTTGCCCGTGACACGCAGTCGGGGAGGGTCTTCCCAACCGAAATCGCCGACGCGGATGCCGATCAGCTCGGACGCCCGAACCCCGCAACCTGCCAGGACCGCCAGCATGGCGACATCCCGGGTGGGCCAGAGCACCCTCGATCTCGCAACCGACCTGGTGACCGCCTGGAGGACCCGGTCGAGTTCGTCGCTGGTCAGGGCAACGGGTAGCCCCTTTTCCTTGGTCGGTGTCTCGAACCCCAGGGTCGGGTCACGATCCAGATAGTGGTTCTGGACCAGCCAACCGCAGAAACCCCGAAGGGCGGAGAGCATCCTGGCCCGCGATGCGTTTCGGTAGCCTTCGGCGACCAGGTCGGACATCACCCGGAGCAGATTGTCCTCGGTGAAGTCGGCGACCGTGACCCGGGACAAGTGCACCAGGGTGACCCCCTTCTCCACGGACTCAGGAGCGGGCCGGCCGTGGGCGTCGGCCACCCGTCTGGCGAAGGTGCCGATGTCGGTTCGGTATCCCGCCTCGGATCGATTCGAGAGGCCGCGCGACGAGCGGGCCCGTTTCTCGACGATCCAACGATCGAAGAGGTCGGCCACCTCGTTGGTCGTAGGTGGGGCCGAAGGCATTTGGACCACACTAGTTCGGTCGCACCGAACGGTGCCGCATGGAGGGCGCAGCCGGCCTACCGGCCGTGGCCGCCACCTTTGTTTCTCGGCCTCGGCTTACCTGAACGTTTCGAGGTCCGTTTGGGATCGGCGGACGCCGCTTTGCCCCGTCGCGGCGAGCCCGGCTTTCCACCTCTGGTGGGGGGACGGCTCGAGCGCCGCTTCTGTCCCCGCCGATCGGCGCCCGAGCGGCTTTCGTCCGTCGTTCGCTTGCCGGCTTCGTCGGGACGTCCAACCCGAGACGACGACCATTCGCTGGCGTCCGATTCGGTCGAGTTCACCGGTCGCTTCGAGCGCCGGCTTCCTCGCGAGCCCTTGGTCTTCGACGGACCAGTGGAACGGTTGGAACGGCCGATGGGACGCTGGCGCTCGTCTGCTGAACGTGACCGGCGAGGGCTCTGTCCGGCCCGATTGCTCCGGGCCGCCAGGCCAAGGTCGGCGTCGCTGACGGGTACCGCACCGGAGCGGTTCGACGCCTTGCTCATCGTTTCGATGGCCGAAGAGAGACCGACCTGTCGTTGGAGAACGAGGATCTTGTCCACCTGATCGTCGGTGACGAAGCTGATCACGTCGCCGGTCGATCCGGCGCGGGCGGTGCGGCCCGAACGGTGGACATAGTCCTTGGCGTCGGCCGGCGGATCGTAGTGAAGCACGCATGCCACGTCGTCGACGTGAATTCCCCGCGCCGCCACATCGGTGGCGATGAGGGCGCGAGCTCTACCGTCGACGAACGCGGCAAGGGCCGCATCTCGCTGATTCTGGGAGCGTCCGCCGTGGATCCAGGCCGCTTTCACCCCCATCCGCTTGAGCTGCCTGCACACCCGGTCGACGCCGTGCCGGGTGCGGCAGAAGACCATGGTCGAGCCGTGATCATCGATCACGTCGGCGGCCATGGCGACTTTGCCGCTTCTTTCCACCCGAACGAAACGATGGGACATCTGGGTGATGTCGGGTTCGTCGCCGCCGACGCTGTGCCTCGTCGGATTGTGCTGGTACTGCTTGGTGAGGATGGCGACGGCGCTGTCCAGCGTGGCGGAGAAGAGCAACGTCTGGCGTTTCGGGCCGGTCATGTCGAGAATCAACTTCACATCCGGGAGAAATCCCATGTCGGCCATCCGGTCGGCCTCGTCGATCACGGCTCGATCCACTCTGTCGAGGGAGACCTCGCCCTGATCGATCAGGTCGAGCAGTCGACCCGGAGTGGCGATGACAACATCGGCTCCGTTGCGGAGCGCCGTGACCTGAGGGCCCATGCCGACCCCACCGTAGATCGCCACGAGCCTCCGATCGACAGCGACGGCAACGGGCAGAAGGTCACGCTTGATCTGTTCGGCGAGCTCGCGGGTCGGAGCGAGGACCAACGCCCGAGGGCGTCTGGGTTGGGCGTCGCCGACCAGTGCGAGCAGCGGTAACCCGAATGCGAGTGTCTTGCCCGACCCGGTCGGAGCTTTGCCCAGGACATCGAGTCCCCGTAGCGCGTCGGGTATGACCGCGGCCTGAATGGGGGTGGGGACGGTGATGCGCATCGCCGTGAGCGCCCGCACAGCATCGGGCGGCAGGTCGAAGTCGGCGAATGCGCAAGTCACCTACCGAGGCTATGACACGCCGACCCGTGCCAGGCGGTGGCGAGACATGAACCACATCATCGGCGATGTCGCCGGAGCGACCAGCTACCCGCCGATGAACTCGAACCAGTCGCCTGATGCGATGAGCGGGAGGTCCAGTTCGCCGCCGTATTGGTAGGACCAGGCCGGCACACCCGTGACGGTGACGACCTCGATCCGTTCATAGAGACCCTCGACCGATCCTTCGATCTCATCCAGCACCTCGAGCGCCTCTCGGCGGCGGTGGGCGAGCAGCCGATACCGGTGTCCGATGATCGTGCCGGGCTGGTCGAATCGGGCGGCCGGGTACCCGTTTCCAGTGTCGTAGAGGGCGCCGGCAACCAGGTCCGGGTGACCGCCGTCGCTGACGAACGGCTCGAGGAAACACCAGCGGACATCGCCGAACCGAAGGGTGCCGTACACGAACAGCTCGTCCATCATTCCCTCAACCGAACGGAACCGGCACGAAGCCCATGACCAGACGCACCAGCCAAATCATCACGCCTAGAACCAGGTTCGCGATGAGCAGCGGTCGCAGGAGTCGCTCCCGGGCAACGCCGACTCCGAGGAGTGCGAGCAACGAGAAAGCGATCACCTGGGCCACCGCCAGGACGACCCAGGGATGATGGTGCCACGCTCGACCCAGGTCACCGCGCAGCAGCGCCGCCGCTGATCGACTGGCGCCGCAACCGGGACAATAGCCGCCTGTGCATCGGCGAAACACACACAACGTCGGTCCATCATCGGCTCCCGCCAGGGTCGCCACGCCGACGGCGGCGAAGAGCCCACCGACGACGAGGCGGGCCGTCCTCGCCCGAAATGGGACTGCGACAGGGACCATGGTCGTCGATCGTAGTTCGGTCCCTGAATCATGGGTGTCGACCCAATAGCATCTGGTTGTCCTAGTCGATCGGGGAGTCACGTGTCGGACCAGTCATCGTCGCAACCTCCGGGTTGGTACTACGCCCAGGGCGATCCGCCGGGGACACACCGATACTGGGACGGGTACCAGTGGCAGGGCGGCCCTCAGTCGGTGGAGGCAACGCCGGGAACCGGCGTCCCTCCCGCCGGGTACGGCATGGTCAGCGGTTTCGCAGAGACCAGCCAGGCCACCACCGCGCTGGTTCTGTCCATCCTGGGCATCGTCTGCTGTGGTGTCCTCGCCCCGGTCGGCTGGTACTTCGGCCAGCAGGAACTGAACGGCATCGAGGCAGGACGCCGGGATCCCACCAATCGCGGCACGGCCAACGCCGCACGGGTGATCGGGATCATCTTCACGCTGGTGTACGGCGCCGCGTTCGTCTTCTATGTTTTCGCAGCCGTCGCGGTTCAGGTAGGCGGGTAGCTGGGAGCCGTGGGCGACCGGTCGCTGGACAGTCCCGAGGGGGTCGGGCACAATCAGGCGCGATGACCGTTGCGGACTTCTCGACCGATGGTTTCTGGCAGGGCGTACGCCGGCCTGTCGAGGCAGCGTCGACGATGCCGTCGGAGGTCTACACCTCACCGACATTCTTCGACGCTGAACAATCAGCGATCTTCGACACCTCGTGGGTGGGCGTGGCATGCGCCGATGAACTCGCTGAGCCGGGCCGGGTGCTCGTTCGGCGGGTCGGCTCTCGCTCGGTCCTGCTGACACGATCCGGTGACGGAGTGCTCAGGGGATTTCACAATGCCTGCCGTCACCGGGGAACCGAACTCCTGGAGTGTGACGCCTCCGGGCTCTCGATGATCCGGTGCCCCTACCACCGCTGGGGGTATGGCCTCGACGGAACGCTCGTCGCAACACCGCGCTTCACCGACGTCCCCGTCAGCGATTTCGACCCTGCCGACCACCCGTTGAAGGAGATCCGGGTCGACACCTTCGGCGGTCTGGTGTTCGCCTGCCTCGACCCCACGACCGGATCGCTCGCCGAATGGTTCGGCGATCTCGGCAGCCGGCTCGCCGGTTACGGTCTGGGTGGCTGGACGGTACGGGCGTCCAACACGTTCGACATCGCGGCCAACTGGAAGTTGTTGAGCGAGAACTTCCAGGAGTATTACCACCTCACCTGGGTCCACCCCGAGCTGGCAAAGGTGTCTCGGGTCAGGGATCATTACCGCTGGCAGGGCCCGGGAATGTACTGCGGTCAAACCACCGTGCCAGTATCCGGCGACGACCGCGGGGACTGGTTGGCGATGCCGCAGTCGCCCGGCCTGTCCCGAATGGATGCGATGAGCGGGCGTTTCCTGGCCCTTTTTCCCAACGTTCTGCTGAGTATCCTTCCGAATCACGCCTTCGTGATCCAGTTGGAGCCGATCACCGCAGAACTCACCCGGGAACGTTGCAGCTGGTTGCTCCCTCCGTCGGCCGGCGAGATCGACGATGACGCATTCTCCGTCACGCGCGAATTCTGGGTGCTGATCAACAACGAGGACATCGACATCTGTGAGCGGGCCCAGCGTGGTATCGGCCATGGCGGCTTCACCGAGGGCCGATTCTCCGTCCGATTCGAAGAACCTCTGCACCGGTTTGCGAACATGGTGGCCGACCGGTTCCAGCGGGTCGACAGGATCCCCGACGGTGACGGCACGGACGCCGTCGCCCGCTTCGGTGACGGCGTGCTTCCTGCGTGACCTGGCACGCCCCGGGCACTATTATGTGTCGATTCGGTGTCCGCCGGATTGTGACGCAAATGTAAGGAATACCCACTATGCCCACCGGAACCGTCAAGTTCTTTCACACCGAGAAGGGCTACGGGTTCATCTCTCGCCCTGATGGCGATGATGTTTTCGTGCACTACTCAAACATCGACGGATCGGGTTACCGAAACCTCGAGGAAGGCCAGCAGGTCGAGTTCGAGATCGGCCCCGGCCGCAAGGGCGACGAAGCCCTGAACGTACGTATCACGACCTAGCCACGCCTCACCGGACCTCGTCGGTTAGGTCAATCCGGTGACAACCGTCTCGGTTGGGCTGGACCATTCTGGCGACACACTCGTGGAATGAAACCTCGGAGAACCTCCGCGCTGGCGTTGGCGTTTGCGGCGGGTGTCTCATCGTTCGCCGTCTCCTGTGGATCAGCCGATTCGGACGCCGGTGCGGGTGCGACCTCGGCCCAGATCTCGATCACGGACCCCTGGTCTCGGCAGCCCGCAGAAACCCAGACCAACACAGCGGTCTACGGCGTCGTGGCCAACCAGACCGACGACGATGTCCGTGTCGTCAGCGCCTCGAGCCCGGCAACCGGAACCGTCGAACTCCACGAGACGCTCATGGACGACAATGGCGCGATGTCCATGCAGGAAGTTCCGGACGGCTTCGTCGTCCGATCCGGCGACACGTTCACGTTCGAACCCGGTGGTCCCCACATCATGATGCTCGGAATCGATCCGGCCTCCTACCCCGATCCGGTCGAGGTGACCCTCGAGTTCGAAACCGGAGAATCAATCACCTTCCAAGCCGAGGTCCGGATGATCGATGGCGGCGTGGAAGAGATGGACGACTCCATGTCGTCGTCGTGACACCTCAGTGCCGTGAGCTTTGGGTCCGGCCCATCGCGGTCAATGCAGCCCGGGCGGCATTGAAGCCGCACATCCCATGGGCGCCGGCGCCGGGGGGCGTGGCCGCCGAGCACAGGTAGATCCCGTCCACCCCGGTTGCATACGGATCGATCGCCAATCGAGGACGAAACAGCAGCTGGCGGAGGTCGTTGGAACCGCTCACGATGTCACCGCCGACGTAGTTGGCGTTGTAGCGGCTCAGCTCGGTTGTCGTCCTCACATGTGTCGCTTCGACTCGGTCGCTGAACCCGGGAGCGAATCGTTCGATCTGGGTGATGATTGCTCCGGTAGCGTCGCCGGTGTAGCCGGCCGGAACGTGGGCGTAGCTGTAGACGGGATGGAGCCTTCCTTCCGAGCGCTGTGGATCGGTCAGGTATTGCTGACCCACGAGCACGAACGGCCGCTCCGGCATGCGGCCGTCGTTGATCGCCGCTTCGGCGCTGGCGACCTCCTCGTAGGATCCACCCACGTGAACGGTGCCGGCCCGGCGCGACGGCTCGTGCAACCAGGGCACCCCCTCGTGGACGGCGAAATCCACCTTGAATGCGCCGGGCCCGTATCGGAACCTCCGATACGCCCGTGCGACCCTCGCCGGCACACGATCACCGAGGATCGTCAACGCAGCTGCCGGGGAGGTGTCGAGCATCACGACGTCCGCCGGACCGATCTGGTCGAGCGAGGTGACGGTGATCCCAACCTCGATCTTGCCCCCACGATCCCTCACCTCGGCAGCGAGCGCATCGGAGATGGCTCGTGAGCCTCCTTCGGCGACCGGCCAGCCGTAGGTGTGAGCGGCGGTGGCGAGTGCAACCCCGATCGCCGAGGAGAACGCAGCGCCGAACGGTCTGAACGCGTGGGCGGCGACACCGGCCCACAACGTCCGAGCCTCGGGCGTGTCAAAGGACCGGGCGATCCATCGTGTGGGCAACGCAGCGGGCACGCCGAATTGGGCGAGCTTGAACGGATGCCTCGGCATGCGGAGCAGAGGACGGAGGAAGTCCTCGGTGATGTCGGCAAAACCTGTGTCGAGACGCCCGAAGAGCCGAGACCAAGAAGCCTCATCGTCCCCCAGCCCGGCAGCGGTCGACCGGCACGATCGCACCGCAGTCCCGCCCCGTCCATTCTCATCCAGGGGACTGGTGTACTGCACCTCGGGCCAACACCACCGCAGGCCCCTGGCGCCGAGATCCACATGTCGACTCAAAGGCGTATCGACGCCGAGGGGGTGAAATCCCGAACACTCGTCGTGGAGCAAACCGGGGATCGTGAGTTCGGTGGTTCTGGTTCCGCCACCGATGGTTGGCGCTGCTTCGAGCACGGTTACGTCGAGCCCGCCGATCGCCAGCGTTGCTGCTGCGGCCAGCCCATTCGGTCCGCTCCCGACGACCACGGCCGAGGTCACAACAACCGCCGGACCGGGCGAGGGCAGGTGCCGGGGTCGTTCACATCGCGACCCGGATGGAACATCGGTTTCGGCGGCACCAGACCGTCACGGCGCCGACAACGTTGCGGCGACAGGGGTCAGGATTCTGCCGAGAATCACACCGCCATGACCGGATGGGGGAGGATCGTCCCTGGGTAGGTTGTCGTCCGTTTGCCGGAGGTTCATGGTGGGTCGCATGTGCGAGGCGGTCCGTGCTCGGCCATGGCATCGACACTACTCAGAGCGGTTGGCAGCAGCCAATGTGCCCACCTCGGTTCCATCGCTTTCTTCAGGACGAAGGGCCCTAGCAGCCCGTGGTATCCTCCCGGCACGCTGATGAGATCGTGGACTCGCCACGACGCTCACTCGAGCACGGGGAGGAACAAATGAAACGTCTCGGAACATTGGGCCTTGGATTGGGTGTCATTCTGCTGATTGCAGGATTGGTGCTCCAGTTCTTGATCATCCCGGGGGTGAAGCAGTTCCCTGACGACGTCGACGAGGCTCGCGTCTACGAGGGCACGATGGGTGTCCTGCTGAACGCCGATGCATTGGCCACGAACGATTTGGTCAATCTGTTCATCCGCGACGTGCCGATCACCGTCGATCGTCAGGTGACGGTTCTGGAGACCGACGGTAGCAAGGCGCTGGTGAGCGACTCGGCTGTCGTGAGCAGCCCTCAGGGTCCCGT
>JAHEJO010000122.1 GCA_024638805.1 Acidimicrobiales bacterium
GTCAATCTGGCGCCGAGCCACATCAAGAAGCACGGAGCCGGACTCGATCTGGCGATCGCTGCGGGTGTCCTGGTTGCGGACAAGCAGCTCCCGGCCCATTCGATCGCCGATCTCGGAATGGCTGGGGAGTTGGGTCTGGACGGGAGCGTCCAGCCGGTACCGGGGATGATCATCATCGCTGCCGCGTCCGGGGGCGGTCAGTTCCTCGCTCCCGTTGGCAGTCGGGCGGAGGTGTCCCTGGTGAGGCCGGGGGAGGTTCGTCTCATCGGCAGCCTGGCCGAGCTCGTTCACGCATGTACAGGGGATGGTCCGGCTCCGGCCCTGGCCGAGTCCCGCGAGGGCGACGTCGCTGAGCGTTCGTTGCTCGAGTTCGCCGATGTTCGGGGTCAACCGATGGCCCGTTTCGCCGTCGAGGTTGCCGCCGCCGGCGGACACCATCTCCTTCTGATCGGGCCGCCCGGGGCCGGAAAGACGATGCTCGCCTCCCGGTTGTGCTCGCTGTTGCCCGATCTCTGCGATGCTGACGCCCTCGTCACCACCCGCATCCATTCCGCTGCCGGTCTGCCCCTCCCGCCGGGTGGGCTGGTGCGGTCGCCGCCGTTCAGGGCCCCCCATCATTCCGCCTCAACCGCGGCCCTGATCGGCGGCGGAGGCGCTTCGACCCGTCCCGGAGAAGTCTCTCTGGCTCACGGCGGAGTCCTCTTCTTGGACGAGCTCGGCGAGTTCAACGTCGCCGTACTCGAGGCGCTTCGCCAGCCGCTCGAGGAGGGTCGAATCCGTGTGAGCCGTCTCCTCGGCCCGAGGATCATGCCGGCGAGGTTCCAGTTGGTCGCCGCCACCAATCCGTGTCCGTGCGGGTACCTCAAGGCGGCTGGGTCGTGCCGTTGTGGTTCTGCGGCGGTCTCGCGCTATCTGCGCCGACTCTCGGGTCCGCTGCTGGACCGATTCGACCTGCGCATCCAGGTCGAACCCCCCGACCCTCACCTATTGCTCGGTCGAGGAGACGAAGAGACCACCGCCCAGGTGGCAACAAGGGTGGCCGGCGTTCGCCGGATGGCCGCCGATCGCGGCGTGCGCTGCAACGCCGATATTCCGCCCGAGCGGATCGATGAGTTCGCTCCGCTCACCGCGTCGGGCCGTGCCCGGCTGCTCGAATCGCTCGACCGGGGCGATCTCACCGGTCGTGGCGTCCACCGCGTGCGACTCGTGGCCCGCACGCTGTCGGACCTCAGCGGTGGACCGCGTGAACTCGATGCCGAGGTGCTCGACTCGGCGATCGGGGTGCGGGTGCTCCCGTCGTCCATGGCCTCCGAGCACGCATCATGATTGAACCTGGCCCACTGCACCACCTGACCGAGACCACGGACTCCCTCACCGCTGCGCTGCGCATCATCGCCCTGGCCAACGTGGGGGTCAGTCGGGCTCGGTGGCTCCTGGGGACCGTCGAGCCCGAGGCGGTGGTGGATCGTCTGCTGCGAGGTCAGCTTCACCCGGAATTGCCAGCTCCGGCCACCGAAGTTCGCCAGGCTCAGATCATCGAGTGGCGCGATGGACTGCGCCGGCAGGACGTCGAAGCCATCGTGGCAAGAAACCTCGGTGGCGATCATCTGATCCTCGCCGCAGGTCATGATGCGTGGCCGTTCTCGCTCGATCCTCACCCACCGATCCTGCTGTTCGTACATGGCGACCCCGATCTCCTCGTCGTGCCGCGACGCATCGCCGTGGTGGGTACGCGGCGATGCAGTGCCGTCGGCCGGGCCGTGGCGCACGAGATCGGTTGCACGCTCACCGAGGCGGGGGTGTCGGTGGTCAGTGGCCTGGCGTTGGGGATCGACGCCGCCGCCCACCAAGGGGCGCGACGTGCGGGCGTATCGTCCCGCTGCGTCGGGGTCGTCGCCAGCGGGCTCGACATGGTCTACCCCGCACCGAATCGGCGTCTCTGGCACGACATCGCCAACGATGGAGTCCTGATCTCCGAGACCCCGATGGGCGAACGAGCGACCCGGTGGAGGTTCCCTGCCCGGAATCGGCTCATCGCCGGCCTGTCCGAACTCGTCGTCGTCGTGGAAAGTCATCGCCGGGGCGGAGCGCTGCACACCGTCGATGAGGCGGCAGCCCGGGGGATCGACGTCGCTGTCGTGCCCGGTTCGGTGGCGAGCGCTGCGTCGGAGGGCACCAACGAGTTGCTGATGGACGGTGTCGCACCGGTCAGGACAGGGCGAGACATTCTGGAGATGGTCGGGATCGAGTCCCGGGCAGCGACACGGGAGGGAACACCGGCGACGGGGTCCGCCCCGACGGTGGAGGCCGGTGCTGAGCCGATGGCCGACATCGACGCACGGCTGCTCGACGAGGTCAGCGCCGGGCCGGTGCATCTCGACGACCTGTTGGCTCGGTTCGATCTTGCGCCGCTCGCGCTGCTGGCGATGACGCAGCGGCTGGCCAGAAGCGGACACCTCCATATCGACGGATCGATGATCGGACGTTCCCGTGGCGAGGAGCACTACGCTTGACCCCCTGTGAGCTTCCAGGTCAGGGCCCGATACCTCCAGGCGTTGGGCTTCGTGCCCACCGCCGAGGTGGAGATCGATCTCACCGACGACATCGAGCTGAACGACGACGGTGGCGAGCCGCCCGAAAACTTAGCGCTGAATCCTCACGAAGTGTGGTTGAGTGCCGACGGAGCGTGGGTACGAAGGACGACCGACGACTCAGGCGGCACTCACACCTTGGCGGGAAACGTGGCGGACGTAGCACACATCGACAATCCAACTCAAGCAGAAGAGGTGTGGGCCCGTTACAAGGCCGACGCCAATCAGGCGGATCGGGATCGCCTGATCGTCTTCTACTCACCGATCGTGAAGTACGTAGCGGGCCGGGTGGCGGCCGGACTGCCCCAGAACGTGGATCAGGCCGATCTCGTGAGCTACGGCATGTTCGGCTTGATCGATGCCATCACCAAGTTCGATCCCGATCGGGGATTCAAGTTCGAGACGTACGCGATCTCTCGTATCAAGGGAGCGGTGCTGGACGAGCTCCGGTCGATCGATTGGGTTCCCCGGTCCGTCAGGGCGAAGGCCAAATCGGTCGAGCGGGCGATGGCCAAGTTGGAGGCGAGGCTGCATCGAGCCCCCACCGACGACGAGATCGCCGACGAACTCGATCTCAGCGCGTTGCAGCTCACCAACCTGTACAACCAGATTTCATCGCTGGGCATGGTCGCACTGGACGAGACGTTGAGCTTCTCGAGCGGCGAGTCGATGACGCTGGGCGACACGCTGGCGGATCGCCGTGACGGCCCAGGCGGGCAGTACGAACGAATCGAACTCCGCCAGATGCTCGCCGATGCGATCAATCGGATGGGTGACCGGGAGAAGATCGTCCTCACGCTCTACTACTACGAGAGCCTCACCCTCGCAGAGATCGGCAACGTTCTCGGCGTCACCGAGTCCCGGGTGTGCCAGATCCACACCAAGGCGGTTCTCCATCTGCGCAGCCGACTGGCGGCCCAGGAGCGCGAGGCGGTCTGAGGCCACCTGCGATTCGTCGGCGATCACCGCCCGCCGAGGCGTCGCCGGCGAGCGCTTCCGATCGGCGAAGCCGCCGCCGACGTCCTGGCTGGGAGTGATCGTCGCCGTCGCGTGCTTGTTCGTCGTCGTCACTCCGGCGATGGCCGAGGAGAGCGTCGACTGGCAGGCGCCGGTGGACGCACCGGTGAAGGATCCCTTCCGGGCTCCCGCCAGTCCATACCGAGCGGGAAACCGGGGCCTCGAGTACGACCTGACCGAACCCACCGACGTCCGGGCGGTCGATGACGGGCGGGTCGCCTTCGCCGGATCCGTGGCGGGCGACCTTTTCGTGGTCGTCGAGCACGGTAATGGCCTGCGATCCACGCTGGCCTACCTCGACGAGATCCTTGTGGTTCGCGGGCAACACGTGACCGCCGGCCAGGTTCTCGCGATCGCCGGCAGCGGCTTCCATCTCACCGCCCGGCTGGGTGGCACCTACCTCGATCCCGCTCTCCTGATCGGGGGCGCAGCGATCGCCGTCGCCCTCGTCCCCGGTCCGTTGCCCGCCGCCCCCCGCGCTGGGATCGGCGAACCGGCATTGAGTCGTCACGTGTTCGATTCGCCCCTGGCCGTGATCGACAGCGCCGAGGATCTCCACCCGCTCAGCCTCGTCGCTGACACGGCCTCGGCCGCGGCCTGGTGGTATCACCGGGAGTGCACGGTCGTGGCGGAGGGCGTCGGAACGACGGGTTCAGGCGACGCCATCGACCTCGGCGAAGCACGGTCGGCGGAGAACCGGTTGCTGATCCAGGTCGCCGGCCTCGGCAGTTCGAGCGCCAGCGCCAAGATCGGTGAACTCGACGCCCTCGACCTGGGGTACGACGTCGATGACGTCGTGGGGTTCTCCTACGCCGGAGGCTGCACGCCTTCTCCTTTCGGTCTCGATGACGGCGCCAGAGGCTCGGCGGCGCTGTCGGCGGTCCTGCCGGTCACCACATACGGGCGCCATGACACGTTCGCCGACATCGAGTCGTCCGCATCGCGGCTTGCCGATCTGATCGACATGGCATCGGCAGCCCGGCCGGGCGCCACGATCGACATCGTCGCCCACAGCCTCGGCGGAGTGGTCACCCGCCGCGCTCTCGAACTCCTGGATCTTCGCGCCGGTACGGGTCAACTCGGCACGATCATGACGATCGCCTCACCTCACCAGGGCGCTGACCTGGCCACGGTGGCATCTGCGGCACACGGCGGCCTCGAGCTTGCCGATGTCGCGATCCCACCGCTCGGAGAGCTACGGAATGCTGGATCGGTCATCCAACTCTCCGAGGTGGGATTCGACACGGTCGGCCCGGCGCCGCCACCGCCGCCTGGCGTTTCGGTCGTCGCTGTCGCCGGTTCATTCGACCCCGTCGTTCCCGCATTGTCGGCCACCTGGGAAGGTGCCTCCAACGTCGTGGTGAACACGTCCAACCCGTTGAGCGCCCACGCAGACCTTCCCGGGAACCGGCAGGTCCGACAGGCCTTTCTCTTGGCCCGAGCAGGGGTTCCCCCCGCCTGTATCGGCCTTCCCGAAGTGCTCCTCGGCGCAGTGGCGGGCGCCGCCGTCAGCGCCGCAGAGGATCTGCTCAGCATCGCTACCGGTATTGGGAGATGGCTGTTGTAGAACCGCCAGGCGCCGTGATCACATGTCGGCGCCGAAGGCCATGACGACCTGGTATCCTTGCTCCGCCGTCCGCCCGGACGGTTCTCAACAGACACTGGCCGCTGTCTATGTCCACGGTCACCTTCGGGTGCTCGACAGCGGGAGCAACCGGAGGAACACATGTCACCCGTCGTCACCATGACCCAGCTCCTGGAGTCCGGAGTCCATTTCGGGCATCAGACCCGTCGCTGGAACCCCAAGATGAAGCGGTTCATCCACGGCGAGCGCGGGGGAATCTACGTGATAGATCTCGAGCAGACGCTCAGCGGGATCGAGAAGGCGTACACCTATGTGCGCGACAGCGTCGCCAACGGTGGGTCAGTGCTCTTCGTCGGCACGAAGAAGCAGGCGCAAGAACCGATTCGTCGCCATGCGAACAGCGTGGGCATGCCCTTCGTCGATCAGCGGTGGCTGGGCGGAATGCTGACCAACTACAACACGATCTCCAAGCGCGTCTCCAAGCTCGTCGAATACGAGCGCATGCGGGCCGCGGGCGACTTCGAGCAGATGCCGAAGAAGGAAGCGTTGCTCTACACGCGTGAACTGGAGAAGCTCGATCGCAACATCGGCGGTATCAAGAAGATGATGAAGCTCCCCGAGGTGGTCTTCATCATGGACACGATCAAGGAACACATCGCGGTGACCGAGGCCAACAAGCTCGGCATCCCCATCGTCGCCGTGGTCGACACCAACTGTGACCCCGACCTCATCACCTACCCGATTCCGGGCAACGACGATGCCATTCGGTCGACCGAACTCATGACCAGGGTGATCGCCGAAGCCGTCGCCGAGGGCAAGTTGATGGCCGCCTACCAGACGGGTGCACCCGTCGCGCCGGCGGAACGCTCCGACGAAGAAGAGGCCCAGATCGCGATGGAGCAGGCCGAGGCTCGACGCGCCGCTGCGACCGAAGCAGCTGCTCGTGCGGCGCGTCTCGCCGCCCAGAGCAGCCCTCCGGCCGAACCGGCTCCGGAGACCGTGCCTGCTGCGGCCGAGCCTGCTGCGCCCCCCGAACCCGCTCCGGAGACCGTGCCTGCTGCTGACGCGGCCGAGCCTGCTGCGCCCCCCGAACCCGCTCCGGAGACCGTGCCTGCTGCTGACGCGGCCGAGAAGCCGGCTGCGGGCGAATCCTGATGTACCCGCCTCGCTCGAGCTGAAAGAGAACACATGGCTATCACCGCCAAGCACGTACAGGACCTCCGTAAGTCGACCGGCGCCGGCATGATGGATGCCAAGAAAGCCCTCACCGAAGCCGATGGCGACTTCGAGGCGGCGGTGCAGATACTCAGAGAGAAGGGTTTGGCCAAGGCGGCGACGCGATCGGATCGGGAGAATACCGAAGGCCTCGTCGTCA
The DNA here is from genome assembly GCA_024638805.1 of Acidimicrobiales bacterium. GTDB lineage: Bacteria > Actinomycetota > Acidimicrobiia > Acidimicrobiales > SZUA-35 > JABDIY01. Next base: position 6,569 of record JAHEJO010000122.1, read on the forward strand.
TCGCGGAGAACGACAGCGCCGCAGCCCTGGTCCACCTCAGATCCGAGACCGACTTCTCGGCGAAGTCGGACGACTTCGCCGCACTGGCCGACGACGTCGCCGCTGCGGTTCTGGCTGACGGTGAATCGGCGGCGGCCGGGTTCGAGGCCCGGCTCGAAGACCTCCGACTCACCGTCAAGGAGAATATCGAATTGGGTGTCGTGGCCCGCTACGAAAAGCGCGCCGATTCCGTTGTCGATGCCTACCTGCACGGTGGGGGACGGGCCGGTGTCCTCATTGAGGCCGAAAATGTCGACCCCGCAACCCTGCACGAGATCGCCCTTCACGTCGCGTTCGCCAAGCCGAAGTTCCTGGCCCGCGACGACATCCCCGAGGACGATGTCGCACGTGAACGTGCAGCACTGCTCGAGATCACCAAATCCGAGGGCAAACCCGAAGCGGCGTGGGACAAGATCGTCACGGGCCGCATCAACGCCTGGTTCGGCGAATTGGTGCTCCTCGATCAGGGCGTCTTTGGCGAAAAGGAGACGGTCGCTGAAAAGATTGGTGACGGGACCATCACTCGCTTCGTACTCGCGATGGTCGGCTGATCAGCGTGGTCGACGCAGTGCGAAACGTTCGCTGGAAGCGAGTGCTGCTCAAGCTTTCCGGTCAGGCGTTCGCCGGCGAGCGGGGTTTCGGTATCGACGGCGGTGTGGTGGGCCGCATCGCTGACGACATCGTCGAGGTGCGCACCGAGCTGGGGGCCGAAGTTGCCGTCGTCGTCGGTGGCGGCAACATCTGGCGTGGTCTGACCGGCGCCGAAAGCGGACTCGACCGGGCCCAGGCCGATTACATGGGCATGTTGGCAACCGTCATCAACTCGCTGGCGCTGCAGGACATCTTGGAACACAAGGGTGTCCCGACCCGGGTCCAGAGCGCGATCGCCATGCCACAGATCGCTGAGGAGTACATACGCCGCAAGGCGATCCGTCACCTGGAAAAGGATCGGGTTGTCATCTTTGCGGCGGGTACCGGAAACCCGTTCTTCACCACCGACACCACCGCTGCACTGAGAGCGGTCGAGATCGAGGCCGAGGTGCTGTTGAAGGGGACCCACGGAGGCGTCGACGGCATCTACAGCGCCGACCCGAGAACCGACCCCGACGCCAGCAAGATCGAACATCTGAGCTACCTCGAAGTACTGAACCGAGACCTGCGGGTGATGGACAGTACCGCCATCGCCCACTGCCGAGAGAACAAGATGCCCATCGTCGTTTTCGACCTCATGGGTGAAGGAAACCTGAGAAGCCTGCTACTGGGGAACTCTGTAGGTACTCTTGTGTCATGAGTGAGCTGGTGGAACTGGTCCTGGATGACGCCAAGGATCGTATGTCCAAGGCGGTTCACCATGCCCGAACCGAGTTCTCATCCGTCCGCACAGGTCGAGCTGCGCCCCAGCTCGTCGAACGGCTCACCGCTGAGGCCTATGGGGTCACCATGACCGTTCAGGAGCTGGCGTCGATCTCGGTTCCCGAGGCACGGCAGCTCCTGATCAGCCCGCACGACCCTCAGAATCTCGAAGCGATCGAGCGGGCGATTCGCAACAGCGATCTCGGGTTGTCGCCGAGCAACGACGGCCGCACCCTTCGTCTCAACTTCCCCTCGCTCACCGAAGAACGGCGAAAGGAGATGGTCCGCCTGACAAGGTCGATGGCCGAGGATGGGCGGATCGCCATTCGCAACATCCGGCGTGAGGCCCGTAAGGAGCTCGAGAGCGGCGAGAAGGACAAGCAGATCTCCTCCGACGACCTCGATCGGGCCGAGAAGCAGCTCGATCAATTGACGCACTCGTACGAAGGGAACATCGATGCAGCGCTGGCCGACAAAGAGGCCGAACTGCTGGAGGTATAGCTATGGATGACGACGACACGCCTAGCATTTTCGACATCTTCGGTGAACCGCCCGAGGTCGACCCCAATCGGTTCGGTCCGGTTCCGGTCGTACCCGAAGAGCCCTCCGCTGGCACTCCCGGCGACAGCACGGCCCTTCCCCACTGGTCAGCACCACCGACCGGGCAGGTTCCACGGGTGAACCCGAACCGAGCACCGGACGACCCCGAACCCGAGGTGTGGAACGATCTCTCCGGACCGCGGTGGCGAGGTGAGAGCACAGGGTGGGCCGACGACGATCTCGAGGTCGTCTTCGGCGGCGAGGGCTCCGCGGTTCGTCACGACGACATCCTCAATTTCGATGATCCCCGCCTGAACACCCCGGCACCGCCTCGCCCAAATCTGGACCTCGAGGATCCGTTCGCCGACAGCGAACCTTCCCGGCCTCTC
>JAHEJO010000123.1 GCA_024638805.1 Acidimicrobiales bacterium
TCGGCCACCTCGACCGCTTTGGTGGCGGTCACCGCCGGCCATCCAAGGACTCCCGCGAGCTGGCCGGGCAGGGTGCCGGTGTAACCGTCGGAACTCTCCGTGCCGGCGATCACCAGGTCAGGGGCCTGATCGGCGATGATCTTGCCGAGCACCTTGGCCGTGGTCAACGCATCGGAGCCCACCAGCGCAGGATCGGAAACGAGGGTGGCCGAAGCAGCACCCATCGCCAGGGCGGTGGCCAGACCGGATTTCTCGTTGTTGGGCGCCATCGAGACAAGCACCACCTCGCCGTCTCCGCCGGCGGCGTCAACGAGCTGGAGTGCCATCTCCACGCCGTAGCTGTCGGCTTCGTCGAGGATCAGCTTGACGTCACGTTTGAGGGTCCGGGTCTCGGGGTCAAGTGCCCCCGGGTCGGCCGGATCGGGGATCTGTTTCACGCATACAGCAACCTTCATAGAGTGCTGATGGTAGAGCCATTCTTGACCGGACGGTCAAATCTCCACTGGCCCGTTCTGGTGAAATTCCCTGGTCGTTTGCCACGTCGCCGACCGGCCGCCACTGATGGCCACGAAGGGTGTTGACCAGGACACTCTCTGGGGCATCGAGCCGTCCTCATCGCTCTGTCGTCTGCGGCACTCCAACGGTAGTCAGGCTCGAGCCCACAGCGCAACGACACGCCGCGCCCGAGGTGTCCGAAATGGGGCGAGCAGGGCGCGAGCCTGCCACAGTGAACACACCCCCCAGTGAAGGAAATGATGCGGTGCGGCTCGCGCTCGTGGTGAACCCGGTGGCTTCGGCGGTGACGGCTCGTACGAGAGTCGTCATCCAGAAGGCACTGGCCGCCGATCACGAGCTCAAGATCTTCGAGACATCCCGTCGCCATCACGCCACGCGCTTGGCCCACCAGCTCCAGCGCGGAGGGGTCGAAGTGATCATCGCGTTCGGCGGCGACGGCACGGTCAACGAGGTCGCCAACGGTCTGGTGCACACCGGGACGGCTCTGGCCCCGATCCCGGGCGGGTCGACCAACGTGTTCGCCCGGGCGATCGGCTACCCGAACGACGCGGTCGAAGCGACCGGCCTGATCCTCGAGTCACTCGAACGGGGATCGATCATGTCGGCTGCGCTCGGTTCGGCCAACGGGCGGGCGTTCGTCTTCCACGTCGGGATCGGTTTCGACGCCGCCGTCGTGGACCGGGTCGAACGCCGAGGGCCGCTCAAGCGTTACGCCGGCCAGGCCTGGTTCGCCTGGTCGGCGGTGCGAGCATGGGTGTCGCCCGAAATCCGAGCGATCCGTTTCTCGGTACGCGCCGATGACGGTCGCACCCTCGACCGAGCCCAGATCGCCGTCGCTCTGAATGTGAACCCGTACACCTTCCTCGGCAACCAACCCTTCGATCTCGCACCGGAGGTGAACCTGGCCACGCCGCTGTCGGTCGTCGCCCTTCGGTCGATCGGGGTCGCCCACCTGGTCCCCGCTGCGATCCTGTCCCTGCGCAGCCGCACGGGTCTTCCCAACCGGGCGGGGATGGTCCACTGGCCGGAGGTGTACGGGGTGACCCTGTGGTCGGATCAGGCGTTCCCGTTCCAGATCGACGGCGAGCCCCATGACCCGGTCACCACGTTGCGCTTGGAGCACATGGCGAACGCTCTTCGTGTCGTCGTGCCCACCGACTAGTCTGCGGTGATGACGACGAGGGTCATCGCCCACCGGGGTGCCCGCAACCGCCGAGACGGCACGGCGCTGCGAGAGAACACTCTGGGGGCGTTCACCCGGGCGATCGAGCTGGGAGCCGAAGGCATCGAACTCGATGTTCGCCGCACCGCCGACGACGTCTTGGTGATCCACCACGACGCCTTCATCGATGATGGCCGGATGGTCCGCGAGATCGAGAGTGCCGACATCCCCGAATGGATGCCCACGTTGGTGGAGGCGCTGGAGACCTGCAAGGACACGTGGCTCAACATCGAGATCAAGAACATGCCGACCGATCCCGACTACGACGCCCACTACGGGGTCTCGCTTTCGGTCGCCGCCCTCGTACAGGCGTTCGACGCTGCGGACCGGGTGCTGGTCAGCAGTTTCGATTTCCGCTCGGTCCAGCGAATCCGCGACCACGACCCGGGGATCCCGATCGGCTGGCTGGTGTGGGAGGCAAACCCGATCCAGATGGTCGAGCGAGCTCGGGGTTTCGTGGACGCGATCCATCCCCACGACATGCTCGTGGACCGGCGCGTGATCGACATGGCTCGAGAGGCGGGCCTGATAGTCAACACGTGGACGGTGAACGACCCCAAGCGGGTGGAGGATCTCTACAACATGGGGATCGACGGGGTCGTCACCGACGAGGTCATCATGGCGCTCGATGTCCTCCGCAAACTCCGGTCCTGACACGTGAGGCTGCGGCGGCTCCGACGCCGCAGCGAGTACGGACATGCGGACTTGTTCGAGCGGAGCGAGTCAGTCGGAGCCCTCGGGCGGAGACTGCATGTACTAGGAGCCCCGGGCCGCTCCTGACGCTGCGGCGGCTCCGACGCCGCAGCGAGTACGGACATGCGGACTTGTTCGAGCGGAGCGAGTCAGTCGGAGCCCTCGGGCGGAGACTGCATGTACTAGGAGCCCCGGGCCGCTGACGCTGCGGCGGCTCCGACGCCGCAGCGAGTACGGACATGCGGACTTGTTCGAGCGGAGCGAGTCAGTCGGAGCCCTCGGGCGGAGACTGCATGTCGCGGACCTTCGGCCCTAGGGACCCGGACGGCGAGCCGTAAGGCTCGGGTCGAGGAGTGGCTCCGATGATCATGCCGGTCGTGTTCGCTTCGAAGACTGGATACAAGAGCTTGGCCCATCACGTCGAGAGCTCGGCAGCGCCGGTGACGGCGCAGGGATAGCCATGCCGCCGATCATGACGAGTCGTCCCCCTACCACCGACAGTCTCCGGATCGGAGTCCTTGCGCCCCCGTGGGTCGCGGTCCCGCCAGTCCACTACGGCGGTACGGAGCTGATTCTCGACGTTCTCTGTCGTGGGTTGGATCGCCTCGGCCATCACGTCGAACTCTTCACCGTCGCCGAGTCGACTTGCGAGGTGGACCGCAAATGGCTGTTCGATCACGGCGATCCGGACCGGATGGGTGCTGCGGCTCCGGAACTCCGGCACGTGGCGGCGGGGTATGACGCCCTGGCCCACTGCGACATCGTGCATGACCACACGCTTGTCGGCCTCTTCCTGTCACAACTCCGGCCCGGGCTCCAGGTCGTCGCGACCAACCACGGCCCCTTCAACGAAGAACTGACCGATCTGTACGAGCGGACAGCCCACATCATCCCGCTGATCGCCATCTCCCGCCATCAAGCCTCCACCGCACCGCCCTCGATACCGGTGGCCCGGGTCATCCATCACGGCATCGACCTCGACCGCTACAGCTTCGATCCGGTCGGCGGGGACGGTCTGGTGTTCCTGGGTCGAATGAACCCTGACAAAGGGATCGATGTGGCGATCGAGGTGGCCCGTCGGGCCCGAATGCACCTCACGATCGCAGCCAAGATGCGGGAACCGGGCGAGCACCGCTACTACGCAGAGGTGATCGAGCCTCTGCTCGGCAGCGACGTCGAGTTCGTGGGTGAGGTCGATCACGGGGACAAGGTCGAACTCCTTTCCTCGGCCAAGGCGCTCATCAACCCGCTCCAGTGGCCCGAACCGTTCGGGTTGGTCATGCCGGAGGCGTTGGCGTGCGGAACCCCGGTCGTGGGAACCCCCGTGGGCGCCACTCCAGAAATCATCGAACCGGGTGTGTCCGGATTCATCGCCACCGAGGTCGACGACCTGGTCGACGCCGTCAAGACAGTCGACCGGCTGAGCCGGGCCGCCTGTCATCAGCGGGCGGCAGCCGCGTTCTCCCTGGAAAGGATGGCAAAGGCCCACGAGTCGTTCTACCGGGCGGTTCTGGACCGGACGTCCCCACTCGAACGGAGGATGCGAAACCTGGGGGACGATCTGATCCTCCCGTGAACTGCTCAGTTCACCTCTACCCGAAGATCACCGAGGTCACCGAGCAGGCGGCTTCCATCGCGGTCAGAGACCACCTCGACTCTGCGGGTCCCCAGCGGTACGCCGATCGCCCGCAGGATCTCCGGGCTGCCCTCATGACCGGGACGCAACCCGATCCTCCGATTGGGCAGGTCGGGGTCGAGGCCGGAGATCGCTCGGATGATGAGCAGTGGTGACGCCGCTGCCCAGGCCTGCGGTGCACAGGATGCCGGATAGGGCACCGGGCTGGGAAGCTCAAGGCGATCGAACCCACCGAAGAGTTCTGGAAGCCGGCCACCGAGGGCCATCGCCGTGTCCAGCAAACCCGATGACAGCGTGTGGGCGGCGGCGTGATGACCGTAGCGGTGGAGCCCGGCGACTGCGATGGCGGTGTCGTGAGGCCAGACCGATCCGCAGTGATAGGACAGTGGGTTGAAAGCGGGGTTGTCGGCCGAGAGGGTGCGGAGCCCCCAGCCCGAGAACAACGCCGCCGAGGTCAGTGTGCCGGCGAGAATCCCTGATCTGTGCGCCGGCACGATCCCCGCCCACAGGCAGTGGCCGGCGTTCGAGGTGCTGCTGTCGATCGGGCGTCCGTCGCCGTCCAGTCCGATCGCGTACGTGCCCTTGTCGTCCAACCAGAACCGCTGGTCGAACCGATGCTGCAGCTCCGCTGCCCGGGAGTCGTGGGCGGCGGCCCCAGCCCTGTCATCGAAGACCCTGGCCATGTACGAACGTGCCTTGTACGCCCCGAACGCGTACGCCTGTACCTCGGCGAGAGCGATCGGCGCCGTGGCGACACGGCCGTCGCCGTAGCGGACGCCATCCCAGGAGTCCTTCCACCCTTGATTGGCCAGACCGTGTTCGTGGGTTCGCTCGTATTCGATGAACCCGTCGGCGTTGCGATCACCGAAGGCTTCCATCCACTCGATCGCCCCGTCGACGGCCGGCAACAGCCTGGCGACGAAGTCCCGATCATCGGTCCACCTCAAATACTCCGCTGCCAACATCACGAACAGCGGAGTGGCATCGACGGTCCCGTAGTAGACGCTCGAGCCGCTCAGCAGGTTGGCGCTGCGGATGTCGTAGCGCACCTCGTGAAGGATCCTGCCCGGTTGTTCCTCGGTGGCATGCACCGACCGCACGCCCTGGGTATCGGCGAGGGCTTCGAGCACACCTCGGGCCAGATCATGATCGGCCACCATCGCCATCCACGCCGTCAAGATCGAGTCCCGACCGAACAAGGCCATGAACCAGGGGGCCCCGGCGGCCACGACAACACGTTCGGCGTGATCGGGGTCGAAGATCCGGAGCACGCCGAGATCGGTCAAGGCCTGCGCTGCGGCCCGCTCGAGGCGTGGATCCGACGATGCGAAGCGGGCAACCGAGGACTGCCAGTTCGACAGGCGCTGGACCGGCAAGCTGTCGGTCGGCGCGTCGCCGCACCTGCGTGCCGGTTTGATCCTGTCGCCGTTGATCGAGATGCCGACGTCGACGCAGATCGAGCGGCGTTCTCGAGGCGCCAGTGCCAGATTCCATGACGCCCGCCAGCCCTCGTGACGATCGGGGGGTGGGTGCAGATGCACGTGGGTTGTCCGCATGCCTGCACCGCTGGGGTCGTGGATGTCGAAGCCGTCCTCGGTGGGCCAGATCAGGCCCCGAACATCGGTATCCTGACTGCCGGCCTTCACGTCGAAGAGGCTGGCAAAGTCGGCATCCAACGTGATAGCCAGCTCCAGGCTGACCGGCTCGATTGTGTGATTGGCGATGTCGAGTTCTTCGAGCAGGCCTCGGCCCACGTGGCGATGACGCAGAACCGTGACCAGCGGGTCCGCCTGGTGAGGATGGTGGGCTCGGTTCACGATCGTCATCGAGAACGGACCTCGGGGAACAGCCGAGACCGGGTCGAGAGGGTTTCCGTCGACGGTCACCGTCAGGGTCGACAGAACACGGGTATCGCGCATGAAGAGGCCCTGTGGCTGGTCCGGGGAGATATCGCCCCCCGGCGAGCTCACGATGAAGGTCGAGCCTTCGACGAGGGCGAGCGTCCCGGCGGTGCCGATCCTGGATGACTCGGATGCATAGGTCCACGGCGACATGACTCCCTCATCGTGTTGTCGGGCCCTCACCGGAGGAAGGGACCTTCTACTCTCCCTGAGGCCAGGGCGGGGTTGAAGAGTTGGATGCGTGAAGGGCGCAACCCACGCCCACCTGTCTGACGCAGACGACGTGACCGGTGTGCTCGAGTTCGACGAGGGTCCGACCTCGGCGCCTGTCGACGCGGCCCGTCTGGCGATCGGAGACGCCTACGCCGGCACCCGGACGTTTTCCGAGACATCCACCTCGGAGGAGAGCAGGCTGGCTGTCGCCCTCGACGGCGTCTACAGCCCCGAACCCGAAGGTCGGCTCCTCTTCTCCCCGAACTGGATGCCCACAGGCTGGGACGGCACCGGGGCAGGCTGGATCCTCGATATCGACAACGGGCTGCTGACCCACAACCTGGTGCTCGGACCGGGAGCGTCGCAGACGACCAGGTGGTCAGCGGCCGGGCATCCCGGGGTGCAGGTCTGGGTCGGCCCGGTGCACGCCGACACAGAAGCTCCACTGGCGAACCCGTTGGTGATCCACGGCCAAGGTGCTGTGGGGGCGATCGTCGTCCGGCAGGAGACCGAGGGAGATCGTGTGGTGCGCGTGGCCGGTCTGGCGACGGCATCCCGGACGCGCGAGGCTGCCGCCTCCGCCGAACGCAAGGCTCGGGTTGCCATAGGCCGTGGTGCCGGCGCACTCATGGCCGAACAGCGGCGACGCTGGTCGCAACGGTGGGAGCACGCACAGGTGGAGATCGACGGAGATCCTCGATCCGAGCAACGGATGCGCTACTCGCTGTTTCGCCTTCTGTGCTTGGCCGACCACGACGATGAACTGGCGCTGGGCGCCCGCGGCCTGACCGGGATGGGCTACCGGGGCCACGTCTTCTGGGACACCGACGTGTTCGTGCTGCCGGCGCTGTCGTCGTTCGCCCCGTCGGCTGCACGAGCCATGATCGAGTACCGGCTGCGTCGCCTTCCGGCGGCCCGGCGCCTCGCTGCCGACCTCGGTTTCGAAGGTGCTCGCTTCCCGTGGGAGAGTGCCGCGTCCGGCTTCGATGTCACACCACGATCGGCCACCGCGCCGAACGGACAGACCATCCCGATACGAACCGGCGAACTGGAACTGCACGTAAGCGCCGATATCTGCTGGGCCATCGACATCTACCGCTGCTGGACCCGCTCCGACGAGGTCCTGAGAGCAGGAGGCGCCGACCTGATCGCTGATGTCGCTCGGTACTGGGCCACGCAGGTCAACGAGGATGCAGACGGTACGGCGCACCTGCGCGGTGTCATCGGACCCGACGAGTACCACGAGGACGTCGACGACAACGCCTACACAAACCGGATGGTGGCGTGGAACCTGCGCCGGGCCGCCGCCCTGGCCGGCGAGGGCAGGCTCGATGCAACGTCCAGGGAGACGGCACGATGGGTCGATCTGGCCGAGCGACTGGCCAACGGCTACGTCGACGCTCTGGGGCGTCACGAACAGTTCGCCGGCTTCGACAGCCTCGAACCGGTTCTCGCCGAGACGGTGGCCCAGCCACCGTTCCCCGCCGACCTTCTGCTCGGACGGGATGCCGTCCAGCGCTCACAGCTGATCAAGCAGGCCGACGTGGTGATGCTCCACGCCCTTCTGCCGGGCGTACCCCCGCCCGGATCATGTGAGCGCGATCTGGACTACTACCTTCCCCGCACGAGTCACGGGAGCTCGCTGTCGCCGGCCAGTCACGCCCAGGTGATGGCCCGGGCAGGGCGGCCCGATGAGGCGCTGCGCTGGTTCGAGATCGCACTGGGAATGGATCTGGACGACCTCACCCGCACCGGCGCCGGCGGGCTTCACTACGCGACGATCGGCGGCGCGTGGCAGGCGTTCCTGCTCGGTTTCGTGGGCGTAACCGTCGATTCGAACGGCCTCCGGGTGTCACCGAATCTTCCCCAGGCGTGGCGCCGCATCCGCACACGGTTCACGTATTCAGGGGTAGCTGTTGAGATCGTCGCCGGACACCACGAGGTTGTCGTGACCGCAGAACATCCCGTACCGCTGTGTGCCCCGGGGGGCACGGCACGTCGCCAGTCACGACTTACACTTAGCCGCGTCGGAGGGAGGTGGACCGAATCATGAAGCATGTCGTTGCCGCCATCGACAGTGGTCCGGTCTCGGCAGCCGTCATCGCAATGGCCCGGTTCCTGGCGCCCATCTTCGACTCGTCGGTCGAGATCGTCACGACCGAGGAAGCATGCCGCCATGCGGTCTACGACGACGTGCAGCTCCTCTCCGGTGATGCGCCGACCGCCCTGGTCGACTACGTCTCGTCGTCCGAGGAGGTCACCTGCCTTGTTCTCGGGATGCGCACGGTGGCCGCCGGCCCGAGACCGGCGGGTCACGTGACCATCACGATGATCACCAGTTGTTCGATTCCCGTCGTGGTCGTTCCTCCTCCCAACGCTGCGCCGACCCACGAGGTCCGCCGCGTGCTGGTCCCTCTCGAGGGGAACAGCCCGCCGAGTACCGTCCTCAACGAAACCGTCGAACGGTTCACCGCTGCAGGCCTCGACATCGACACGGTCCACGTCTTCGATTCGTCGAATGTCCCGATGTTCTGGAACGGCTGGGACGACCCCGGTCTCTGGGCTGA
>JAHEJO010000124.1 GCA_024638805.1 Acidimicrobiales bacterium
ACTTCGTTTGGCCAAGGTAGCCGTTACGAGTACGTTCCGGACTCATGCCCTTCAATGCGCTTGTGCTGACCGAAAACGACGGCAAGGTTTCTCCGTCGTTCGACGAGATCGAAGAAAGCGACTTGCCGTCGCCGGCGAACCCGGTGACCGTCGCTGTCGAACACTCCTCACTCAACTACAAGGACGGCATGATCCTGCGGGGGATCGGACGGCTCGTGCGTACCTATCCCCACGTTCCGGGTGTCGATCTCGCCGGCACGGTCATCGACTCATCCGACGGGCGCTACGCGCCGGGCGACCAGGTGGTCTGCACCGGGTGGCGTGTAGGTGAGTCCCATTGGGGCGGATACGCCGAGCGGGCACGCCTGAACGCCGACTGGCTCGTTCCGCTCCCGTCCGGACTCTCGACCAGGGACGCCATGGCGATCGGAACGGCGGGGTTCACCGCCATGCAGGCGCTCATGGCGCTGGAACGACAGGGGGTGAAACCGGGGGACCCGATCCTGGTCACCGGTGCATCCGGCGGGGTCGGCTCCTCGGCGATCATGTGGGGCAAGGCATTGGATCACCGCATTGTGGCGAGCACCGGTCGGATCGAGAACGCCGACGCGTTGTTGGCGCAGGGTGCCGCCGAGGTGATCGACCGCGCCGAACTGGCCGACGCCCCCACCCGCCCCCTTCTGAGCGAACGCTGGGCGGGCTGCATTGACGCCGTCGGGGGTGACACGCTGTCCCACGTTCTGGCCGAGACGGCCTACGGCGGGTCGGTGGCAGCGTGCGGCCTCGCCGGTGGCAACGCTTTGAACACGACCGTGATCCCGTTCCTGCTCCGGGGCGTGAACCTTCTGGGCATCGACTCGGTCATGGCCCCGTTCGACGCGCGACAACGGGTATGGAGTCGTATTGCAGAGGTGTTCGATGCGGATCGACTGGCGACGATCACCACAGAGGTGGCTCTGCCCGACCTGATCGAACTCGCCCCCCGCATTCTCGCCGGCCAGGTTCGGGGACGCATCGTCGTGTCGCTCTGAGGCCTCACGACCGATGGCGAGCAACGGAGCTTCAGTCGGGCGGGGTGAGCCCGATCGGATTGACGGTGGGAATCTCGCCGCTGTCGTGAATCGCTCGAGCCGCAGCCCCGAGCGAGCCGGCAAGCTCGGTCCGCTCGGTATCGGAGAGCACGAGGAACGGGACGATTGCGAGTTCGTCGGTACGGTGTTCGATGAACTCTCGCAGTTTCATGCCCTGGAAGGTCAAGCCCTCTTTGGTCACCAGGCCCCGGTGGGCAAGGGCGTCGAAGGCGGCCTCCCACGGCTCGGCGTCCCAACCCCGGCTTCTGATGAACAGATCGTCGGGATAGCCCCGTTCCGCGCCCATCAGTTGCAGCGCCTCGGGGCCCGAAACCCCTTCGGATGCCAGGATCGAGACGTGAATGTCACCTCGGTGCTCTCGGAGAGCCGTGCACAGCTGCCACAGGCGAGAAACCGCGTCGTCGGGTAGTTCGAGACCGGCGTTGGCGCCGAACAGCGGCCGACCGATCGGATCGGCGTTTGCATGCACTCGCTCGAGCAGCACATTGACCCTCTCGGCATGTTGGTCGACGTCGGGAACGAGACGTCGCAAGGCCTGGGCGGCTGCCTCGGCTCGCACGCCCACCAGAACATCGGGCGATGCGAAGGACCACGCATCGGGGATGGCGCGTCGAACCATCTGAGGTGCGAAGTTGGCGAAGGTCGCCACGACCAAACCGCTCGAGACCGCGCCCATCGGGGCGGCCCGAAACCCGAAGTATCCCATCCAGAATCCCTTGAGGCCGGCGTCCCGGGCCGCGTGGTGCGACTCCTGTGCGAAATAGGTGACCGCATGGATCGGCTCGTAGCGGAGCCAAAACGCCCGGGCTTGGTGCAACGACATGGCACATGCATAGAGCGCCGATGCCGGGTTGGCCAATTTCACAGGTCAACGATGACCGTCGCTGATCCGGGATCGCAGATACATCGCCAGCCCTGACCCGACCGCCAGCAGGGCCGCACACATCAACCACAGCGGTCGATAGCCGCCCCAGTCGACGAGCAACCCGCCGATGACCGGCCCGAACCCGGCGCCGACGAAGATGCCGATCTGGCTGATCCCGGTGGCCGAGGCCGGAGCCGACGGGTTGTTGCGGATCACGGACAGATTGAACAATCCCGGCCACGCCCACCCGGCTGCGAACGCCGGGACCACCGCCAGGAAGTAGGTGACGGGCCGGTCGATCGCCATGACGAACACCCCTGCTGAACCGATCCCCAGAAGCCAGATCAGTCTCTGGATGGGTAGCACACCTCGGTGGTCGACGATCCAACCGTGGTACAGCCTGCTGAGGATGCCCGCGGCCGAGCCGACCGACAGAAGCCAACCGGCGGCGCCTTCGCCGATGCCCGAATCGGTCGCGGCGCTCGTGAGGAGGTTGACCATCGCTCCCGCGTTGGTGGCACCGAGGAACCCGACCGCGCCGTACAGCAACAACAGCCCGAACGGCATGTCCGGGCGCGGCGCCGCGCTGCGGGCGGCCTGCAGGTCGATCTGGTCGAGGAGCCCGATCGGTTGGCTCAGTACGGCCACAAATGCCAACACGGCGGCCGCCACGTACGCCCACCGCCAGCCGGCGGTCAACGCCAGGGCGGGAACGGCTGCGCCCCCGAGGAGCGCAGCGGCCGGCATCCCGCTCTGCTTGACGGCAAGGGCCAGTCCCAGCCGACCGGGGCGAATGCGATACGAGAGCAGCAGGTTGGCCGCCGGTTGATTCAACGCATTGGCCACCCCCGAGAACGCCATCAGGACGAAGAACTGCCACGGCGACGATGCCCAGGCCGCGAGGGCGATCATGACGATTCCGGATCCGCTCAAACCCAATCGCAGCGCCCGGCCGGGACCGAGCATTTGAGCGACCCGACCCATCGGCGCTGACCAGAGCCCTGCCGACGCAAAGGCCGTACCCAACATGAAGCCGACCAATGTGATGGAAAAACCGAGGTCGTCCCGGATCTGTACCGCAAGCGCACCGGTCAGGAAGGCCGGCAACGAGCTGCACAGGGTGCCGAGCGACGCGCCGACCCAAGCGCGGGAACTTGCGCTGGGTTCGATGGGCGTGGAGGTCGAGGCGGTCGCTATCGGTTCGAGGGTAATGGTCGACCACACCCGCTTCGGTTCCCGATACCCGCCCCTAGGATCACCGGGTGGCCCCACCGTCGATCGATCGAGACCGCCTCATGTCGGCGGATCGGTTCATCCAGGAGCGATACCTCGACGAGCAACGATTGCCGGGGTTGTCTTGGTCGGTGCTGCATCGGGGCGACCTCGTTCACCGAGCATCGCTGGGATACGAGGAGGACGCCATCTTCCGCATCTACTCGATGACCAAACCGATCACCAGTGTGGCGATGCTGATGCTCATCGAGCGGGGCCTGTGCCGCCTGGCCGATCCGGTGGCAAGATTCCTGCCCGACTGGTCCGATCTCCGCGTCTATGACGGTGGCTCACCGATGGCGGTCCGGACCAGCGCCGCCCGCCGGCCGATGACGATTCGGGATCTGTTCACTCACACGAGCGGCTTGACCTACGGGTGGACGTGGACCCACCCGATCGACGCGATGTACCGCGACGCCGAGATCGGCAAGCGGTCGATATCGCTGTCCGAGATGTGCTCCCGACTCACCGAGCTACCCCTGCTGTTCAGCCCCGGCGACGGCTGGCAGTACTCCGTCGCCACCGATGTGATGGGCCACCTCGTCGAGTTGATATCGGACACGGCGCTGGACGTGTTCCTCGCCGAGCAGATCCTGGAACCGCTGGCGATGGAGGACACCGCCTTCCATGTGGGAGACGACAAGGCCCACCGTCTGGTCGATAACCACGCGCTGAGTGCGATCAGCCCGTTCGGCGCGCCAGAGGACGCCCGGCCGGCGGGAATCGGTGACCTCGTCATCATCGACGACAATGCCCCCTCCGGTGAGTTTCGCACCCCGCCTGCGATGCTGTCCGGCGGCGGCGGGCTCACATCGACCGTCAGCGACTACAACCGCTTTTGTCAGATGATCCTCAACGGCGGAGAGCTCGACGGTAGCCGGCTTCTCGGCAGCCGAACCTTGAGGTTCGCAGGCCTGAATCACCTCCCCGGCGGAGCCGATATCCACACACTCGGCGGTTCGCTCGCCAGCCTCCCCCAGGACCAAGGCATCGGTTTCGGGCTCGGCTTCAGCGTCGTCCTCGACCCGGCCCGTTCGCAGGTGATCGCGTCGGTCGGCACCCTGGCCTGGGGCGGTGCGGCGTCTACTCTCTTCTGGGTGGATCCAGCCGAAGACCTGGCCGTGATCGCCATGACACAGCTGATGCCGTCCTCGGCCTACCCGATTCGCCAGGAGCTCCGCCAGCTCGTGTACGCCGCTCTCTGAGCCGAGCGGGGTGCCACCACCTCGACGTCCCGTCGTCACCGTAATGCTCGATCAGAGCGCAGACGCTGGATGAGTTCGGCAACGAAGTCCTCCGCCGACTCGATGATCAATGGATGGACTTGGGCCAGCGCAGACCCAACCTTGGCGACGTCGTGGCCGGTCATCGCCAGACGGGGACGCTGCGCCAACAAGGTCTGGAGGCGATGGGCGACCCGAGACGGGTCGTTGAAATACGTTGGTGTTCTCCAGCGGGACAAACCGGCCACGTGCGCCATCCAATCATGCTTGGCGTCGCTGGCCACCAGATCGCTCATGCCCGCGGCGGTGGTGGCATGACCGAGGGCCGTCGACACCATCTCGGCGCGCTCGTCGCCAGCAGGATCAGCGAACAACTCACCGTCGAGGAGGAGTTCTACGCCCACGTGCGCCGACGCTCTCGCCGCCCCCCGACCGACCCCTGCGGCAGTCGACGAATCGATCACCCGGCGCATGAGTGAGGTGAACCAGCCATGACCGTGGAAGACGGCGTCGGTTGCGTGGTGCAACGCGATACCGCGCCCTACCGCTCCCTGACCGGCGCCGCCGACCATGCGGAAGCCACCGATCGTGGCCACGTCGGGGAGGGCCGCACCGAGATGCACGGCCGGATCGTCGAACAGAGCAGCGGCGACGACGACGTGCCCACCGAGATTCACAACTGCAACACTAACTTGGATCAGCGGTCGGTCAGACCGAACTTCTCCTTCAAGACGCCGTGGAAGTCCCGTTGACCGGTCACCAGGAACCGAGCTCGAACCGGCGAGCACCGCACGGTGACATCGTCACCGGGTTCGACGGTGGCAACCGAACGTCCGTCCAACGTGACCACTGCGGCTCGGTACCCCTCGACCTCGAGCCGAACCTCGGTAGAGGGCGCGAGCACGAGCGGACGGTTGAACATCATGTGGGCCGCCACCGGCACGACGATCAGGGCTTGGAAGTCCGGCTCGACGATCGGCCCTCCGGCTGACAACGAGTAGGCGGTCGACCCGGTTGGGGTCGCCACGATGAGACCATCGGCCTTGTAGGTGGTGAAACGGCGATCACCGATGCTGGCGACGAGCGACACGATGTGACCGCTCTCGGCGCGTTCGATCACCGCTTCGTTGAGCGCAAGGCCGAGCCGTTCATCACGATGGTCGATGACCTCGACCATCATCCGTTCCTCGATGACCAACTCGCCATCCAGCCAGGCCGACAGCACGTTCTCCAGCTGATCGGGATCGATCTCGGCCAGATAGCCGAGATCGCCGGCGTTGACGCCCAAGAGGGGGATGCCCCGGTCGACGACGAGATGGGTCGCCCGAAGCATCGTTCCGTCGCCACCGAAGCTGAGACAGAGCTCGAGCCCGTCGGGAAAGGTGGCCTCGGCGACACCGAGTTCGGGGCGCCCGATCAACGCCGCATCGGTGGCCGGCATGCGAACCTCGACCGAGCAGTCGACGCAGAACGTCAGAGCCCTGTCGACCAGTTCCCTCACCTCGGGACGATGATGGTGAAGCACCACTCCGATGACGGTCATGACGATTCGATCTCCCCTCCGGCATCGGCGACCGCTGCATCGATCAGCCGTTCCAACTCCGCCGACGTGGTCGTCGACCCGGTTCGGGTGAGGTGGGTCACGAACTCCACATTGCCAGCCCGGCCGGTGATCGGCGACACCATGACCCCGGCGCAGGCGAAGTCGAGCGAACTGGCCCCTTCGAGGACCGTGGTGAGGACGCGCCGCCAGATCGCTGGATCGGTGATCACCCCGTGCCCGCGCGCCGCCTCTTCGCGGCCCGCCTCGAACTGAGGCTTGATCAGCAGGAGCGACTCGTGCGGGTCCAGCTCGGCCAGCGCCGGCAGGACGAGGCGCAAGGAAATGAACGAGACGTCGCCCACGGCGAGGCTGATCGGGTGGGCGAGTTGGGCGGGGGTGACCGATCGGATGTCGGTCTGCTCACGGACCTTGACCCGAGGATCAGCCCGGAGCCGCTCGTGCAGCTGGTGAGTTCCGACATCGACGGCAAGAACCGACGCCGCGCCGGCCTGAAGGAGGCAGTGGGTGAACCCGCCGGTCGAGGAACCGATGTCGAGGCAGTGTCGCCCCGTCGAGTCGATACCGAACCGCTCCAGGGCGCCGGCCAGCTTCTCCCCCGCTCGGCTGACGAACCGGGGAGGGCCAGCGTCGATGCGGATGTCCTCGCCGGGGTCGACCTGCCGGGCGACCTTGGTGGCGGGGGCACCGCTGACGAGGACGCGACCCTCCTCGACCAGCCGGCGGGCCGCTTCGCGGCTCGGGGCCAGCGATCGCCGCACCAGTTCAGTGTCGAGCCTTCGTCTCGGCGCCATTCAGACGCCGACCTCGGTGCGAAGGAGCGCCGCCACGTCGGGGGCGATCACATCGGGAGGTGGGGCCTGTGCTCGGGCCTGTTCGCTACTGGTGACCCCGCTCAGCACGAGACCGAACCGGTAGCCGGTCCGCTTGGCGAACAGGCCGTCGGTGTCGTGGCGATCGCCGATCATCAAGCCACCGGGTCCCAGCCTCGACAGTGCGAGTTGTGCCATGGGCGTATTCGGTTTACCCGCATAGACCGGTTGGGATTCGCTGGCGGTGGCGACGGCCGCGACGATGGAGCCACCTCCGGGAAGCAGCCCGTGTTCGCTCGGGAAGGTCGGGTCGTGGTTGGTGGCGATGAACCGAGCCCCGTTGCGCACCGCGCCAACCGCCATCCGCAGGCGTTCGTAGGTGAGTTGGAAGTCGAGACCGACGACCACCACGTCGACCTGGGCGGCGCGCTCTTCGATCGGCCCGACAGCGACGCTGGTCGCCCCGCGAGCCTCGATCGCCTCGACGACGCCCGGGCCTCCGAGGACGAAGACCCGTTCGCGTGGCTGCACGAGCGAACCGGCGGCGGTCGCCGAGGAGATCACCCGACCCTTGGCCTCGATACCGAGACGCTCCAGTTTCGCTTCCTGTTGAGCGAGGGTGGCCGAGGAGTTGTTGGTGGCAAACAGGGCGGCATGACCTGCCGCCATCAGCCGTGTGACCGCCGGAGCCGCCCCGGCGATGGGCTCGCTGCCGTGCCACAACACTCCGTCGAGATCGAAGATGACATTGATACCTAGAGGCTATTCGGGCGACGGGTAGCCCGTGGCTCTTGCACGGGCAGCAAACCAGATTTCGGCTCGTCCCGACAACGTCTACCTACGTCCACCTACTGCTATAGTCATCACTACGCGTCCGTTCGTCGCTCACTTGGGCTCCGAGCCCCGACACATCCGTCAGCAACTTGGAGTACCCCATGAACATCTGTGTCGTCCAGGGAGTCGTCGTAGGCGAACCCCGCATCGTCGTCCTGCCCTCGGGGCAGTGGGCCGTCAGTTTCGACGTGGGATCGACCGGCGATGAACCCTCAGCACCGGTCCCGGTCGAATGGACCGGGACCGAGGCCCAGATCCCAAAGGTCGCGTCCGACGTCGGGGTGACCGTCACCGGGTCGATCCGTCGCCGCTTCTTCCGAGCGGGAGGTTCGATCCACACCCGGGTCTACGTCCGACCCGACACGATCGTGATCAAATCCCCGACCCGCCAACGTCGAGCGATCCGCAAGGCCCTCAGCGCTGCACTCGACTCGACGCCGGTCTGAGCCGCCCAGCTGCGGCGCTATTTCAGACTGGAGGCTCTCTTGCCGGCATCGCCGAAACGCGAGTCGGCAGCGGCGATGTCAGCGAACAATCGGCGGGCTTGGCCGATCATGCCGGCGCGCTCGTACAGATCGGCCAGCGCGTACCAGCGGCGGAGGTGGTGGATCTTGGGCTTCCTGGGTGCCTTCGACTGCGGGCGCTCGAGGATCCGGATGGCGTCGTGCAGTCGACCCTGATCCGCTTTGGCCCCCGCCAGGACGATCCGACCCTCCTCGACGATCATCGGCGATGGTGACGCGGCGCCCAATTCGTCCCACACTCGCTCGACGTCGGACCATCGTCTCATCGCCCGATAGCAGTCGGCGATGACCGGGTGCTGGTCGACCGAACCGGTCAGCTGGGCGAAGCGGTTGAGCTCCTTGGCCGCCTTGGACCATTGACGGGTTCGATACGAACACAGCCCCATCAACTCGACGACCTCGGGTACGTCGGGGGCCAGCCGATTCACCGATTCGAGCATGCGACGCGCATCGCCGAAACGCTCCCGGTCGTAGGCCCCGGCGGCGTCGAGCAGGCGTTTCCGAGCTTTGTCGGCTGTGTCGGGTCCCACATCGCCGAAGGACACATCG
>JAHEJO010000015.1 GCA_024638805.1 Acidimicrobiales bacterium
GAGCGCTTGCTCACCGGGCGGGGAGCCGCGGTGCCAGGGCAACTGCGGCCAGAGGCGGGATGTCGAGCACGAGACTGTGGGGACGGCCATGAGCGCCGTGCCCATCGGCGATCCACGTCGAAGCAAACCGTACTCCGGAGCCTCCGTAGGCCTCGTTGTCGCTGTTGGCAAGGACCTCCCACGTGCCGTCGACCGGAACACCGAGGCGGTAGCCGAGTCGAGGGATCGGGGTGAGGTTGAAGACGCACAGCACCGGGCGATGGTCCTCGGCATGTCGCAGCCAGGCCAGCACGCTGTTCTCACCGTCGTCGACGACGACCCAGCTGAAGTCGGCCGGTTCGTTGTCGGTTACGTGGAGCGACGGCTCGGAGGCATACAGGGTGTTGAGGGCGACAACCCAGTCCCTGATCCCGGCGTGAGCGGCCACGCCGAGCTGGCTCCAGGCCACCGGGTGGTCGTGGTTCCATTCCGGTCCCTGACCGAACTCCTGCCCCATGAACAGGAGCTTCTTGCCCGGGTTGAACCACTGATTACCGTAGAGGACACGGAGGTTGGCGAACTGCTGCCACGCGTCGCCAGCCATTTTCGCCAGGAGCGAGCCTTTGCCGTGGGTGACCTCGTCGTGTGACAGACCCAGAACGTAATTCTCGCTGAACGCGTAGACCGACCGAAACGTGATCTCGTTGTGATGGAAGCGGCGGTGGATGGGATCCCGTTCGAGATAGCTGAGCGTGTCGTGCATCCAACCCATGTCCCACTTGTAGTGGAAGCCCAACCCACCAGCGGAGACCGGACGGGTGACACCGGGAAACGCAGTGCTCTCCTCAGCGACGGTGATCACGTCCGGAAAGCGCTCGCCAATGGTGCCGTTGAGATGCTGGAGGAAACCGATCGCTTCGAGGTTCTCCCGCCCTCCGTGGATGTTCGGGATCCACTCACCTTCTGCTCGGGAATAGTCCCTGTAGAGCATCGAAGCGACCGCGTCCACGCGGATGCCGTCGACGTGATAGCGATCCATCCAGTAATGGGCGCTGGAGGTGAGGAACGCTTTGACCTCATGCCGGCCGAAATTGAAGACATGGCTCTTCCAATCCGGGTGCCAGCCTTCCTGTGGGTCAGCGTGTTCGTACAGAGGTGTACCGTCGAAGCCGCCGAGTGCGAAGTCGTCGGACGGGAAGTGACTCGGAACCCAGTCGAGGACCACGCCGATGCCTCGCTGGTGGAGGGCGTCGACGAATCCCATGAAGTCGGTCGGCAGGCCATAGCGGGCGGTCGGAGCATAGAAACTGGTCGTCTGGTAGCCCCAGCTGCCGTAGAAGGGATGCTCCATGATCGGGAGGAGTTCGACGTGGGTGAAACCCATTTCGTTCAGGTGGTCGGCCAGCGGTTCGGCGAGTTCGGCCCACGTCAGACTTCGATACGCCTCGGCGTGGCGCCATGATCCCACGTGCATCTCATACATCGAGATCGCTCGATCGTGGCGCTGCAACGTGTGGCGGTTGCGCATCCAATCGCCGTCACCCCACTGGTGGGTGAGGTCGGTGACCACCGATGCGGTGTGGGGCGGCAGTTCGGCGGCGAACGCAAGAGGGTCGGCTCGTTCGACCGAACGACCATCTCTTGTCGTGAGACGGTATTTGTACCGGTCACCGACCTTGGCGTCGGGAACGACGCCGGCCCAGATACCGCTCGATCCCTGAGGTTGCAGGGCCTGGTCCCTGTCCGATCCCCACTGATTGAAGTCCCCTGCGACCGAGACGTACGTGGCGTTGGGGGCCCACACGGCGAAACGCCGTCCGGGGTCGGCGTATCCGGTCAAGGGTTGACAGCCAAGGATCTCGTACAACCGCGTGTGGCTGCCCTCGTTGAACATCCACAGGTCTTTCTCGGCGATGATGGTCACCCGGATGAGCGTAGGCCGCCGCGCCGGATCCCGCGAAAACTTTCGGACCTCGATGCGACGCACCGTGGGGGTGGGATACCCGGCGGTGGGGGCAACTCAATGCCGGCGCCCTTCGTGCCGATGGTGCTCCTGATGGACTCGCCCAACGTGTACACCGTCGTCACCGCGCTGTCCGACCCGGGCGCCGCGATGGCGGTACGCCAGATCGTGCAGCGTCACCCGCGCTTCGACGTGATGCGCGAGGTGCCGAATGCGGTGATGGCGCTGGAAGCGTGCCGCGTTCTCCGGCCGGACCTTGCGATCGTGGGCGACGATTCACCAGGTTTGCGCGGTCGCGATGTCGTCGACGAAGTCCGTCGCGAGAGCCCGTGGACCCGGGTCATTCTCGTGGCTCCCTATGACGCGAACTATCTGCGCGATGTGGACCATGTGTTTCTCGCCGTCTCGATCGGCGATCCCGATCTCATCGAGTCGGCACTCGGCTCGTTGGCCGAGGCACTGGACAACCCCGAGGTCGTCACACGACCCGAACGGAGACGAAGCGACCGACGGCTCCGGCAGGATTGGACCAAAGTGTTCGCCGAACGTCGAGCCGAGGGCCGTCGCGACGAAGGGGTCGGCTAGCGTCGTCGCCGGGACAGGCCGGAGGTTCGGAAAGACCCGACGATCGGAGAATCCGAAGGCGAGCGGCGATTCGCTCATCCCTTCAACCTTTCCGATCGGACCGGCTCGCCGATCGTGTACCTATCCTGGCCGGTGATGACCACGCCCCTGTTCTCACCGGGTAATCGGCCCAAGGTCGTTCTCGCCCCGATGGCCGGCGTCACCAACGCACCGTTCCGGCGTCTGTGTCGTCGTTACGGTGGTGGGCTCTTCGTCGGTGAGATGGTGTCGGCGCGGGCTGTGGTCGAAGGCAATCCGAAGACCATGAAGCTCACCGAGTTCGCCGGCGATGAGACACCCCGAAGTCTCCAGCTCGCCGCTGTCGATCCGGTCGTCGTCGCCGAAGCCGTCCGACGACTGATCGACACGGTGGGAGTCGACCATTTCGACCTGAACTTCGGCTGCCCGGTCCGCAAGGTCACACGCAACGGTGGCGGAGCCGCGCTGCCGTACAAACGCAAGCTTCTGAGAGCCGTGGTCGGCGCAGCGGTCACCGCCGCCGGCGATGTACCCGTGACGATCAAGTTCAGGGTCGGCATCGACGACGATCACACGACTCACCTGGACACGGGACGTGCTGCTGCAGATCTCGGGGTCGCGGCCATGGCACTTCACGGTCGAACAGCAGCTCAGCTGTACAGCGGCAGAGCGGACTGGGCGACGATCGGCGAGCTGCGTTCGGTCGTACCGGCGGAGATCCCCGTGTACGGCAACGGTGACATCTGGGAGGCCGGTGACGCCCTGGCAATGGTGCACCAGACCGGGTGCGACGGAGTGGTGGTCGGCCGCGGCTGTCTCGGCCGCCCCTGGCTGTTCGCTCACCTCGACGCCGTGTTCGCCAGTCAGCCCCTCCCCTCGTTTCCCCGCAGCGGCGAAGTCGCAACGATCATGGCCGAACACGCCAAGGAGCTCGTCGCGTGGTTCGGCGACTACAAAGGAGTGCGGGAGTTCCGCAAGCACACCGCCTGGTACTTGAAGGGATACCCGGTCGGTGGGGGGATCCGACGCAGCCTCGGTCGAATCGATTCACTCGATGAACTCGACGACCTGCTGGCGGAGCTGCCCGACGTCAGCCTGCCCCACGAGAACCGGCGGGTGGCCCGGGGCCACACTCGCGGACCGCAGGCGGTCGCCCTCCCGGATCGTTGGCTCGACGACCCGTGGGACGATCTCGTCGCCGACCCCGCCGGGGATTCGGCCGCCTCGGGCGGCTGAGGCGTCAGGGGGTCGCTGGTGTCACCGTGACGGCGACACCGTTGAGTGCGACGTTCCCGCTGATCGGATCGACGTCACGTTCGTCGGTCAACACGTTGGTGTTCACGCCCCGGTACTCGGCGGCGACGCGCAACCGAACACCGGGGGCGTTCTGCCCGAACCCGTGAGGGATACTGACGACGCCCGGCCGGACCACATCGGTGCATTCAGTGTCGACGACGAGCTCGCCGACCCGACTGGTGACCCGGGCCGGTGCGCCGTCGGCGATGCCCAACCGTTCCGCATCATCGGGGTGGATCTGGAGGGTGCAGCGATTGCGTCCCTTGGTCAGGACTCCGATGTTGTGCATCCAGGAGTTGTTCGAACGGATGTGGCGACGGCCGATCAGCACCATCTGCGGTGGTGCATCGGCCAGGGAACCACTCAGGCGTGCGAGTTCGGAGCGGAGCATGTCGTTGAGGAGCTCGATCGTCGCGCTCGGCGTGCGGAGAATGCCAGGGAGGCGATGCTCCTCGAGCGGGCCGAGATCGACGCCGTGAGGATGACGCTCCAGCGTCGCCAGCGAGATTCCCTCGGCACCGGAGATGAAACCATCGCCGTACGGACCGGTGCGGAGAGTGATGTCGAGCATCCGCTCGGCTCCTCTGCGGTCACCGGCGGCCTCCATCAGCTCGCTGGGCGATCGTTCGGCAACGTTGCCGAACCGGTCGCTCACCGCGGCGCCGGCAAGACCTTGCGCGGCTTGTTCATCGAGTAGATCCGCAGCCGATTCTGCTTCCGGCCCGCTGGCCGGAGCGCCGTTGAACACCGCCGCCAACCGCAGCAGGATCCGACCTTCGCCGAGCTGGGTGGTCTCGAGAGGCAGGACCGGAGGGGAGTAGTTGGCCACGTTGCGGACGGCGAAGTTGAGCAGGGCAAGGTCGTAGTGGGGTTTCTGCAGCGGCGACGGCGGCGGCAGGATCACATCTGCATGGCGGGTGGTCTCGTTGATGTAGGGATCGACACACACCATGAAGTCCAACGACTCGAGAGCTGCGTTCATCCTGTTGCTGTTCGGGTTGGAGTTGGCTGGATTGCCGGCCACGGTGACGAGGATGCGGACCTGCCCTTGGCCCGGTGTCTCGATCTCTTCGGGCAGGACCGAAACCGGGAACTCGCCGAAACATTCCGGCGCCCCGCTGACGCGGCTGGCGACCCGACCCATTCGGAACCCCCGTCCGCGCCCTGGCTCGCCTTTGGTCGACGGCTGACCGGCGGCACCGGTCGGGAACATGGCTCCACCGACGCGGTCGAGGTTGCCGGTGAGGAGATTCACCACGTCGACCAGCCAGCTCGACACCGTGCCGAAATCTTGGCAGGTGGTTCCGATACGTCCGTAAACGGCCGCCGTCGGCGCAGCGATGAGTTCACCGGCGACGTCGCGGATCTCCTCGGCGGTGAGCCCCGTCGAGGCCGCCACCGACTCAGGTGTGAACGGGGCCAACAGCTCGCCCAGTTCGTCCAGTCCGGAGGTGACGGCGGTCAACGGTCCCGGGGCCGCGGTTCCATCCTCGAGGAGGGTGTTGGCGATCGCAGCGAGGAAATGAGCATCGGTCGCCGGTCGGATCGCCAAATGGCGATCGGCGACCTCGGCGGTCTCACTGCGGCGGGGATCGACGACCACGATCGTTCCCCCCCGTTCCTGGATCCGCCGCAATCGACCGGGGAAGTCGGGCGCGGTACACAACGACCCGTTGCTGGCCAGCGGGTTGGCGCCGAGCATGAGCAGGTAGTCCGTGCGGTCCAGGTCGGGAACCGGAACGGCTACCGAGCCGAACATCATCGCCGCCGAGACCTCCTTGGGCCGTTGATCGACCGTCGACGCACTGAACCGGTTGCGGGTGCCCATCGCCTTGATCAGCGTCCGGTTGTAGAACATCGGTGCGAGACTGTGGGCGTTGGGATTCCCGAGATACACCGCAGCTGCGTCGCGGCCGTGAGCGTCGAGGATCGGGCGGATCGCTTGCGCGATGGTCTCGAAGGCCTCATCCCAGCTGACGGGAACGAACGAGCCGTCGACCTTCACGTGTGGCTGGCGAAGCCAGTCGGGGTCCTCGTGGAGGTGCTTGAGCGTGGAACCCTTCGGGCAGATGAACCCATGGCTGAACACATCTAGCTGGTCACCGCGGATGCGGGTGACCGTTTCTCGACCGTCGGATTCGGTCTTCAGGCCGATCTCGAGGCCGCACCCGGCTTCGCACAGCGGGCATGTCCGAAACGCGGTCCTGTCGCTCATGGGCCGATCCTAGAACCCCAGAGCCCACCGCCGCAGCCGAACCATTCCTCGTAGGTGCCGGTGGCTGCGGCCGGATCGGCTCCTCACCTCAGAAACGAGGTGGCGGCATCGCGAAGGACATCACCACCGACGTCGGGCAGGACTCCCCAGAGCAGCGTGGCTGCCACGGCGAAGAAGATCGCCATGGTCGCTGCCGGTGCCATGATGATCGGCCCGGGCCCCGCCACATCGTCGGCCTCGACCGCCGGCTGGGTCAGGTACATGCTCACGATGATCCGCAGGTAGAGATAGGCACCAACGACGGCCGCGACCATGGCCGCTCCCGCCAACACGTACGATTCGCCGCGCACCGCCGCCTCGATCACACCGAACTTGGCCCAGAAGCCGCTGGTGAACGGGATTCCCGCCTGTGCGAACAACAGCACCACCAGCAAGCCGGCGAGGATCGGTTGGCGGCTCGACAATCCGGCGTAGTCGGCCAGGCCGTGGGCGCCATCGCCATGTCGACCGACCAGCGTCGCCACGCCGAACGTTCCGACGACCATGAACGTGTAGGCGAACAGGTAGAACAGCACCGAGCGCGATCCCAGTGCGGACACGGCGGCGTCGATCGACCCGGCTGAATGCAGCCCGATCAGGATGAAGCCGGCGTGGCTGATCGACGAGTACGCCAGCATCCGTTTGACATTGTCCTGTTTGATGGCCAGAAACGAGCCGATCACGATCGACAACAATGCCATGGCGCCGATCACCGGGCGCCAGTCGTTTCCGAGTCGACCGAATGCGGCCAGGAACACCCGTGTGAACCCGGCGAACGCGCCGACCTTCACCGCCGATGCCATGAACCCCGTAATCGGTGTCGGTGCACCCTGATAAACGTCGGGTGTCCACATGTGGAATGGCGCAGCGGACACCTTGAACCCGAAGCCAACGATGAGAAGGGCCATCCCGGCGAGCAACAAGGACGAGTCCTCGGCCGGGGTCAGTCCCCTGGCGTTGGAGATGAACAGCGCGGCGTCGATCTCGGACAAGCGCGTGCTCCCGGTCGCACCGTAGATCAGGGCGATTCCGTAGAGGAAGAAGGCCGACGAGAGCGCGCCGAGCACGAAGTACTTGAAGCCGGCCTCCTGGCTGTCGCGCCGGCGCAGATGCAGTGCGGCCAGGACATAGACCGAGATCGACAGGATCTCGAGGCCGAGGAAGGTGACGATGAGATCCTCGGCGGCGGCCATCATCAGACCGCCGGCGGCGGACAACATGATCAGCACGTACCATTCGGGCCCGTCGAGACCCTCGCGACGAAGAAAGTCGTCGAGGAGCAGGGCGGCGAAGAACACCGCCAGCGAAATGGTCCCGGCTGTGAACAGGAAGAAATAGTCGAGGCTCAACGCACCGTCGAGGACGACGATCCGTCCACCTTCGTCCTGGACCCTGTTCCATATCCAGTAGAGCGAAACGACCGAGCCCACCGCCATCGTTGCGGTGTAGAACGCCGCGAAACCCCGGGTGCGCAGGCTGGGGACGAGGGACGTCAGCGTGACGAGTACCACGGCGCCCAACGCCATCAACAGGAACGGCCACAGGAGCGACCACGGCACCTCGGGGGTGGCGATGGTCTGTGCGAGCATCACTCGCCTTCCTCCCCGGCGGCCTCGGCCTTTTCTTCGGCCTCGTGCAGGGCCTCCACCAGCAGGTCACGCTGGTCCTGCTCGACGACGGGTGCCGGCTCGGGCTCTACGAAATCGTCGACGTTCGCCTCGATGTGGGTGATCAGTTCATCGACAGCAGGCTCCATCCGATCGAGTACCGGCTTCGGATACACGCCGAGGAAAACGATCAGCCCGAGCAGCGGTAGGATCGAAAGGAACTCCGAGAGGCGGAGGTCGGGCATCACCGCATTGTCCTGGTCGGGTGTGCCGTGGAAGACCCTCTGGTAGGCCCACAGGAGGTAGAGCGCGGCGAGAATCACACCGCTGGTGGCGACGATTCCCCACCATCGAGCCCCGCTGAAGGCACCCAGAAGGATCAGGAACTCGCCGACGAAACCGTTCAGACCGGGCAGGCCGATGCTCGAGAGCATCACGAGTGTGAAGACCCCGGCCATCACCGGCGCCGCCTTCTGCAGGCCTTTCAGGGCAGCGATCTCACGCGTGTGTCGGCGTTCGTAGATCCAGCCGGCGAGGATGAACAACGCTCCGGTCGAGATGCCGTGATTCACCATCTGGAGAACCGCACCCTGGATTCCCTGACTGTTCAGTGCGAACAAGCCCAGGATGATGAACCCGAGATGGGCGATCGAGGAGTAGGCGATCAGCCGTTTCAGATCTCGTTGGACGGTGGCGACGATCGCCCCGTACATGATCCCGATCACACCGAGGGTCAAGAAGACGGGTGCGAGATCGTGAGCAGCCTGTGGGAACAGGTAGAGACCGAAGCGCAGGAACCCGTAGGTGCCGAGTTTCAACATGACGCCGGCCAAGATGACCGAACCGACGGTCGGGGCTTCGGTGTGGGCGTCGGGAAGCCATGTGTGCAGCGGGAACAACGGCACCTTCACGGCGAACGCGAGGGCGAAAACCAAAAGGACGACCCGCGCTTCGTTGGTGGTGAGCGCCTGGGCGCTTGCCAGTTCCCGGATATCGAAGGTGACGGTCCCGGTGTGCTGGTTGGTGAGGAAGACGACCGCGACGATGCCGACGAGCATCAGCGCCGAACCCGCCATCGTGTAGAGGAAGAACTTCAGCGCTGCCCGCACTCGGTCCCCGTGTCCCCAGGAGCCGATCAGGAAATACATCGGGACGAGCACGATCTCGAAGAACATGAAAAACAGCAGCAGATCCAGCGCCATGAACACGCCTATCGAGCCCGCCATCAGCACCATGATCCAGAGGTGGTACGGCTTGGCATCGTGGTCGGCGCTTGTCGCCAGGATTCCGATCGGGAACAGCACGCCCGTCATCACCACGAGGAACAGTGAGATCCCGTCCACCCCGAGCCGTAGCGACAGACCGAGATCAGCGATCCAGTCACGTTCGACGACGAACTGGAAACCGCCGTCAGCGGTCTGGAAATCGGCGAGTAGATAGATCGACAGCGCCCCGGTGATCGTCGAGCCGACGAGCGCGATGATCCTTGCATAGTCATCTCGTTCGGCGGGCATCAGGCCGATCACCGCGGCGGTCAGCAGTGGGACCAGCACCAGCGCCGGGAGCAAGGGGAAGGAGACGGCTTCGGCAGCCTCGGCAGCGAACATCATGACGTCCACAACCGGGACAGGAACCAGAGAACCACGCCGACCGAACCGATCACGATGCCCAGAGCCGAGTTCCGTACATAGCCGGTCTGGGTGCTTCGCAGCGACCCCCCGATCGACCCGGCCGCACTGGCCACGCCGTTGACGAAACCGTCGATCACACGGCGGTCGAACAGGGCGGCGAGTTCGAAGCCGCTGCGCCCTGGGCCTCCCGCCACGCGAGCGTACGTCTCGTCCACGTACCAGGCACGGGCCAAGGCCGGCCGCTCGATCCGAGCCGGGGCGATCCTGCCTTTCAGGTACACCGCCGTGGCCGCTCCGATGGCCCCGACGGCACTCATGATGGCAATCAACGCCAGACCCCATTTGCCGGCGCTCGACACCATCAGTTTCGTTTCGTTTCCGAACAGACTGGGTTCGAGCCAGTGCTCCAGGAAGTGCAGATCCTTGGTGAAGGGCAGGTTGAGACCGCCGGCGACGGCGGCAGCACCGGCCAATACCAACAACGGAAGGGTCATGGTCCACGGTGACTCGTGAGGATGGTATTCCTGCCGCTCGTCGAACGACGCCGGCAGATCATCGGCCAGGTCACCCACCTCGGGCGGTACGGACGCGGCCGTGACGTGGGTGGCGGGCAACGGCAGGTCCGCCCGCCGGGCACCTAGCGCCCGGAACGCAACTTCGGCCTCGGCCAGCCGTTCAGAGGTTCGGTCCACCTCGGCGTTGGCTTCTGCCACCGACCCCTGTGCCTTGCTCAGGTTCTCACCGGCCCTGGGTACGGCCTTCTCCGCCTTCTCCAGTGCCTTGGCCAACTTGGTGTGGGCGTCGTCCTCGGCGCTCACCGCCGCGAGAGCTGCCTTGGCGTCGTTCAGCTTGGTGGCTGCGATCTCGACCGCTTCGGTCCTCTTGTCGACGTCTGCCACGGCTTTCTCCACGCCGGCGTGGGCAGCGACCAGTTCATCCTGGGCCTGCCGTGCAGCGGCCTCGGACAGGTCGAGGCGGGCGTCGAATGCGGCGGTGATCTCTTCGGCGGTCGGGTCGAAGTAGCGGGTACGGCCGAAGAAGGTGAGGATCACCTGGCGCGTCATGTAGAACGCGGTGAGGAGGGCGGTGACGAGGCCGATCGCCCACAACGCCACGTTCTCGTTCCAGGCGTAGAGCAGGATCTCGTCCTTGCTCCAGAAACCGGAGAAGGGCGGGACCCCGGCGATGGCCAGCCAGCCGACGATGAAGGTCATCGCGGTGATCGGCATCAGCTTGGCGAGCCCACCCATCCGGCGCATGTCCTGTTCGTCGTCGAGGCCGTGGATCACCGATCCGGAGCCGAGGAACAGCAGAGCTTTGAAGAACGCGTGGGTGACCATGTGAAAGATCGCCGGGACGTACGCGCCGACGCCAACGGCCAGGAACATGTAGCCGAGTTGCGACACGGTCGAATAGGCGAGCACCTTCTTGATGTCGTTCTGGGCCAACGCGATCGTCGCAGCAAAAAAGGCGGTGAGCACACCGATCCACGCCACGGTGTCGGTGGCCCAACCGTCGGCGACGGCCAGGACGGGATTCATTCTCGTGAGCAGATAGACACCCGAGGTGACCATCGTTGCTGCGTGGATGAGTGCTGACACCGGTGTCGGACCGGCCATCGCGTCGGGTAACCACACGTAGAGCGGCAACTGAGCGGACTTGCCGACGGCTCCCAACAGGAGCAGGAGGACGATCGTTGTCGCCACGCCGGAGCCGAGTTCGGGCGCCGACGACAGGATGGTGCCGTAATCGATCGAACCGATCTCGTAGAACACGAGGAACATCGCCAGCATGAAGCCGAAGTCGCCGACCCGGTTGGTGACGAAGGCCTTCTTGCCGGCTGAGGCGTTGGCCGCATCGGTGAACCAGAACGAGATCAGAAGATACGAGCAGGCGCCGACACCCTCCCATCCGAGGAAGGTCATCAGCATGTTGTCGCCCAGGACGAGCACGAGCATTGAGCCGGCAAAGAGGTTCAGATACAAGAAGAACTTGGAGAAGTCCGGGTCCCCGTGCATGTAGCCGATCGAGTAGAGGTGAATCAGCGCACCGACGCCGGTGATGAACAACGACATCGTGATGGACAGGGGGTCGGCGAGCAGCCCGGCATTCACCGAGAAGGAGCCTGCCGGTACCCATTCGAACAGGGTCTGGACATAGAACCGTTCGCCTGGTTCTTCAGCGAGGAGTCCGGCAAAGACGGCGACGGTGGCGAGGAAACTCACGCCGATTGCACCAAAGGCCAGCCAGCCGGCCAGCGGCTCACCGAGGCGTCGTCCGACGACGAGGATGAGGACGAATCCGATCAGCGGAGCGGCGGGAATGAGCCAGGCGAGTTCGACCATGGTCATCCCTTGAGCGTCGCGACGTCGTCGGCGGTGGCGTTGGGACTGCGGCGCATGACGGCCACGACTATGGACAGGCCGACCACGACCTCGGCGGCTGCGACCACGAGTACGAAGAAGACCGCGGTCTGGCCGGCGAGATCTCTCAGGCTGTTGGAGAAGGTGACGAAGGAGATGTTCACCGCGTTCAGCATCAACTCGATGCACATGAACATGACGAGTGGGTTCCGGCGGACCAGCAGTCCAACGGCGCCGATCGAGAACAACAGAGCACTCAGAACCAGGTACCAGGTCTCAGTGAGTTCCACTTGTTCTCAACCCTCCCCTGCGATCACGACGCCGCAACGTTATTCGACCGAGAGGCCGGGTTCGTCGATGACCAGATCCTCGGCGCCACGGTTGTGTACCAGCACCACCGCTCCGACGGTGGCGATCGTCAGCAACAGTGCGGTCGCTTGGAACGCCAGAATGTTACGGCTGAACAGGTCTTCTCCCAACTGCTCGATTTGACTTCGATCGTCGATTGGCCGAACCACCGATTCCTGCCCGGTCAGCGCCACCGCACCTTCGTCGCCTCCGGGCCCGGACAGGAACAGGCCACCGAGGGTGAGGGCGAGGAGGAGACCGCCGAACACGAGTCCGAGGGAGCGCTGGCCGACGAGCGGGTCGACTCGCAGGTTCTCCGAGGTGTCCACGCCGAGGAGCATGATGACGAAGAGGAACAGGACGACGATGGCGCCGGCGTACACCACCACTTGTACGAGAGCCAGGAAGTGCGCCTCCTGAATGATGAAGATCACGGCGACCCCGAAGAACGACGCGATCAGGCTCAACGCGGCGTGGACCGGATTGGACGAAACGATCACGCCGAGCGCACCGCCGAGAACGATGGCGCCGGCGATGAGGAACACGATGACATCAACCATCAGTGGTGGCCCCCGTGCTCGTCGTCGTCGTCATCATGGGACGATCGCTCGGTGCTCGATGCGTCCTTGGCGGTTTGAGCCAGATCGCCGGAACGCACTCCGTAGCCCAATTCACCGCTCCAACTCGGTGTGCCCAGGTAGCTGGCCCGGCCCGATGGCGACGTGGCCCGCATCCAGCCGGAGGTGTCTCGATCATCGCCTTCTCTCCAGTCCTCCCAGGGGAGGTTCTGGGGTCGCCCGTCATCGCCGACCAGCAGCTCGTCCTTGGTGTAGATCGCGTCGCTGCGATTGGTGAAGGAGAACTCGAAGAGTTTGGTCTCGGTGATCGCCTCGGTGGGGCACGCTTCGACGCACAGATCGCAGTGGATACACCTGAGGTAGTTGATCTCGTAGACGAATCCGTAACGTTCGCCCGGGCTCTTGGGCTCGTCGGCGGGGTTGTCCTTGCCTCGGACGTAGATGCAGCGGGCCGGACAGACCCCGGCACAGAGCTCGCAACCGATGCACTTCTCCATGCCGTCCTCGTACCGGTTGAGAACATGTCGACCGTGGAGACGCTCGGGTTTGGGGCTCTTCTGGTCCTTGTCGGAGATGTGGCCTTTTCGATCGGTGCGGCCGCCACGGTATTCCTTGGTCGTCACGCCTTCGCCCCACTTCTTCAACGTGACGGCGAAACCTTCGAAATAGCCCATCAGCCGACCTCCCGGGGATCGAGTCCGGCGGCGAGGAGTCTCTCCCGCCGAGCATTGTTCAACGCAGCGCGCAGGAACCCCATGCCCACGAGGAGCACGACGAACGACACCGCGATCACGAGGACCGTGTCGCCACCGGCGCTGTCGAGGAGGTTGAGCTCACCGTTTCGGGCCACACGGATACCGGCGAGAACCAGCAGCCAGCCGAGCGACAGCGGGATCAGGAGCTTCCAGCCGAGATCCATCAGCTGGTCGTAACGGAAACGGGGCAGCGTGGCCCGGAACCACACGAAGACGAACAGGAAGACCAGTAGCTTGGCGAAGAACCACACGAAACCCCACAACCACCCGGGCAGAATCCCGAGATTCGGGCCGGCGGGACCGCCGAAGAACAACGTGACGATGATCGCAGCCATGGTGACCGTGTTCATGAACTCGCTCAGGAAGAACAGTGCGAAACGGATGCCCGAATACTCGGTGTGAAAGCCGCCGACGAGCTCTTGCTCGGCTTCGACGAGGTCGAACGGAGGCCGGTTCAGCTCGGCGGTTCCGGCCATGACGAAAACGGCGAACGGGATGAACCCGGTCACGATGATGTTCCAGTTCGGAATGATGCCGCCGAAGCCTGCGGTGGCCTGCTCACGCACGATCTCGGTCATGCTCAGACCGCCGGTGACGAGTATGACCGCAGCCAGGGACAGCCCGAGAGCCGCCTCGTAACTGATCGCCTGAGCTGACGCTCGAACCGATCCGAGCAGCGGATACTTCGAACCGGACGACCACCCCGCCAGCATGATGCCGTAGATGCCGAGAGAGCTCATGGCCAGGAAGAACAGGACACCCACGGGCGGGTCGGCGACCTGAAGGAACGTTTCCTGGCCACCGGGCAGTGTGACCGTCCCCGATTTCCCACCGCTGAAGTCACCACCGAGAGGGATGAGGGTGAACGTGAGGAAGGCGGGCAGGAGCGACAGATACGGTGCCAACTTGAAGACGAACCGATCAGCGTTCTCGGGGATGTTGTCCTCTTTGAAGAACGCCTTGATGCCGTCGGCGAGCGTCTGGAGAACACCGAAGGGACCCGCCACGTTGGGACCGATCCGGTTCTGAAGGCGTGCGATGACCTTACGTTCGAACCAGACCATCAACATCGTGGCGACCAGGCAGACGACCAGTGCGAGGACCGCTTTGACCGTCGACAGAGCGACGTCACCCAGCGTCACACCGTCGAGCAGGTAGGGATCCATCAGCTAGGCCGCACCCGGAGTTCGATCACGGGCTCACCGGCGGAAAGGAACGACTGGGCGCGCACGGAGTTCAGGGCAAATGGGATGTGGGCGGCGCCGACGGGAAGACGGTTGTCGCTCACCGCTGCGACCGTGTGGGTTTCGCCACCGGCGATGGTCACGTCGACGTCGTCGCCTGAGGAGAGCCCGAGACGGCTGAAGTCGGCGGGAGACAACCCGAGGACCGCATCACCGATCAGAGGTCGAAGCGAACCCGACTCCGTCACCATCGTTCCGTTATCCCACAGTTTCCGATCGACCACCAACCGCAGACCGTAGTCGTCGGCGGGCGGAATCGGTGCGGTTTCGCTCAGGGACACCGTCCAGGTCCGAAGAGGTCTGACGAGCGGGCCGTCTTCGGCGCCGAGATCCGACGCCCAATCGATGTCGGCGAAGCCGGGCACCCGGGCCGCGATCTCGGCCC
Organism: Acidimicrobiales bacterium; assembly: GCA_024638805.1. Classification (GTDB taxonomy): domain Bacteria; phylum Actinomycetota; class Acidimicrobiia; order Acidimicrobiales; family SZUA-35; genus JABDIY01. The sequence continues at coordinate 15,007 of JAHEJO010000015.1, forward strand.
GCACATCGTGCAGGGTCGTGAAACCCAGATCGCCACCGGCCGCTGCCGCCATATCGGTTGCGATCATCCAGTCCGGGCGGCCCTGCCCCGGCGCCGTGACCTTTGCCCGCACCGGTGACAGCCGGCCCTCGAGATTCATGAACGTTCCGTCCGCTTCACCGAACATGGCGGCGGGGAGGATGACATCGGCCGCGCTGGTGCTGGCGGTCATGAACGTGTCGACCGAGATCACGGTTCCGAGTCGCTCGAACGCCGCCGCAGCCAGGGTGCCGTCAGCGAAGTCCTCCAGTGGATCGGCACCGAGCAGGACCAGCGTGTCGAGGGTGCCGTTCACCGCCGATTTGAGGATCCCGGTGGCGTCGAGACCCCGCGATTGGGGAGCCATCTCCCACCCGGGGAGCTCGACGTCGAGTCCCTGACCGCCGGGCAGGAATCCGGGGGTCAGCCCCATTTCGAGAGCTCCGTGAACATTGCCTCGGCGCAGAGCCGAAAGGAACCGGACGTCGGGGTTGGCCCGGCGCAACGCTGCCAGGGCGGAGACAACAATCTCAGGCGATTCGGCAAGATTGCCGCGACCGACGATCACCGTGACCGGACGCCCGGACCCGAGGAGCCGGTGGGCGGTGCTGAGCTGCGCGGGCGCGATACCGCCGATGCTCGTTCCGACCATCCCTTCGGCGAGTGCTGCCGCAAGGTGACCGACAGCGCCGGGAAGCGGATTCAGCCGGGCCGCGACACTGTCCCCGAACGAGGTCGCCCGCGGGCTCATCTCGATCAGTGCCACCCCGTCGAACTGGACCGCATGCCGCAATCGCAGGTACAGCGTCGGAAGCTCCTCTTTGGGGTCGGCGCCCAACAACACGACGACCCCGCCGGGTTCGCACGCCTCAGCGATCGTCGCTCTCGGCAAGCCGAGCACGATGTCGGCTGGCAGACCGTCACCGAGTTGGGCATCGATGTTGTCGACGGCGCCGAGACCTTTGAGAAGTTTGGCCCATGCGTACTGAGACTCGAGCGTCAGTCGGGCGCCGCCGAGCACCCCGATTCGACGAGGGTCCGCCGCATCGGTGAGGGCGGCAACAGCGCGCTTGATCGCACCGTTCCAACGTGTGCTCACCAGCTCACCAGCATCGTTGCGCATCAGCGGCTGGGTGAGACGTTCGGTCGAGTCGGTCGCTTCGTAGGCGAAACGTTCCTTGTCGCTCAACCAACCCCAGTTGGTGGCATCGGAGTCGACGCCCTGGATCCGCACGAGACGATCCTGGCTGGACTGCACCGCAACGCGAGCGCCGGTCGAGTCGACCATCGACGTCGACTCGACCTCGGCGAGGTCCCAGGGTCGTGCCGCGAACCGGTACGGCTGGGCGGTGAGCGCACCAACAGGACAGATCTGCACCGTGTTGCCACTGAAGTAGCTCGAGAACTCGTGCTCGGGGAACGTGTTGACCTGGGTCTGAGCGCCCCGGTCGATGAAGTGGATCAGCGGATCACCGGCGACCTCGGAGGCGAAACGGGTGCAGCGGTCACACAGAATGCAACGCTCACGGTCCAGTAAGACCAGGTCGCTGATCGGGATCGGCTTTTCGTAGTGGCGCTTTTCTTCGACGAAGCGCGACTCCCCGGGCCCAAACGCATACGCATTGTCCTGCAGCGGGCACTCGCCGCCTTTGTCACACACAGGGCAATCGAGCGGATGGTTGATCAGCAACAACTCCAGGACACCATCCTGAGCCCGGGTCGTGGGCTCGGACTCGGTGTTGACCTTCATGTTCGGGGTGACCGACAACATGCACGACGGTTGCAGTGCGGGTCCACGTCCGGTATCGACCTCGACCAGACACATTCGGCACATGCCGACCGGCGTCATCCGGGGGTGGTAACAGAAGTGGGGGATGTGCACGCCATGGCGTTGGGCAGCGTCGATCAGCAGTTCTCCCGCTTTGGCCGTCAACTCCGAACCGTTCAGCGTGAACGGCACCCCTGGTTCGGCCTCCGGTGCCGGCGACTCGGGATTCTCGGTCGCGGTCATGATCCACTCCCCGCCGGCACCGGCGACTCCGACGCCACATCCGCCGCCGGGACCGTCGGGATCTTTGCCTCGAACTCGAACCGGAATCGTCGAATGGCGCTGGTGATCGGCGCGACCGAACTGGGGCCGAGCGGACAGATCGTGGTCTGTTTGGGCGGGAACGGCACCGCCGCCAGCCCGTCCTCGGAGTGGGCGGCCACCGGGTAGTTCCCAGGGCTGATACTGGAGCCGATCTCGAGGAGCAGGTCGATGTCCTCAGCTCGTCCCTTCCCTTCCAGGATCCGCTCGAGGACCTTTTCCTCCCAGCTCGTTCCCTCCCGGCAGGGGGTGCACTTGCCGCAGCTCTCCCTGGCGAAGAACCGGACCACTCGCAGACATGCCCGAACCGCATCGGTCGTGTGGTCCATCACGACCAGCGCCCCCGAACCGAGCATCGAGCCGGCCGGGCCTACTTCGCTGGCCTCCAGCGCCAGGTCCAGTTGTTCTTCGAAAAACCACGGCGCCGAACCACCTCCGGGGATGAACATCTTGAGATCGTTGTCGTCCCGGATGCCGCCGCAGTAGTTCTCGCCGTAGAAAAGGTCCCGGAATGTGACCTTCCCCTGCTCGACCTCGTACACACCGGGTCGTTTGACGTGCCCGCTGATCGCCAGCATGCGAGTGCCGGGAGACTTCTCGGACCCGAAACGGCGATAGGCCTCGGCGCCGTTGGTCACGATCCACGGCAGGTTCGCCAGCGTCTCCACGTTGTTGACGATCGTCGGCTTCATGTAGAGGCCCTTCGCCGCCGGGAAGAACGGGGGTTTCAGGCGGGGCATCCCCCGATTGCCTTCGAGGCTCTCGATCAATGCCGTCTCCTCGCCGACGATGTAGGCGCCGGCGCCCCAGTGCAGGACCACGTCGATGCTCACGTCGGTGCCGTTGATGTTGCGACCGACGAATCCGGCAGCATACGCATCGTTGAGCGCCTGTGCGATCCGCTCCTGGGCCACCGGCATCTCGCCCCGGACATAGAGGAAACAGGTGTTGAGTCCGAGTGCGTAGCAGGTGATGATGCACCCCTCGATGATCTGGTGAGGGTCACGCTCCATCAACAGCCGGTCCTTGTAGGTGCCCGGTTCGGACTCGTCGCCGTTGACGACGAGGTAGCGGGGCCACACCGGTGGCATGAATCCCCATTTGACTCCGGCGGGAAAGCCGGCGCCGCCGCGACCGAGGAGCACTGCGTCTTTGACCGTTGCTGCAAGCTCCGCCGGCGGCAGCCGGAGAGCCTTCTTCAACGCCTCGTATCCCCCGGTGGCCAGCGAGCGTTCAAACGTGTAGCTGTCCTCGTAGCCGAAGCGGCTCGAAACGATCTTCACTCCTTCGTTGTCGACGTATCCGGCGGCGTGGGGCACGTAGGCATTTGTAGCCATCAGCGGGTCCTTCGGGATCGGGGCCGAGTGCGGTGCTCGAGCATCAGTCGGCGGAACGGGAGGAGAACCAGGATGGGGTCCCGGCGTCTTCGGGCGGTTCGATCCCGGCCCGTCGATCGTCGGGGATGTGTTGGCGGACCCGGCCGAGCGTCCCGTGCGCAGGGATCTCGGACCGTGCGCCGGAGCGCAGGTCGGCGATCAACCGGTCGAAGTCGTCGTTGCCGAGTCGGTACTCGTACCTGTAGTTGACCTGTAGACAGGGAGCTTCGGTGCACGCGGCGATGCATTCGACGTCTTCGAGGGTGAACAGCCCATCGGCTGTGGTACCACCGGGTCGGATCCCCAACGTCTCCTCGGCGTGATGCAGGAGCTCCTCCCCGCCGTTGAGCTGACAGGAGATGTTGGTGCAGATGTTCACCATGTACTTGCCCTGGGGTTCGAACTTGAACATCTCATAGAAACTGGCGGTACCGAGCACCTCGGCCGGGGTGATCCCCACCAGCTCGGCGAGGTGTTCCATGGCCGCCTCGGACACGTACCCATCCTGTTCCTGGGCGACGTGCAACAACGGGATCAGAGCGCTCTTCTTGCGCGGATAGTGCGAAATGATCTCGTGAGCGAGCTCGACGTTCGCAAGGCTCAACCGGGACATGGTGCTCCTCGGCCGCTCATCTGTCGACCTCCCCCATGATCGGGTCGACACTGGAGATCGACGCGACGGCGTCGGCGACGAGACCGTCGGCCATCTTGTGGGGCAGGCATTGGAGGTTGACCAGGCTGGGGGCCCGGATGTGCATCCGGTACGGCGTCGGCGATCCATCGCTGACCAGGTAGCATCCGAGCTCACCACGGGGGGATTCGACGGCGACGTAGACCTCACCCTCCGGCACCTTGAAACCCTCCGTGAAGATCTTGAAGTGATGGATCAGGGCTTCCATGGACTCATCGATCCGTGCTCGGGGCGGCGGGGTCACCTTCGTGTCCTGAACCCGGTAGTCGCCCGAGGGCATCTTGTCCAGGATCTGACGAACGATCCGCATCGACTCGCGAATCTCGTTGAGGCGGATCGCGTAGCAGTCGTAGGAGTCACCACGGGTCCCGACCAGAACGTCGAAGTCGACGTCGTCGTAGGCCAGGTATGGCTCGTCACGACGCATGTCGCGTGCGATGCCGGTCGACCGCAGCAGTGGCCCGGTCACCGAAAGGGCCAGCGCTTCTTCGGCGGCGAGAACACCGACGCCCTGCAGACGCTCCCGCCAGATCGGTTGGCCGCTCATGAGGATGTCGTACTCAGCGAGCCGCGGCGGGAGCATGTCGAGCAGAAACAGCACATCATCGCGCCAGCCGTCCGGAAGGTCGGCGGCGACCCCACCTGGCCGGATGTAGTTGTGATTCATCCTCAGGCCGGTCACCTTCTCGAGGAACCTCAACACCTGCTCGCGTTCTCGCCACCCGTAGATCATCATCGACACTGCGCCGAGGTCCATGCCATTGGTGGCCATGAACAGAAGATGGGAGGCGATGCGGTTGATCTCGCACATCAACATTCGAATCCATGTGGCCCGGGGCGGGATGTCGACCTCGAGAAGCTTCTCGGTGGCGAGCGAGAAGACCAGCTCGTTGAACAGCGGTGCGGCGTAGTCCATCCGGGTCACGTTGGTGCCGCCCTGAAGGAAGGTCAGCGACTCCCCCGTCTTCTCCATACCCGTGTGGAGGTACCCGATGACCGGCTTGGACCGGCGCACGATTTCGCCGTCCATTTCCAACATCAGCCGGAGCACACCGTGGGTGCTCGGGTGCGACGGCCCCATGTTGACGAGCATCGTCTGTTCGTTTTCGTCGTCCAGCGGTGCATCCGCCAATTCCGCCGCCTGGACTTCGCTCATCCGGAGCACCGCATGTCTGCGGGGAAGACGATCGAGTTGACCACCTTCGGGGTCCGGTGTCCTGGTGGCCCGGGCGGTCGGCGTTGCCGACGTCTCCTCGGATCCGATTTTTTCGGGGGTGACGGTCATCGCTGTCCACCTCCTTGAGGGGCCTTGAACTGCACTGGGATGACCCCCTGGGCGAAGTCTTTGCGAAGGGGAAAGCCGACCCAATCCTCGGGCATCAGGATACGACTGAGATCCGGGTGGCCTTCGAAGACGATGCCGAACATGTCGAAGGTCTCACGTTCCTGATAGTCACAGCCAGGGTAGATCGCATAGAGCGAATCGATCCGCGGATCGTCGGCCGGCACCTGCGCCCGCATGCGAATCCGCTCCCCGGTGTCGAAACGGACGAACGACGCCACGACCTCGTACCTCTCTGGCGTCACACCCTTCGGCAACTGTCGGGCCGGCTCGAACGTGAGGAAATCGACCGCGGTGAGATCGGTGATCATCGTCCAGTTGTCGGCGAAGAGGGTCTCGGCGGTGGACCGCCACGTCTCGCGATCGGGGTGCAACACCTGCTGCCCACGGCTGTGGGTCAGGGGGGCGCCGTAACGGGTCGGCGGCTCCTCGTCGATCTGCGCGTCGGTGTCGATGGCGTCGGTCATCGAGCCCGCCGCCCGATCGTCACCAGCTCCGACGCCCCCTGGCCGTCGAGTTGTTCGACGGTGATCCCACCCCCACCAGCCTTGCGGCGACGGAGCAGCTCGCCGTTCTCGATGCTCTGGTGCAGCGTGTTGATCGCGTGCAGCAGCGTTTCGGGACCCGGCGGGCAGCCCGGCGCGTAGACGTCGACCGGGACGACCTGATCGACGCCTTGAACGATTGCGTAGTTGTTGAACATGCCGCCGCTGGATGCACACACACCCATCGAGATCACCCACTTGGGCTCGGCCATCTGGTCGTAGATCTGCCGGAGGACCGGGGCCATCTTCTGGCTCACCCGTCCGGCGACGATCATCACATCAGCCTGTCGAGGCGATGCCCGGAAGACCTCCATTCCCAGGCGGGCCATGTCGTAGTGCGACCCTCCGGTTGCCATCATCTCGATCGCGCAGCACGCCAGGCCGAAGGTGGCGGGCCACAATGATCGAGCCCGGCTCCAGTTGACCAGTTTTTCGAGGGGGGCGGTGAGCACGTTGTGGTCCAGGCCCTCGATCCCGTGGTCCTGAACCTCCCTGATCACGCCCATCAGTGCTCTCCCCCGGCCATGGCCGGTTCCAGGTCAGCGTCCGAAGCTTCAGCGGGGGCATCGGCCGGTGATGGGACGAGCCGGCCCTCGGTTCCGACCCGTCGCACGGTCGACGCCACGCTGCGTTGAGGATCGACCGCGGTGTCGGCCGCCGTCCGATACGAGGTGACCTGAAGCGGTCCCCAGTCCAGCGCACCCTTGGAGATGAGGTACACGAAGCTCTCGAACACCAGCGCCGAGAACACGACGATCGCGATCAATCCGAATCGACCGAGCGCCTCCTGGGTGACCGCATAGGGATAGAGGAAGACGATCTCGATGTCGAAGATGACGAACAACATCGCCACCAGATAGAAACGAACCGGGAACCGTTGTGGAGGTTCACGACCGGGGATGATGCCGCACTCGTAAGGTGCCATCTTCTCCCGGGTCGGCCGGCGCGGTGCCAGGAGCCGCGACGCGGCGAAACTGCCGGCGGCGAACAAGACACCGAGTACCAACAGCGCCAGAACAGGTAGGTACTGACTCATCGGCTCGACTCCTCGGTGACGTTGGCGTGGGAACTAGGTTGCGGCTGCTCGGATTGCCATCTCCCGACGATCACGGATGTGCATCAAATAGACACAGATAGCGAAGAGAATGGCGTTGAAGATCGTAAACGCGAGGGGCACGAATCGCGTGCCACTGATGATCCAGGGGATCGGACCACCACGAACACGGGCAACGACGGCGGTGACCACCGGCGCGTTTTCGTCAACGACCGGGATCGGCGGCGCCTGCCCGGGCAGGGTCGGCTGCGGTTGTACCGCCTGCACCTGGATGGCGACCAGTTCCTCCCCGTGCCATGGCACGAGAATCGACTCAGCCTTCTTGACGAATCGTTCGGTCAGGCTGTCCCCGGCTTCGCCGGCCGGTTTGCCACCATAGGCAAACCCGCCGAACTGCAGCGGGATGTACTCGGTCGGGGTCTCGAAGACCCCCTCCTCGATCAGGAACTCCTCCGCCGCTGACTGGGCATCGCCCCGGCGGGAACTCGATGTGATCAGGTACTCCCATCCGCTGAGCCGATCCGAGTTCTCTTCGGCGAGCGACTTGGCGTTCACCTGGAGCTGGTCGGCGTCCTCTCCCTGCACCCCGGCGAAGAAGTCGTTCTGGGGGCCGAGCGCCACACCGAGTTCGGCCACGTTCGGGTCCTCGGCGAATTCGAGCTCACCGGTGTTGATCTCATCGAGCTCCCATGATTGCGCCTCGCCCACCCAGCCGATCCCGTACGCCGTCCAGACGATGCCCATGAGCATCATCCAGCCGAAGAGGGCCGACGCAGCGATCAACCCGCCGGTTCGGGACCCGGAGTTGGTGGCGATGATCAGGTAGGTACCGCCGATCATCACGACGACGCCGACCAGAACCGACAGGAGCCCCCGGAAGAAGATGTTGAAGTCGAGGCCGCCGATGAAGGCGACCATGTCTACCGAGTTCATCGCTGCTCGATCCCTTCACGCTCGTAGTCCACCACGGCCTGGATCAGATCCGGTGGGAGTTGCTTTCCGAACCCGGGCATCATGCCGGCGCCGCTCAGACCGCCACGACCGTATCCCTCTCCGGCATTTGCACCGTTGAAGATGAAATCATAGTGGGATTTGCTCGTCCGCTCGGGCATCGCGATGACCGTGCAGCCGGCCCCCAACCGACCATCGTTCAAACTGATCGTCTCGCCGGCAAACTCGCCGGAGAGATCCCCGATCCTAAGGACGGGTGGATCGACGAAACCCTCGGTCACCCCCTCGACCTCACCTTCGGCGGCCAGAACCAGCCCAACCCGCGGGTCGAACGGGTAGGCGTCGGCCGGAATTCCGCCCGGTTCCCACAGATCGCTGTAGTAGAGGCAGTCGGCGAGATCGCCTCCTTCGACGATGCTGTACTCGACGAGCTCTCCGCCCGCATCGGTCCTGGCGGTGACAGGGTTTCCCCTGTCGTCGAGTGGGATCTCGGTACCGTCAATCGCCAGGACGAAATCGACCCCCTCGCCCAACAACGGGTCGAGCCATTCACCGTCGGGACGTTTCCACGTGTCGTCGGGGAAACGCTCCTTGATGCCACCGCAGAGACTGAAGCCGATGCCACTGGGGCTACCACCACCGCACGCGGCAATCCCTTCGTCGAGGATCCCGGGCACCGCGGCGATGCCGAGCGACCATCCGGCGGTGTGGCAACGACCGCAGCCGAGCGAGCCGGCCTGGAAGCCGCTGAAGAGACCGAGGTTGAACACGGCTTCACCGACCGAATCGAATTCACCGTCATCGATGGAACGCTGAACCTCTTCCTGAATGCTCGCCGTGATGGTGTCGGCTTCCTCCTGGGCGGCGACGGACTCGGGATCGAAGAAGTCGAGCTCGTCACCGGCCGCCTGGATGTCGAGAGGATCGAGGCTCTGGACCTGCAACGTGTCGAGATAGGCGATGATGTACTCGATCTGTTGTGTGGTGAGCGGACCGCCGCCGGGCGTACCCCAGGCGGCCATCGGTGAGCCGGGCCTGCCGAAGTTCAGTACGTAGGTCACCTCTTCGGCGCTGTAACGGTGCAGGACGTTGTTCAACGCCGGCGCCACCCAGGAGGCATTGGCCAGGAACTGTCCATCGGCATCCTGGTAGACGTAGGCGGCGACACCGCCGACGCCACCACCGCCGTGGCAGTTCACGCACTGGGCACCACCGGTGTAGAGGGTGGCGCCCCGCCGGACGAACGACTCCTCCAAGACCTCGAGAGCCCCCTCCTGGCGTCCCGGTTCGGCGAGCCAGTAGAAGGGAAGGATCACCGCGGTGATGGTGAGAATCCCGAGGGCGAAGGTCAACGAACGGTCGAGTTTGGTGGTCTCGAGTTCCTCGTCGGAGAGATAGGGGGCGCGGTTGGCCGCCAGCTCGACTTCAGATCCGAGTTCGTCCTTGGCGGTGACGACGTTCCGTAGGAACAGCGCAACGAACGCGATGAAGACCACGGTGGCCGTGATCAGGCCGATGGCTCGGAAATCGGCGGCGAACAACAGGGTCATCAGTGCTCCTCGGCTCCGCTGATGCAGTTCGGACCCTCGGCTTCCTGGCCGGTTGTGTTGGTTCCGATCGGTGGACCTTGGATGACCGTGCCGGTATCGACGATCAGTTCGTTACTGGCGCTCACCTCCATCGGGAACCGGTCCATACCTCGGGGCGCCGGCCCACCCTTCTTCTCCCCGACCCGGTTGTACTGGGACCCGTGGCAAGGACACTCGAACCATTGCGAGGTCAAGCATTCCGGTACGCGGCACCCGAGGTGAGGGCACGTCTGATACAGCGCCGAGACGCCGGCAGCCAGTCCCTGCTCCACCTGGCCGAAGAAGCCGTACTGCGTCCTCGCCTTCTCAAGCGCAGCAGTCGGATACTCGGTGACCCACATCCGACCTTCGGGAACGTAGAGGAACCCGCCTCCGGCGATGATGCCCGCCCTGATGTCCGGCAGGCGTCCCACGGTGACCTTGGAGCCGAACCCGCTGACTCCCTGGGGCCAGAGGAAGCCGATCGATGCCGCTCCGAACGCGGTGATGCCGAGGCCGAACATGGCGAATATCCCACGATTCAGGAATTGGCGGCGCGCCACACCGATGGTCTCGGGGTCCGGCGGCACATACGGCACGGGCGGTTTTGTGTCGGCCGCCACCAGCGCCGCCCTGCCCCTCGCCGACCCCAGGGACTCCAACTCCGAACCGGTGACCGGACCACTCGTCGGGACATCCGGCGACGGCACCCTCGCCGGGCGATCCCGTTTGATGGTTTCGCCCGACAGCTGGCCGATCGCGGTCTTGGTGTCACGACTGCGAAGGGCCAAGCCCAGCGACGCCACGGCCAGCACGGCGATGACGATTGCGCCGATGATGATGGGATCCATAGCTAGCTCCTTCCTAGAGCTCGAAGAAAAGTCCGTCGGCCCACGGGAAAATGAAGTTGAATCCGGGGCCTCGGAAAAACGACCCGATCAGAGTGAGTACCGCCCAGAACATCATGAAGATCGTGAAGATCGACACCGCGAACTTCCGGTCCTCCGGGCGATTGGACGGGTTCTTGTCGATGAACGGGGCGAGGATGAGGACGATCAGCCCGATCCCGGGGATGGTCACTCCGGCGACCATCGGGTGGAACATGGTGAGGAGCTCCTGGAGTCCCAGGAAGTACCACGGGGCTTTGGAGGGGTTCGGTGTCTGGTTGACGTTGGCCAGCTCGAGCAGCGGAGCGTTGACGAAGATCGAGAAGATCGTCAGGAACGCCGTACAGAACAACGCAGCACCGAACTCCACGACGATCAGATGGGGCCAGGTGTGCACCTTGTCCTGGGGCTTCATCTTGATGTCCTGGATCGAGCCGCTCTTCACCACGGTCAAGAGACGCTGGGTGTGGCCCTGAGGGCCAGACATCACGGGTAGGCCACCGGATGCGGCGGCCGCGGCGACGGTGGCGCCGGCCGGCGCCACGGCCGTGGTGGCCCCGCCGCCGTCTCCCTTGGATTTGGCGCTCTTCGATCGCTCGAGGAGGTGGGCGGGAATCTTGGACTCGCCCGCCGAACCGCCCGACGACGCCGGCGCGTCACTACTGGACGGCGAGGACTCAGCCTTCTTCTTCGCCTCGCTGGCCCGCTTGCGTAGATGCTCTGGAATCTCGGTCATGAGGGTATCCCTTCTCTCTACAGCGGTCCGGAGATGCCGCCGTCCTTGCGCACCCGCCAGAAGTGGATCGCAAGGAAGATGACGGTGACGAATGGAAGGAGGAGGACATGCAGCACATACCAACGCAACAGTGTTTCACGGCCGATCACAGAACCGCCCAGGAGCACGAATCGGACCTCGTTACCGAATACCGGTGTGTAGCCCATCATGTTGGTGCCGACGGTCACCGCCCACAGCGCCAACTGGTCCCAGGGGAGCAGGTAGCCGGTGAAGGACAACAGCAGGGTGAACTGCAACAGCATCACTCCGATCACCCAGTTGAACTCACGAGGGGGTTTGTAGGCACCGTGGTAGAAGACGCGGGCCATGTGGAGGAAGACCGAGAGCACCATGAGGTGGGCACCCCAACGATGCATGTTGCGCACCAGCAGACCGAACGTGACGCCGGTCTGGAGAGTCGCGATGTCCTCCCAGGCCGCAGCCGCGGTGGGGCGGTAGAAGAACATCAGGAAGATGCCGGTGATCGTGAGGATGATGAACAGGAAGAAGCTGAGCCCGCCCAGGCACAGCGTGTAGCTCACCTTCACCGCATGTCGTTTCACCTTCACCGGGTGAAGGTGGTAGAGCACGCTGTTCATGATCACGTAGCTACGGTTTCGAGGGCTGTCGGTGTAGCCCTTGCGGAACACCGAACCGGGCCGGAAGATCGAGTTCCACGCCTGGCTTCCCTGTACCGCACTCGTGGTCTGGCTCGCGAGGTCACCCGCTCTCTCGGCGAGTGTGGGCTTGTCTTGGATCGATTTGGCCATTGTTGGTTGAGCCTTCTCGTCAGTGGGTTTCTGGTTCAGGCGAGGCGCATGCCGTAGCCGTAGCCGTGGGAATTGGTTCGCTGGTTGTAGTCGCCGTAGGGCGATGGATCACCGATCTTTCCGAGGATGATCACACCGGTCGGGCACCGGTCGACGCACAGCGCACATCGGGTGCAGACATCGTCGTCGATGGTGAAGATGAATGCATCATTGGGATCGTCGCCCGGTTTGACCGTTCCGAATGCCTCAGCGACAGCGCCGGTCGGCTGCATGTGGATGCACTTCCATGGGCAGATGTCGACACAGCCCTCGCAGGCGATGCACTCGGACTGATCGATATGGATGAACTGTTTGGGCTTGACGGCGCGAGCCAGGTAGTCGGCATCGACCTCGACGAGGACGTAGTCATCGCGAAAGTCCGGAAGCGGCGGGTTGGCGTCCTGGAAACCCATCGATCCTTCAGCCTCGCTTGACCAGGGGCCGGCCGTAGCTGGAGGTCGGCACCACGTCGCTGCCCTTCTTGGCCTGGCCGCGGTTCTGCCAATCGATGAACATCTTGACCATGATGCCCAGGCCGATGATGTAGATGATCGCAGCGACGCTGTCAGAGACGGCGCGCAGGGTGATGTCGAACGGGAACCATCCCCCCTGGCTCTGCGGGGTGATCAGGCCCCATGCGTCGAAGATGCGATCGGCCCGGAAACTCCACTCGTTCTCCGCAACGGTCAACCACTGGTGGGGAACGACGCCGAAGATCATGAAGGTGAGGAAGAACGCGTAGACCGAGCCGATCATCGCCTCGCCCCACGTGACGGGTGCGCCGGCGGGACGGCGGGCGGCGTAGAGATACACCAGCCCCGCCAGGATGATCGTGACGATGATGGACGTTATGAGTGCAACCATGCGCTACCTCGACGATTCGTGTCTCGTCGACAACTCTAGAGACTTTGTGAATCTATGCACAAGCTATCGGATTGGGGGGGCGGGCGGAGAAATTGTACGTTCACTCGCTGGCGACTTCTTCTGTTTCGAGAAGCGGTCCCGGGCAGAACTCCTGCTCGTTGGGATCGACGTCGCCGGTGGCTCCCGGCGTGGTTTCGGGATTGGCGCATGCGAGGAAGAACTCGAGATCGATCGGACGGTCGGGGAGGACGCCTTCGGCCACCTCGCGCATGTGTTCCATCCATTCCTCGTAGGCCGGATCGGAGGGGTCCTCGCCACCGAGGGTCACCCGTTCATGGAACACGATCAGCTCCAGTTCGTTTTGCGTGATACCCGGGTAGTTCGGCATCACCCCACGGTTTCCGGCGACGCGTGCACCGCCGGGACGTTCGGGATCGCCGTACTGTTCACCTGTGATCGCAGCCGACCCTCGAGCGATGTGGACGGCCTGGGCGATTGGCTCGGGGAAGGTGGCGTAGATCTCACCGTTGGAGAATTGGTAGCCGACGCCGCCGCCACCGCCGGCCCCGTGGCATCCCGCACACCCCTGCGAGCTGTACAACGCAGCCGACTCGATGAACAGCGGATCCTCGACCTCGGGCTGCTGCATCGTGCCGGCGAAGCTGTACGCCCAAAGAAGGGTCAACGCCGGGATCGCCATCGCCCACATCGGCATCTTCTTGCGCTTCTTGGCCGCCTGGACGTAGGCCGGTTCCGGTTTCGGCGGCTCCGGGTCGGGGTCCCGTGGGACGGCTGCGGCCGCCTCCCGGATCGCCGGCGGCTCGACGGGACCCGCTGCTTGGGCCGGGGCAACCGCGCTGCCCGGCTCCTTTGCCGCCTCACCTCCGCCCTCACCATCGGCGGGCTTTTTGCCGCGACGGGAGGCGGACCGCTTGAGCAGATGCTCGGGGATCTCAGTCACGGCCGAAAGTGTAGAGGAATCGTCCCGGCAGGACCGACTCCGGAATCGGTCGGATTCGACGGTGGTCTGAACACGCCGAGCATCCGATCAGGAGCCCGTGCCGGTGAGAGCGATGAATCGGGGGCTTTGGGCGAGCTGGAGGACGAGTTCTGTTCGCGACATGCCCGCTCGGAGATCGGCCAACCACCGCCGATGGTCGGTGCGATCGACAGGTGCGCTGCGGATGTTGCGGTGCACGACATCGATGAATTGGCTGTCGTTGAGATCTCCCTGGAGGGAGGAGAACTCGGCGGACGCGAGCAGCTCGTCGCACACCTCGGCGATCGTCGAGGGCGTGACCCGGTTCGTCCACCGCACCATCTCCGTCGATGACGGACCGCGACGGAGCACCGCGAGATGGATTCGCTCGATCGATCCCTGGAACGCTGACTGGGGCCCGACCGTGCCGGTGCTGCGGACGAACTCAGGGCTGTCCGAGAAACCGACCATGACACGACCTCGTGAGAGTCCGCTCCGGAGCTGATCGATCCAGTAGCGAGCCCCGGCGGGGTCCGGATCCCGGGCGAGCACATTGCGGTACAACAGACCGATGAACGCCGTGTCGTCGAGCCGACCATATGTGGACCGGAACTCCGACGACGCCGCAAAGGAGTCGGCAACCACCCCGATCGATCCGCCGCGGGATCGTACGCCGGTCCAGTACTCCATCCCGGCATCGTCGGGTGCGCGCCCGAAGTAGGCCGTGTAGAGGCGACCGAGTTGGGCGTCGAGGGGCATGGCACGAACCCCCGAGTCCATCAGACCGGTCAGCGGCGTCTCGAACCAGATCCCCGGACCGATGTCGTTGGTCGCCCGGATGCGGAACCAGTAGCGACCCGGTTCGAGGTCGAGGCGCACGCTCGACGATCCGGTGGTGATCAGAGGGGACCACTCCCGGGACGCCGCCGAGCGATACTGGACTTCGTAGGCGTCGATGGGAGAGCCCGAACCAGCCGGCGGCGACCACGCAAGCTCGACGCCGGCATCGGAGCTGATACCGAATGCCTGCACGGGGTTCGGGTTGGCCGGCAGAAGCACCGTCGTGTCCGCTGACCGGCCGGGCTCGGCATCGGAACGCTCGGGCGTCACGCTGAGCCGATAGGCCGTTCCGTTCTGCAGTCCCGTCAGGCTCACGGAAAACGGCCCCGCCCCGTCGACCTCGAGGGTTCTGCCCGGCGCATCGGTGTCGACCGATGGTTCGGCGGTTGCGCTGGCGACATAGTGACTGGGGAATGCGCGAGGCAGAGACCA
>JAHEJO010000016.1 GCA_024638805.1 Acidimicrobiales bacterium
CCACGCGGCGTCGCTGCATCAGGCTTTCGCCCATTGTGCAAGATTCCCCACTGCTGCCTCCCGTAGGAGTCTGGACCGTGTCTCAGTTCCAGTGTGGCTATTCGTCCTCTCAGACTAGCTACCCGTCGAAGCCTTGGTGAGCCATTACCTCACCAACAAGCTGATAGGCCGCGAGACCCTCCCAGAGCGATAAATCTTTCTTCCGATCACCATGCGATGTTCGGAAGGTATGCGGTATTAGCTCAAGTTTCCTTGGGTTATTCCGCACTCCGGGGTAGGTTTCTCACGTGTTACTCACCCGTTCGCCACTCACCCATTGAGCCGAAGCTCGGGTTCGTTCGACTTGCATGTGTTAAGCACGCCGCCAGCGTTCGTCCTGAGCCAGGATCAAACTCTCCATCAGAGAATCTGCCGGGTTGCGCCTCGAGAGGTTTGGCCCGACGTGATCCGGTTGCTGACACTCAGTACCACCTGAATGTCAGCGGCTTGTTATTTCGATTGACGGAATGTCATCACTGGTTAGGTTGTGATGACCCTCCGCACACGCTGCGTTCTCGTCTATTCCGTTTTCAAGGTGCTGGGGCCACACGAACGCACACGAGTGATCGGAGGTGCGGGTGCGGGCCCGGTTTGCCTACTCCGAGAGGCGGCGTTGCAACGCTTGGCCATCCCGTTTGGGCGGATCTCTAAGATAGCCCGGATCACCCCCCAGGGCAACCACCCCGAGCGATTAAATCGTCCGACGTTGACATCACCGGCATCGACCGCCTGGGCGAGATTCAGCCCAGGTCCGAGGGTGCACCGCACGGGAGCATCAGGTTGGTCCGGGCAAACCGGGTCAGGCGACGTTCGAGACGTTCTGCGTCGGCGACCGCCGACACCGAGAACACCGCGGCAGGGTCGTTCTCGACCGCATCGGCGTAGCGAGCCCGGTCACCGACCAGGGTTTCCCAATCATCGAGCCAGAGGTTTCGGAGTTCGTCATCACGCACCGTCGCCACCGGTAGGCCCCGGAGCTCACCGATCATCTCCAGCAGGAGTCGGTTGGCCTCCCGGAGCTGGGTCGCCCGCGCCGGCCCACTGTCGGCGAGTCGAGCGTCGGGCAGTGAGCCGACCGCAGTGTCGCAGATCGACGACGCTCGAACGCCGTAGGCGGCCGTACCGTCGAACTCTTCGAACTCCTGCCCCGCCTCCCTGGCATCGAGCAGCGCCCGGGTCGAGTCGAGCTCGTCCGGTGGCGGCCTGTCGGCGGCCCCGCTGTAGGCATAGAGCCATACGCCGAACGAGGCGACGACGATGATCCCGACGGCGATTCTGAACAGGATTCGTGCCGGCGACGGGGGCTTCTCGGGCTCGAGAATCTCAGACGGCGGCGGAGGGGCGACCACCTCCCCATTCTGCCGCACGCCGGTCTGCACAGCCCAGTCATCGCGGCACACTGTTGTGCGTGTCCGTGGATCCCGACCTTTTCGATGACCTTTCCGCCCGTCGCCTGATCCACGACTCCACCGACCCTGATGACCTTCGGAAACGGATGGCGGAGGGCCCGGTCCGGGTGTACGTGGGTTTCGATCCAACCGCCGACAGCCTGCACGTGGGGAATCTGGTCGGCCTTCTGATGCTGCGACGCTTCCAGGATGCCGGCCATCGCGTCATCGCTCTCGCCGGCGGAGCGACCGGGATGGTCGGTGATCCCTCCGGCAAGTCCGCCGAGCGCTCGCTGCTCACCGATGATCAACTGGCGGCCAATCTGACCGGAATCCTGCCCCAGCTTCGGCAGTTCCTCGCCTTCGATGGTGTGGGCAATCCGGCGACGTTGCTCGACAATCGTGCCTGGACCGTCGGATTCTCCTATCTCGACTTCCTCCGTGACGTCGGTAAGTACCTCACGGTGAACCAAATGGTGGCAAAGGAATCGGTGCGGGCTCGCATGGAAAGCACCGATGGCATTTCGTACACCGAATTCAGCTACATGCTCCTCCAGGCCTACGATTTCTGCTGGCTGTTCGAGCACGAGGGCTGCGAGATGCAGATGGGAGGCTCGGACCAGTGGGGCAACATCGTGACCGGCATCGATCTGATCAGGAAACGGGCCGGTGGCAAGGGTCTGGGTTTGACCTGGCCACTGCTCACCCGGTCCGACGGCTCCAAATACGGCAAGACGGCGGGTGGGGAAACGATTTGGCTGTCGGGGTCGAAGTTCTCGCCCTACGCCTTCTACCAGTCCTGGATCCAGGTCGAAGACGCAGAGATCGAGAAGCTGCTTCTGCAATTGACGTTGCTACCGATTCCGGAGATCCAGGAGATCACCGTACGACATGCCGAAGCCCCACATCGCCGGCTTGCCCAGATCCGTTTGGCAGAGGAGCTCACCACGCTCGTCCATGGCCCCGAAGCCACCACGAGGGCCCAGGAGGCGACTGCGGCGGTGTTCGGCGGTGACGTGGCCGAACTGTCGGCGGCAGCACTCGACATGCTCGCAACCGCACTGCCGACCACGTCGATCTCGCGGGCAGACCTGGGGGTGGAGGCGAACCTGTTCCCACTCCTGGCCGAGGCCGGCGTGACCGCATCGAACAGCGAAGCCCACCGACTCGTCAAGCAGAACGGGATCAGCCTGAACGACGTGAAGGTCGGCGCCGACCACGTTGTCGACAGCCAGGGCCTGCTGCACGGTCGCTACCTGATGGTCCGCAAAGGCAAGAAACACTTGTCGCTCATCATCTTCGACCGCCCCTAGCCATCACCCTCTCGCCCGAAAGTCAGCCCTCTCCCGAAAAATCGTGTCTGCCCCACGTTTTCGGTGTGCCTGAAACGCCAGGACAGCGCTCATGTGGCCTGGACACGACAGATGAGGGCGCTGGTCGAGTCGACGTGCTGACCCAGCATCGGCGTTGAAGGCGCCTCATGTAAAGGAGTGGGTTGGCGCCGGACGCGACACGTGCGGGTTGCCGAGGACCGCGAATCGCCACGGACGATCGACCGCTCGGCTGATACCAACCCGGGGACCGACGGCGATCCGGTCAGACTCGATCGGGTCCCGCAAGTCCAGACGAACCTCGGACGACTCGGCGAAGAGGTTGTGCCCGCTGTGGTCTCCGGTGATCGCCAGCGCGGCGCACAATTTGCCCGGCCCGGAGCACAGATCGGCTGCAATCCGAGCCCTCGGTCGACGCGACTCCATGAAGACGGTTCCCGCCAGTGGCTCGAGAGCTCGAACCAGGACCGCACTTCCCCGGCCCACCTCACCGACCACGACGTTTGCACACCAGTGAATACCGTAGGACCGATACACGTAGAGCGTCCCAGCTCTGTCGAACATCGGACGGTTCCTCGCAGTTGGACCCCCGAAGGTGTGGCTGGCCGGATCGTCCTCGTCGTAGAACTCGGTTTCGACGATCACTCCCGACGCTTCACCACACCGAAGCACCGAACCCAGGAGCCGGCGGGCGGTCGCCGGTTCAGCGAGGTCGAGCGCCATGACCAACATCGGAATCCACGCCCTGCGTCGCGATGTGCCACGCTCGGCATGACCGGATCGATGACGGTGACGGGCTCATTCGCACGAGCCTACGACGGTTCGCTGTAGCGTCCCCCCGCCCGCGCTCGCGTCCTCAGGCAGCGTGTAGGTTCACTTCCATGCCCGACGATCCCACATTCTTCGACGAGATCGAGGGGTACGCCGGTCGGCTGAGTTACCAACCTGGCGACACCGCCGCGATTCACGTTTCCACCACAAGTGACCGTTTCCATGTCACGATCGAGCGCTCGGGAGCAGAACGCCAAACCGTGTGGTCCGCCGAGGGTCTGCCCGGGCGCTACACACCTCCCCCACCCGACGCCGACTCCCGTGGATGCCGCTGGCCGACAGCGGTTGATCTGGAGATCCCGCGCGAGTGGCGACCGGGGTTCTACCTCGTCACTCTTGCAGCACCTGCCGCCTCACCCGGGCGTGACGTGACCCACGCAGGTTTCGTCGTCCGAGCGGAGGCGCGGTCGGCCTCGACCCTCCTCGTACTCGCCACGAACACCTGGAATGCCTACAACAACTGGGGTGGCAAGAGCCTGTACACCGGCGGGACCCGAGTGTGCTTCCAGCGGCCGTTCGGAAGGGGGATGCTGTCTCGGCCCACGGTCGATCGCGATGACAGAAAGGCCCGACCGACCCGGTGGGGCGAGGATCCCGATGTCGATGGCCAGCACTTCCAGAGCTACCGGACCTCGATGAACTACCCGGCGGCGATCGGATCGTCCGGGTGGTTCACGTTCGAACGGCGCTTCGTCCAATGGGCTGAAGCTCACGGCCGCCGTTTCGATTATGCGATCTCCGCCGACATCGATCGTGACCCCTCCA
Source organism: Acidimicrobiales bacterium (assembly GCA_024638805.1). Lineage (GTDB taxonomy): Bacteria > Actinomycetota > Acidimicrobiia > Acidimicrobiales > SZUA-35 > JABDIY01. The sequence goes on from JAHEJO010000016.1 coordinate 4,355, forward strand.
TCCTCGACGGCTATGACCTCGTGCTCAGTGTGGGCCATGACGAGTACTGGTCCGACTCCCAACGGGCCGGTCTCGAGGCCTACATCGCTGCGGGAGGGAATTTCGCGAGCTTCAGCGGCAACACCATGTTCTGGCGGGTTCGCCACGAGGAAGCCGACCCCGGTGGTGACAGCATGGTGTGTCACAAGTACACCGCTCACAAGACTGACCCGGTGATCGCCGAGGGCAGGCCGGAGGAGATGACCGGCATGTGGTGCGATCCGATCGTCGGTCGCCCGGAGTGGTCGTTACTCGGAGCGGGTTCGGCCTTCGGCCTGTACAACCGTTTCGGCGATGCGGTGGCGAGAGGTTCGGGCGGATTCACGGTCTATCGGGACGACCACTGGCTGGTCGAGGGGACCGGTCTGCGGTACGGCGATGTGCTCGGCTCACGGCACGGCGCGGTGGGATACGAGACGGTGGGTACCCGTATCCAGTTCGACGACGAGCAACTGCCGATCGCGGCCCCGACCGAGGGCCTGCCCGACGACATCGAGATCGTGGCCTTCGCGCCGGCATCGAATCTTGCCATGGGCGAGTATCCAGCTTCGATTTCGGCGCTGAGCGACCAGGGCGACCTTGAGTTCGTTGCCTCACGGCTCTATGGCGGCCTCGACGAGAGGTCCCTGCGCCGAGCACGGCACGGGAATGCCGTGATGTTGGTGTGCCGGCCGTTCGGATCCACCGGAGGCGAGGTCGTCACGGTGGGGACGACCGACTGGGTCTTCGGCCTGGCCGACGATCCCGCCGTCGCCGCTGTGACCGGCAACGTCCTGGACCGATACAACCCGAACAGCCGGACTCGGCCGTGAGTTTCCCACCGTCGTCATCGGCTCAGCTCGCCGGGTAGGAGCGACCAGATCTCCATGTCCATGCGAGAACCGTCCAAACCGCATCTCGGTTCCCACACCGAGCGTTTGATGCCTTCGAGGGTGAACCCCGACCGTTCGAGAACTGCACTCGACGGCTCGTTGCCAACCGTGACCGTCGCCTCGATTCGCTCGATTCCAGCCCCGAACAGCGCCGCGCTCACCGCCTCACACGATCGGGTCATCACCCCCTGGCCACGGGCGCCGGCGGCGAGCCAATAGCCGATCTCAGCCGTGACTGATTCAACGTCAACGCGTGCTCCCACCGAGCCCAGGATCGTGTTACCGCGGGAGATCAGGTAGCGGGTGTGGTCGAGCTCTAACCAGGCGTCATAATCGGAGTTGGAGTAAGGGAACGGGATACGCGTCCACCGGGCGATCTCGTCGGACTGGGACAGCAGAGCGACCACATCGGATCGGTCGCGGCTGGTCGGAGGACGGAGCACGAGGTCATCGACCCGGATCTCGTCGGGGAGTTGCACACCATCAGTGTCGGCGACGCCGGCGCCGGTTGTCGACGGCTGCGCCGGATCACCCGAGCCGCCGGCGGGCGGCGTCGAGACTCGATCTGAAGCGCTCGAGCTCTTTGGCGGTCGATTCCTGTCCACCCCCACCGTGGGTCGTCCGGTTGGCGACCGAGGCGCCGGGAGTCATCAGCTCGGCGGCCTCGGGACCGAGGTCTTCGTGGGCTGCGACCAGATCGGGCAGGGTCCCCTCGCCGGCCAGGGCTGCCCGCACCAATCGGCCCACGATGTGATGGGCCGTTCGGAACGGCACACCCTTCTTCACTAGGAACTCGGCCAGGTCGGTTGCTGCGGCGTAGGGATTGTCGGCGTGGGCCGCCATGACCTCGGAGCGAAAGGCCAGCGTGCTGAACATCCCATCGAGGGCGAGCAACGTGAGTCGGACGGTCTCGCACGCGTCGAAGAGCGGTTCCTTGTCCTCTTGGAGGTCCTTGTTGTAGGTGAGCGGCAGGCCCTTGAGTGTGGTGAGGAAGCCGGTCAGATGCCCGATGAGCCTGCCGGCCTTGCCACGCGCCAACTCGGCGATGTCAGGATTCTTCTTCTGCGGCATCATCGATGAACCGGTGCTGAATGCGTCATCGAGCGAGACGAAGCCGAACTCAGCCGAACTCCACAGAACGAGTTCCTCGCCGATTCGACTGAGGTGCACGCCGAGCAACGAGAGATCGAACAGGGCCTCGGCGACGAAGTCACGATCGCTCACCGCATCGAGTGAGTTGTCGAACACGTTGCCGAATCCGAGCAGATCGGCGGTGCGTTCCGGATCGATCGGCAGCGACGATCCCGCGAGCGCACCCGCGCCGAGCGGCGAGACATCCACCCGGGCGAGGGTCTGGCTCAGCCGCTCGACGTCTCGGGACAACGCCCACGCATGGGCCAGCAGATGATGTGCGAGCGTCACGGGTTGAGCCTGTTGCAGATGGGTGTAGGCCGGTAGGTACGCATCACCGGCCTCATCGGCCCGCCGCAGCAGGGTGGTCTGCAAGCCAAGTACCAACCGGGCGAGTTCGACGAGCTCGCGTTTGGTCCAGAGACGAAGATCGGTGGCCACCTGGTCGTTTCGACTGCGGCCGGTGTGAATCTTGCCCCCAGCATCAGGTGCGATCTCGGTGACCCGCCGCTCCACGGCGGTATGGATGTCCTCATCACCCGCGGTGGCCTCGAAACGACCCGATGCCATCTCCTCTTCGACTTCATCGAGCGCGTCGAGTATCTGTCCCCGTTCCTCGGCGGTGAGGATTCCCACCTCGTGGAGCATCGTGACGTGCGCACGAGAACCCTGGATGTCTTCGACGTACATGCGCCGATCGAAGGCGAAGCTGTCGTTGAGCTGCTGCAGGGCTTCGGCCGGGCCCCCATCGAATCGTCCGGCCCACAGCTGTGATCGGTGCGTACTCATGGCTGTATCACCTGCCTGACGACTGCGTGAGCAATCTGCGTGTCTGCTCCACATCCAGGTTGTTCTGGCGTGTCGAGCACACCTGAAACGTGGACCCGACACGAAGTTTGGGGGAAGGGGGATGGGAGGGCATGGGTCAGTGGCGTTTGGCGGCGAGGTTGCGCAGGCGGAGGGCGTTCAGCTTGATGAAACCTTCTGCATCGGCCTGGTCGTAGGCGCCGCCGTCATCTTCGAAGGTGGCGATCGCCTCGTCGAACAACGACTCGTTCGAACGTCGGCCGGTGATCTCGACGTTTCCTTTGTACAACTTGACCCTCACATCACCGTTGACGTGATGCTGGCTGTGGTCGATGGCGGTCTGCAGCATCTCTCGCTCGGGACTCCACCAGTAGCCGTTGTAGATCAGCGACGCGTACCGCGGCATCAGCTCGTCCTTCAGATGGGCGACCTCCCGATCGAGGGTCAGGCTCTCGATGGCGCGGTGGGCCCGCAACATGATCGTCCCGCCCGGGGTCTCGTACGCCCCCCGGCTCTTCATGCCCACGTAGCGATTCTCGACGATGTCGAGCCGGCCGATCCCGTTGGCGCCGCCCACCTCGTTGAGGTGGGCCAGCACCTGAGCCGGGCTCATCGACACACCGTCTAGTGCGACGATGTCGCCGTGGGCGTAGGTCAGCTCGATGTAGGTCGCCTCGTTGGGTGCGGCTTCGGGCGACACCGACCATCGCCACATCTCCGCCGGCGGTTCGGTCCAGGGATCCTCCAGTGGTCCGCCCTCGTAGGAGATGTGGAGCATGTTGGCGTCCGTGCTGAACGGGCTCTTCGAGCCGCGGCTCATCTCGATCGGGATGTTGCGCTCGGCCGCGTAGGCCAACAGCTTCTCTCTCGACAGCAGGTCCCATTCCCGCCAGGGGGCGATGATTCGGATACCCGGTTCGAGGGCATAGGCCCCCAGTTCGAAGCGAACCTGGTCGTTGCCCTTGCCCGTGGCCCCGTGGCTGATGGCATCGGCCCCGGTCGTGCGGGCGATCTCGACGAGACGTTTCGCTATCAGCGGCCGAGCGATCGACGTGCCGAGCAGGTATTCCCCTTCGTAGATCGTGTTGGCCCGGAACATCGGAAACACGAAGTCGCTGACGAACTCCTCCCGGAGATCGTCGATGTAGATGTGCTCGGCGGGCACACCCATCTCGATCGCTTTGGCCCGGGCCGGTTCGAGCTCCTCCCCCTGACCGAGATCGGCGGTGAAGGTGACCACCTCGCAGTCGTAGTCGTCTTGGAGCCACTGGAGGATCACGGAGGTGTCCAATCCCCCTGAATATGCGAGCACGACTCGCGACACGTCTGCCTTCTTCACGGATGATTCCTCTCGGTAGGGGCTGGCCCGGGGCCACCGCGGATGAGATTCGGTCGGGAACGACCGTCAGGGTCACGCATGGTCATGTGAGACCGCTCAGGTCGGACAGGAGAGAATACACCTCGGGACCGCAGGCCTCGCCGCCGATCACGAGCAGGGTGTCATCCCCGGCGACAGTGCCGATGACACCTTCGACCCCGGTTCGATCCAGGGCCGATGCGACGACGTGAGCGGACCCGGGCGGGGTTCGCAGAACCACCAGGTCGCCGGAGCGGTGGGCTTCGACCACCCATTCTCCCAGGACACGACGAAGGTGATCCTGGGGGGCGTACTGCTCGGCGGGGTGCTCGGGCACCGCGTAGACCGACAACCCTCCGGCGACCCTCACCTTGACCGCGCCCATCTCGTCCAGATCGCGCGACACCGTGGCTTGCGTCGCAACGATGCCTTCGAGATCGGCGAGGAGCTCGACCAACCGGATCTGGCTCGATACCGCATGCGTGCCGAGGAGCAGACCGATGCGGTGCTGACGTTGGGTCTTGGACAGTGTCATGAGAGCTCGTAGATCATCGAACCGGTGACCACGGCTTGTTGTCGGAATGTGTCGAGAGGAACCAGAGGGCGGCGCGGGCGGCGTGCAGCCGGTTGGTGGCCTGCGCCCAGATACGGCTCCGAGGACCGTCGAGGACGTCGTCGGTCACCTCTTCGCCCCGGTGGGCGGGAAGGCAGTGCATGAAGATCGCCTCCGGTGCCGATGCCATCACGTCGCGGTCGATCCTGAATCCTTCGAAGGAGCGAAGTTTCTCCTGGCGTATGCCCTCTTCTCCCATGCTGATCCAGGTGTCGGTGTACACCACATCGGACCCCGGTACGAGATCCTCGATCCGGTCGCTCCAATCGAACGAGATTCCGGCGGTGCGGATCCGATCGGTGTCGACTTCGGAGAAACCTTGACCGGGAGGTGTGACGATCCGTACCTCTCCCCCGAGGAGGCCCACGGCCAGAGCGAGGGACCGGGCGACGTTGTTGGCGTCACCGACGTAGGTGACGACCCGACCCTCCACCGTGCCGTACTCACCCACGATGGTCAGCACGTCAGCGATCGCCTGGAGCGGATGGGCGGCGTCGGAGAGCAGGTTGATGACGGGCACCACACCGACACCTGCCATTTCCTCGAGTACCTCATGGCCGTACACGCGAGCGCACAGGATGCGGTGATAGCAGGCGAGTGTGCGGGTGACGTCGGCGACGGTCTCCCGCTTGCCCAGGCTCACCTCGGCATCGGTGATGTACACCGGATGACCGCCGAGCTGCACGACCGCCATCTCGGTCGAGTTGCGGGTGCGGGCGGACTGTTTGGCGAAGTAGCAGGCGACACCGTGACCGTCGAGAGCTCGCCCGAGTTCGGCCACGGGCCGCCCGGCGTGCTCGACGATGGTGCCGAGCTCGGTTGCGGACAGATCGTCGATGTCGAGAATGTGTTTCACGGTGTCGACCTCTCTTCTCCGATCGCGTGGGCGAGGATCTCGATCCCCTCGGCGATGAGGTCGTCCGGGATGTTGAGAGGTGGCGTGAGTCGTAGTGCGGTGGCGGTGACCGCGTTGAGGACCAGGCCCCGTTGGAGACACCGGGCGGCGACTGCGGGGGCGTCGATGCCCTCGTCGAGTTCGACCGCCATGAGGAGACCGAGGCCCCGGGTGGTGTTCAGGCCGTCGATCGCCAGCAGCGAGTTCGTCAGCGTCGCCGCTTTGGCGGTCGCCATGGACGGAGCTCGGATCTCCAGCATCGTTTCCAGCGTGGCTCGGGCGGCGGCGGTGGCGATCAGCTGGCCGCCGAAGGTGCTGGCGTGATCACCGGGTGAGAAGGATGCGGCGGCCTCCCGGGTGGCCCAGCATGCACCGATGGGGACCCCGTTGCCCAGCGCCTTGGCCAGCGTGATCACGTCAGGTCCCTCGCCCTCGGGGAAGAAATGCTGGAATCCGAACCACTTACCCGTCCTGGCCAACCCCGCTTGTACTTCGTCGACGATGAACAGCAGCCCTCTCTCGTCGCAGAGACGCCGAACGGCGGCGAAATACTCCACGGTGGCCGGGTGCACGCCACCCTCACCTTGTACCGGTTCGAGGAGGATCGCCGCGGTCGTGTCGTCGAGCTGACGTTCGAGGTCGGCCGCATCAGCCCACACCGCATGTCTGAACCCCTCGGGCAGAGGCTGGAAGGCCTCCCACTTGGCCGGCTGTCCGGTGGCGGCGAGCGTGCTCAGGGTTCGGCCGTGGAAGCTCTCGTACGCGCTCACCACCGTGTGGCGGCCGCGTCCGCCCCACTTCCTGGCCAGCTTGATTGCCGCCTCGTTCGCCTCGGCACCCGAGTTGGCAAAGAAGACCTGGCCGCTCCGGCCGACCATCTCACCGATCAGGCCGGACACCACCGGTTGGTGCTCGGTCGCGAACAGGTTCGAGACGTGCAGCAGTTTGGTGGCCTGGTCGGTGATCGCCTGGGCCACCCGGGGATGGGAGTGCCCGAGCGAGCAGACGGCGATACCGGCAAGCCAGTCGATGTAGCGTTTGCCGTCGGCATCCCAGAGTTCGCTTCCTTCGCCTCGTACGAACATGACCGACGGAGCGCCGTAGGTCGGCATCATCGGACAGGAGTCGAGCTCGGCGGGTGCCTTGGTTGCGGCACGGTGTTCTTCGATGGTCGGCACTGAGCTACTCCTCGTGAAGGTGGTCGGCGAGCGGCTCGGGTGCGTCGTCGGAGGTGACCATGGTGCCGATCCCGGCATCGGTGAACAGCTCGAGCAGGAGCACGTGGGGGATGCGGCCGTCGAGCATGTGGGCGCTCTCCGCGCCACCATTCACCGCGTCGATGCAGGCTTGGACCTTAGGCACCATGCCACCGCTGATCACGCCCCGAGCCTTCAGTTGACCGAGATGCCTGACCGATGTCCGGGCGATGATCGACGTCGGGTCGCCGACGTCGAGCAGGAGCCCGGCGATGTCGGTGAGGTAGATGACCTTCTCCGCCTCCAGAGCTCCGGCCAGGGCGGCGGCCACCGAATCGGCGTTGATGTTGTAGGCCTGCCCTCGAGCGTCGGACCCGATCGTGCTGATGACCGGGATGAACCGCTCGTGGAGCAACCGATGGACGATGTCGACCTTGACCCCGACGACATCGCCGACGTAGCCGAGCTCGGCGGCGCGGGCCGCCGCCAGAATCAGACCCGCGTCCTCCCCCGAGATCCCGACCGCAGCACCCCCCTGGGCGTTCAGCGCAGCGACGATGTCGCGACCCACCTTGCCGACGAGGACCATTCGGGCGACATCCAGCGTCTCGGCGTCGGTCACCCGCAGGCCGTCACGGAACTCCGATTCCTTGCCCAGCCGCTGGAGCAGTGCACCTATCTGGGGGCCACCGCCGTGCACGACGACCGGCTGCAGACCCACCGAGCGCAGCAGCACGATGTCCTTGGCGAAGGTCTTGAAGAGGTCGGGATCGACCATGGCGTTGCCGCCGAGCTTCACGACGACGACCGAATCTCGGAACCGTTGGATGTAGGGCAGCGCCTCGATCAGCGCCCGGGTGCGGAGCTCCGGACTGAAGCCGCGGAGGGCGATGATGTCGTCGTTCCCGGGGGTCGGCGGGCGGGTCACGATCGGTATCCAGCGTTTATGTCGATGTAGCCGTGGGTGAGGTCGCAGGTCCAGACGGTGGCGGTGTGGGTGCCCACACCGACGTCCACGCTGATCTCGATGCGGGGTTGGGTCATATGGCGGGTGGCTCGCTCCTCGGAGTACTCGGGGTGCTTGACCCCGTGTGACGCGACGAGCTCATCGCCGATCCGTATCTGCAACCGGTCTCGGTCGGCTGCCTCACCAGCCTTGCCGACCGCCATCACGATCCTTCCCCAGTTGGCGTCCTCGGCGGCGATGGCGGTCTTGACGAGAGGCGAATCGGCGATCGAGCGGGCGATCCGTTCGGCAGCCCGGGTCGATTCGGCGCCGGTCACTTCGACCGAGATGAACTTGGTGGCCCCTTCGCCGTCGCGCACGATCTGCTGAGCGAGGTCGAGCATCACCGTTTCGAGTGAATCCGCCAAGACCGCCTCGTTCGCCTCGTCGATCTCTGTGTCGGAACAGCCCGTGGCAAACACGAGGACGGTGTCGCTGGTCGATGTGTCGCCGTCGACGGTGATCCGGTTGAACGACCGGGTGACCGCAGCGGTGGTGAGCCGCTGCAGACGATCGGCGGACGCGGCGGCGTCGGTGAACACGTACGCCAGCATGGTGGCCATGTCGGGAGCGATCATGCCGCTCCCCTTGGCGATCCCGACGACCCGACCGTCGGTGGCGCCGACCGGAGACACGGAGCCTTTTGCGAATGTGTCGGTCGTGCGGATGGCGTCCGCTGCGGCCTCCCACGCCCCGGCATCAGCGGGAGCTCGCCCCGCCACCAGTCGGGGGATGGCGGCGGTGATGGCCGGCTCGGACATGAGCTCTCCGATGACGCCGGTGGAGGAGAGGAAGACCGATTCCGGTTCGACACCGAGGGCTCGTGCGGCGGCCCGGGCGGTGCCCTCGGACACCGCGTAACCGGCCGAGCCGGTGAAGGCGTTGGCGTTGCCGGCGTTGACCACCAGGGCGCGCGCCTCACCCCGGCCGAGGTTCTTTTTGCACCAATCGACCGGTGCCGACGAACAACGCGAGGTGGTGAACGTGCCGGCCACCGTGGTCCCGGCCGGCACCGCCGCCAGTAGAAGATCGTCCCGCCCCTTGTAGCGAAGCCCGGCGGCCATCGTGGCCAACTCGACGCCAGCGACCGGTGGAAGGCGGGGAAACGACGCGGGCGCCAGCGGGGACACGATCGTGCTCACGGGTAGACGCCGACGACCGGGAGCCCGGTCGTCTCCGGTAGGCCGAGAGCCAGGTTGGCGTTCTGGACGGCCATTCCGGACGCTCCCTTCATGAGATTGTCGAGCACGGCGATGCTCATGACCACGCCGGTACGCGGATCCACTCTGGCCGTCACGTGGACCGTGTTGGCGCCGAGCGTGGCCTTGACGCTGGGCGAGGACTCCGAGACCACGACGAAGGGTTCCGCGTCGTACATCTCGTGCAGAGCAGCCATGGCATCGACGGTGGTGAGACCTTCTCGCACCGGCCGCCCGTAACACGTGGCGATGATGCCCCGATTGAGGGGTGCCAGATGGGGCGTGAACAGCACCGAGGTCCGTAGGCCCGTGAACTCGTCGAGCGCCTGCTCGATCTCTGGTGTGTGGCGATGGCGTAGCAGCCCGTAGGCGGTCACGTCGGAATCCACCGCACAGAACGTCGTGTTCTCCTTGGGCGGGCGTCCGGCGCCCGAGACCCCGGTGACGATGTCGGCGATGAGCCCCTCGGGTTGGACCACCCCGGCTCGTAGCAGCGGTGCCAGTGCGAAGACCGAGGCCGCCGCATTGCATCCGGTGGCGGCGATGAGCTCAGCACCTTGCAGCTTGGGGCGGAACAGCTCGGGCAGGCCGTACACGAACTCGCCCAACAGCGGGGGCAGGACGTGCTCGGCGCCGTACCACTCCGGGTAGAGGGCCGGATCGTGCAGTCGGAAGTCGGACCCGAGGTCGACGATGTGCCCGACCCTGCCCCGCAGCTCGGGGATCACGGACTGGCTCACGCCATGCGGGAGCGCACAGAAGACCAGGTCGAGACCGTCGAGTCGGTCCAGGTCGTAGGGCTCGTACGCCATGGCGGGATAGGCCGCCGCCAGACTGGGATACAGCGATGCGATCGGCGCCCCCGCCTTCGAGTCGCCGGTGGCAACCTCGACCGCAAGACGGGGGTGCGCGTGGAGGAGACGTAGCAACTCGGCTCCGGTGTAGCCCGATGCCCCGACGATGCCGGTTGCGTACGTGGGCCGGTCCGGCGAGAAGGTTGGGTGCGCCACAGCACTCACTCAGCGAACATACACCCGAATGAATGAATATGCAACAGCGGGCGTGCACTCTCGGCCGGGCGGCGGCAGTATTGGTGTACTGGCCCGGCCGTGTCGCACAACCCGAACACTTCGCCGGGACGAAACGGAGATCGTAATGGGTGCGGAGGACTGGCATGGTACCGAGACGGGCGGCCGACCGGATTGGGCCGACCTCGACCTCTCGGCCGAGCTCATCACCACGCTGATCGGCGCCGGATTCGAACGGCCCACCGCGCTCCAGTTCTCCCTACTGCCGGGAATCGGTGAGGAGCGTGACGTACTCATCGAAGCGCCGGCGAGAACAGGTCGAACGATCGCCATCGGTGCGGCCGTGGCTGAGCTAGTGAACGATTGCACCCCCGGTGACGATCCGGTCGTACTGATCGCCACGTCGTCGGATGACAGATGTCTCGAGATCGCCGCCGGCCTCGAGACGTGCGGGGCGTTCATCACCCGCACGACCGACGGAGGGATCAGGTACGCGATCGTCTCGGAGCTGGGCAGCGCGGATTGGCAGGCGCAGCATCTGACCGAACCGCTCGACGTCGTCCTGGGGACGCCGCGACGCATGAACGCGCTGATCTCGGCTGGCAAGCTCGCAGCGTCCTCCATCGAGATGGCGATCATCGACCAGGCCGACGACATTGCGATCGGTGACGAAGCCGGCACGGTGGGTTCGATGCTCGACCGACTCCCGGGGGATCGCCAGCTCGTGGTGCTCGCCGGCGCGCTCCTCCCCCCGGTCATGGACCTTGCGACCGAACAGCTGCGGGATCCGGTGCGGCCATCTCTCCCCACCGTCGACCCCGTCGGTGCTGTTGGCGTGACACAACGCGCCATCGCAGTCGGCGAGCCGACCCCCCACGTCATCAGCCGGGTGATGCGTGCGATGGAGCCGGACTCCGCGGTCGTGATCACCCACGAGTCCGGGCTCGGTCGGTTGAGACAGCACTTCGGCCTCCTCAACTGGCCGGTGCGGGTCGAGTCCGACATCGATCGAGTCCCCGCCGACCGTTCGATCTCGACGGTGATTGCAGCGGCACTTCCCACATGGACCGACGGCTACGCCCACCTCCTGGCCGGAACGATGGCGGTCGGGGCGCAGAACCTGATCCTGCTGGCCACACCGTCGCATCGCCACCTGCTGCGTGCGTTCGGGCGCATCGGCGGCGTGCAGCTCAACGCCGCCCCGCTACCGGGCGTCGAGGGTCTCGACGCCCGCCGGCTCCAACGCACCGAAGACATGGTGCGCGAGCAGCTCTCCACGGTGAGCGCCCAGCCCACACCCCGCTTCCTCGCCGCGGTGCAGCGGCTCAGCACCGACTACGACGTCGCCGATGTCGCTGCCGCCGCTTTCGACCTCGCCCACCGAGCCTTGCTTCGTGAGATATCCCCGGGAGCCGATCTTGCGCTGTTGCTGCAATCGGGTGCCGGGCGAGCACCGGTCCACGAGCGCCCCCGCCAGCACCGCTCCGAGGTCCCGATACCGAGTCGACGCAAGGGTGGCGACCGTCGACAGAAGGACGTCGAGCCGGGCATGATCAGGCTCTTCGTCGCAGCCGGCTACAACTACGGCGTGCGGCCCGGTGACATCGTTGGTGCGTTCGCCGGCGAATCGGGTCTCTCGGGTCGGGAGATCGGGAACATCGACATCCGGGAGAGCTTCACGTTGGTCGAAGTGCCCGAGGACTCCGCCGACGACGTCATCGAAGCGATGAAGACGGGCACGATCAAAGGGCGACAGATCGAGGTCAGGCGCGAGCGCTATTAGGAGGTTGCCCGAGCAATGCTGATGGATGCCAGGGCGATCAGCCGCTCGGCACGCAAGGACCGAGATCTCGCCACGACTTGTGAGCGTCATGGCGAGGTCGAGGACGCAGCGTGGCGGGATGGATGGTCGTCCTGGCGGCGTCGTGATTGTTCGCACAGCCCTCTAGGAGCCTCGCCCGATCACCGAACGGACCCGCCCGGTCAGCCAGCGCAGCGCGTCGGTGTGCAACGAGGGCAAAGCCTCGGCGACGTAAAGATCGACGGCCTTGCTCAACCCATCCGAGTAGGTCGGGTACGGCCAGACCACCCCGTACCACTTGTGGAACGGCACACCGGTCTTCATGGCCAAGCTCACGGTTCCGATGAGTTCGCCCGCTCTGGGGCCCACGATCGTCGCTCCCATGATCCGGCCGGACAGCCGCCGCACGTCGATGATCACCGCACCCGAGGTCACCTCGTCGGTGTAGGCGCGATCGATCGTGGCCACGTCCACGTGGATGCGACGGACATCAGGCGGCGGGTCGACCGGTTGATGACCCACCCATGCCGCCTCCGGGTCACCGAACACCGCGCCCGGCATCGGGGGAACGTCGGGTTGGGGCAACCGACCGGCGATCATCGAACGGAGGATCCGGCGTCCCCACGCTCCCGCCGCATGGGTCGTCCCGCCCCGATCGGTCACGTCGCCACAGGCGTAGATGCCGCTGATGTTCGTGCGGCCGCGGTCGTCGATGATGATCCGGCCGCCGTCGTCGGTCAGGACACCGACGGTCTCCAGGCCGAGATCGTCGGAGTTGGGAATCCGACCGGCCGCCACCAGAACCGCGTCGACGCCGCTGAACACCGCTGTCGAAGGGCCGCCGGTCGCCGGTTCGAGAGACAGTGCACCGGTCCGGGCCTCGAACGACGACGCTCGCGCCCCCACCTCGATGCGCACACCCATCGCGACGAGTGATTCGTGCAAGATTCGGGCGGCGGCGGGGACCATGTTCGGGAGGATCTGGGGGGCGAACTCGACCAGGGACACCGTCGAGCCGAGACGAGTGAATGCGGTCGCCATCTCGACACCGATCGGACCGCCACCGACGATGGCCAGGTGACGGGGAGGCTCGGCGATCTCGAAGAGGTTCTCATTGGTCCACATGAGCTCGGCCGGAAGGTCGGGAATCACCAGTCGTCGGGGGCTCGAACCGCTGGCGATCACGATGTTCGGCGACTCGAGGACGTCGACCTGGCCGTCGGGGCTGGTGATCTCGACCCGACCGGGGCCGGCGATTCGGGCCCGACCGCGCCGGAAGTCCACCCCCGGCAAGTTGCCGAACTCGTCCTCCTCGTGATGCCGGAGAGCGGTGCGCCGTTCCCGGACCTTGGCTAGAACCTCGGGACCGGTGAGGATCCCCCGTTTCGAGTGATGCAGGAGCGACTTGGACGGGATGCAACCCACGTTGGTGCAGTCGCCTCCGATGTGGGCCGCCTCCACCATGACCGCCGACCTGCCCATCCGCGCCAAGCCCACCGCGGCGGTGAGGCCGCCCGAACCGGATCCGATGACGATGGCGTGGGGTACGGTGGTGCTCGGCATAGCTCAGGTGTAGCCGGTGATCACGCGAATCGGTTCCGCCCGTTCGCATCGGCCGGGTCAGGTCGGACGGATGAGTTCGAAGAGGTCGGTGGCGTTGCTGTACCAGTTCCCAGCGTGACGGCCAACTGCGGCCAACTGGGACTGGTCGATGCGGGTGCCGTCCAGCAGCTCCTCGGCCACGTGGAACACGACGACCTCACCGATGACCAGTGCATTGCCCTCGACGGGGTCGCCGATCTCCACGATGTCGGTGACGACACACTCCATCGCCGCTCTGCATTCGGCGACCCGCGGCGGCCGGATGAAGGTCGACGGCATTTCGGTTAGCCCGGCGTAGTCGAACTCGCTTTCTCCCGGCGGCAGGGGTGCAGCGGTGATGTTCATCGCCTCGGCCACCTCTGCGGTCACGACGTTCACCGTGAATTCCGGCATCGTCCGCACGTTGGCCAACGTGTCCTTGCGGCTACCCCGACCGGGCGAGAACACCAGCATCGGCGGACGACCGCTGACCGCATTGAAGAACGAATAGGGAGCGAGGTTGGGCACTCCCGCCAGAGAGACGGTGCCGATCCAACCGATCGGTCGCGGAACGACCAGACCTGTGAGCAGTTTGTAGGGTTCGGTCCCGGTCAGCTCCGCTGCGTCGAATCTGATCATCGACCGCCTTTCCGGCGGTTGGCGTTGGGAGGACATCAGTGGAGTGTTGCAGCCATGTGCCCACGATGCGCCAAACCTCGCCTCGTACCTGACCCTCCAGGAGAGACGTGTTCGACCGCACGAGTGGCACGACAGTTGTGACCGCCTGTTCGCGCGAGGACTGCCCGGCTCGCGGGACACGCCGGTCATCATCGACGTTTTATGACGGGGTGCGCGCCTCGCGTTGCCACCGACAGGTGACTCCGATGGCCGGCTCTCACCGGCCCTAGCCTGGCCTGATGGAATTCTCGGTTTGGGCTCCCGGGACATCGGCGGTCGATCTGTTGGTCGACGGTGCCGAACCGAGACGACTTGTGCACCAGGCGAGCGGCTACCACATTGCGTCGATCGACCCCGACCACGGTCAGCGGTACCGGCTTCGGCTCGACGGGGGTGCGCCGCTGGCCGATCCCAGGAGCCGGTGGCAACCCGACGGAACCCTCGGCCCGTCCGCATTCGTCGATCCGACCGTGTGGACGTGGACCGACGAGGACTGGTCCGGTCTTGATTCCTCGGCGCCTCAGGTGCTCTACGAGCTGCACATCGGCACGTTCACCGCAGGAGGCACATTCGATACGGCCATCGTCGAACTCCCTCGACTGGCGACCCTCGGTATCACCGCGGTCGAGATCATGCCGGTGTCGCAGTTCTCCGGTGGCCGGAACTGGGGATATGACGGAGTCTTTCCGTGGTCGGTGCAGAACACCTACGGAGGTCCGGACGGTCTGGCTCGGTTCGTCGACGCAGCACACGCCGTCGGGATCGGCGTCCTCCTCGACGTCGTCTACAACCACCTCGGCCCCGAGGGAAACGTGCTGCCCGACTTCGGAACGTACTTCACCGATCGGTACGCCACCCCGTGGGGTCCTGCGCTCAACTTCGACGGCCCGGGAAGCGACGACGTGCGCCGCTACTTCATCGATTCGGCGATCGCCTTCGTTCAAGATCTTCACATCGACGGGTTCCGGCTCGATGCCGTGCACGCCATCGTCGATCCGTCGGTGCGGCCGTTCCTGGCCCAGTACACCGACGAGGTCTCCGCCACGGCCCGATCGTTCGGTCGATCGGTCCTGTTGATCGCTGAAACCGCGGCCAACGACGAACGAACTCTGCGACCTACCAGCGAGGCCGGTTGCGGGTTCGACATGCAGTGGAACGACGACTTCCACCACGCGTTGCGAGTGGCGCTCACCGGAGAGCAGCAGGAGTACTACAAGGACTTCGACGGCGCATCGGATCTGGCGAAAACGCTCGTCGACCGGTTCGTCTACACCGGGCAGTACTCCGAGAACCACCAGCGCAGCCATGGAGCACGGGTCGGGCACCACAACGCCGATCGATTCGTGGTGTTCAGCACGAACCACGACCACATCGGCAACCGCGCCGAGGGTGACCGGCTCGATGTGTCGGTGGGTTTCGCCCAACGCAAGCTTGCCGCCGCCGCCGTCCTGCTCAGCCCGTTCACACCGATGCTGTTCATGGGCGAGGAGTACGGCGAGATCCGTCCGTTCCCCTTCTTCGTGAGCCACCACAGCGTCGAACTCGTCGACGCCATTCGGCAACGCCGAACCCTCGAGTTCCCCGACCAGGACTGGAGCCCGGTCCCCGACCCGGGCGATCCGGCAACCATGGCATCGGCGGTCCTTAGAACCACCGGGTCGAGCCGAGAGGCGGCGCTCGGAGCGTTGTACCGGGATTTGATCGCCCTCCGACGGGGCCAACCCGCCCTCACCTCCTCGGCCATCGACGAGGAGGTGAGGGAGACCGACGGGGTGATCGAGGTACGCAAGGGCGCGTCCACAATCGTCTTCAACTTCACAGGACGCACGATTCCGGCACCGCCGGGCCAGGTCGTGTGGTCGACAAGCGACGTCGACTACGGGGCGGCGGGCGAGGACGAAGAGATTGTCGAGCGCGGTCTTTCTCCGTGGTCGGCCACGATCCTGCGCTGATCAGGTGGGGACGAGTAGCCCGACCGGGAATCGCGACACCATCTCGCCCACGTCCAGCACCTGCTGCCATGTGCGGTTGGTGAAGCGATCGGTCCACGAGCCAGGGGGCAGCTCCACGGATCCGTCCTGGACGAAGGGAGCAACAACGATGACCGGCGCCCGCCTGAATGCAACGATGCGCTCCGACGACGCCGGCAATCGAAGGTAGTCCGAACCGGGCCCAAAGGAGTCCGGGAGGACGAGACGCAGACCGAGCGCCCGGGCGATGACCAGCATCTTCACCAGGCCGGAGTCGGCCGAGGTCCAAGCTTGAACCGGATCGACCTCGAGGTGCGTGCTCTGCTCGGTGAGCGCCGGCCAGTCGAGACGGCGGCGGTTGTCCGGGTCGACCAGACTGAGGTCCCACGACTCACAACCGCGGTAGAGATCCGGGAACCCAGGTGATGTGCAACGGAGAAGGGTCTGAGCGATGCTGTTGCGACGACCCGCCCACAACAGGTGGTCCGACACGAATCGATCGATCATCGCCAGAACCGCAGGGGTGGACAGAGCACCCCGGGCGTAGCCCTCGACAATCTGCTCGTAATCGATGTCGGGGTCGGTCCAACCGCTGCGCCGCTTGGCCTCCCGCAGCGCCTTGGTCATGTAGGCCAGGATCCGATCGGGGTAGCCTTCCGGTAGGGGCAGCCCGGGCCAGGTACCGACGATGCTCTGCCAGAGAATCGATCTGTCCTCCTGGTGCGGAGGTGCAGAGTCCTGGGCGTTCTCGGCCCCAACGACGAAGGCAAACCATTCGTCCGGACATCCGGTGAGAGCGGCGAGGCGAGCTCGCACGTCCTCGCTCCGCTTGGTGTCGTGGGTTGACGTGGTCAGCATGGCGCCGGGCCAGTCGTGGAGCCGTTGGAGGTTCCGCTGGTGGAATCGGGAGGCGGTGATCGAGAAGACCCCAGGATCGCTGCCCACCTCGTTGAGCCCGAGGAGCGGCACGTACCTGTACATGGCGGTGTCCTCGACTCCCCTGGCCATGACCGGGGCGGTGAACTGCTGGAAGCGTTGTCGCACTTCGCGTTCTCGACCGTTCTCCGGTGAGAGCACCTGACGACCCAACGCGTCCAACTCCGGGGTCAGATCGGGGCGTGCGGCCCGAGCGGCGTTGAAGGCTCGTTCGACACCGGCCCGATCCACGGACCGGGCGACCGGATCGATGAGATAGGTACGATAGATGTCGAAGTGGGCGGCAGCGGTCTTGACGCATTCGAACGAGACATTCGCCAGTCGACTCAGCTGATCGGCGCCGGCGCCGAGGCCACCGTCGATCACCTCGCATTTGGCGTGGTACTCGATCGCTTCGAAGCGATCTTCGGCGCGCTGAGGAGTGAAGGCAACTGCGCCTCCGGGGTCGGTCATCAGCCGGAACGTGTCGTGAGCGAAGTCGTACCCCGTCGAACCTTGGACGGGCCAGTCGGCAGGGAGCTGCTCGTCGCCGATCGTGATCTTCTCGACCAGCAGCAGCCGGTCGGGTCCCAGAATCCCACGGAACCGGGCGATGGTCGCCCCGGGATCGGCCAGCCCGTCGACGTGGTCGAGGCGGAGGCCGTCGATGAGCCCGTCGTCGATGAGCCCGGCCAGTTTGGCGGTGACGGTGTCGAAGACCTCGTCGTCCTCCATCCGTATCGCCGCCAGTCCACTGACCTCGAAGAAGACCCGGTAGTTCCGCCGTCGACGGCCATCCCGGCCGGTCTCGAGACGGTAGTAGCGCCGCTCGGCGTCCCCGCCCGGGACCACGAAGCCGCCGATGTCGAGCACGGGCTCTCCGCCGAGAACCGTTCGGGTGACCGCTCCCCTGCGGTCCAGGGCCTCGAACCGGTCCGGCAGGAACGGAAGGATCACCTGCCCATCACCGGCGTCCCAGTCGATGTCGAAGAAGTGGGCGCACGCAGCGTCAGGCCCGTCCCGCAGCGTCTCCCACCACCACCGGTTCAGGTGCGGACGGGCGACGCTGAGGTGATTCGGAACCAGGTCGACGAGCAAACCCAGTCCGCGTTCTTCCATGGCGGCGACGAGGCGGCGCAGGCCGTCCTCACCGCCCAGTTCGTCCGACACCGTCGTGGGGTCGACACCGTCATAGAAGTGGGAGCTGCCGGGGATGGCCGTCATGATCGGCGAGGTGTACAAATATGTGCAATTGAGTCGTTGCAGATGGTCGAGGATTTCCTCTGCGGCGGCGAACGGAAAGTCGGCGCTCAACTGCACTCTGTATGACGCGGTCATCCGCGACACACTAGGGCTGCTGAGCCCAGGCCACGCCCATGGATACCCACGCCGGCTGCGACGAAGTCCAGCAAATATGGGGACAATCCGCCAAAAAAGCGCCGAACGGTGCTTTGCTGTAGCTCGCTGCGCAGCATGCGCGGTGACCATCACCAACCGCACCCACGTGCACAAGGAGTTGCAATGGCTACCAAAGCTGAACTGATTTCTGGCGTCGCCGAGCGGGCCGACGCCGACAAGAAGACCACCGAGGCCGTTCTCGCCGCCTTCTTCGACCACACAGCCGAGTCCGTGAAAGACGGCGAGAAGGTTGCCTGGCCCGGTTTCGGGACTTTCTCGATGGGCGAACGGGCTCCTCGGACTGGCCGGAACCCCCAGACCGGTGCTGCGATCCAGATCGGAAAGAGCCGATCCCTGAAGCTCTCCACCGCAGCTCCTATGAAGGAATGGCTTTTGGGAGGAAGCGGCAAGCGCTAGCCATGGCCTGACCCCGTAGATCAGGGCCCTCTACCAGCGTCGGGGGAGCACAGATTCTGTGCTCCCCCGACGTCTTCTTTCTCTTCAGGCCTGTCCCGACCGACCCTTCGTCAGTCCCGGCCCTTCGCCGAGACCAGTTCGCCGCACGGGCACTCGAGCATGGCGGGCCTGGAGAACGACCGATGGCTGGGACCGAGCAGGACAACTTGGTCGAGAATCGGACACAACGCCGTCGTCAGCGCCGCTCGCGCTTCGTCGTCGGTCGGGTACAGGGCTGCCCGGAGTCGACGCATCCGAGCCCTGGACCGGTCGACCGCTCGGGCGCTGCGAGCGAGTTGACCGACCGAGGCGGTCCGCAGGCGCTGGAGATCGTCGTGGTGACGCCAACTGCACAGCAGATCGGCGAACGCTTCTTCGGCGAAGTAGTGCAGGGCCATCGTTAGCCGTGCAAGGCTCGATCGACCAGTTCCATCGGGTGAATGGTGGGGACGCCGACCGCCCCCAGGTGCATCGAGCACCCGGGGTTGGCGCTGGCCACGAGGTCGGGGTCCTTGGCGCTGATCACCGCCACTTTGCGATCCCGGATCTGGCCGGAAAGTTGGGCTTCCATGACGCTGTAGGCGCCGCCGGCCCCGCAGCACAGGCCGTCGTCATCGAGTTCGACCAGATTCGGGATGTATCTTCCGAGCACGGTCCGGGTCGCCTCGTGAACACGCTGTACGTGACGAAGGTGACACGGGTCCTGGATGGCGACCGTTCCGGCGAGTTGGGATCCTTCCGGCAGCCGATCGAGATGCAGGGCCAGGAATTCGGAGATGTCGAACACCCGCGAACTGAACCGCCTGGCGGCTTCGGTCCCCAGGAGGTGTCCGTAGTCCTTCATCTGGGCGCTGCAGCCGGCAGAATCCACGATGATCGATGCATCGGCGATGGCGCCGCGGGAGAGGGTGCGCATCATGTTCGTGGCGTAGGTGCGGGTGTCATCGGCCAGGCCGGCGTGGGCGTGCAGAGCGCCACAACATGGGGCCAGATCGCCGGAGGGTGTGACGCCGAACCCTGCGGCTTCGAGTACGCGTTGGCCTGCCTGATGCACATCACGCTGCCATGCGTCCATCACGCACCCAGTGAACATGATGACGTCGGTGCCCGACGCCCTCAGCGGCTCCTGGGTGAAGGGGACGTCGACGCTCAGACCCAATCTCTTGGGAACGAGCCGGCCCCGCTGGGCCAGCGCAACCATCACCGATCCGGCCCCGAGAAGCTTGGTGTGGGCCAGCGGCCTCATGGCCAAGCGCTGCCACCACGGCGTCATCAGCCCAGCATCGGCCAGCGTCTCCCTGGTCGTTTCCATGAGGTGGCCGTAGGGCACTGCAGAGGGGCAAGCCGGTTCGCAGCCCCGGCATTGGACGCATGTTTCGAACGACCTCAGCACCTCGTGTGTAACGGGAGCATTGTTGAGTTGCACCTCTCGCATCAGATGGATACGGCCCCGCGGCGACATCGACTCGTCACCCGACACGCGGTAGGTGGGGCAGTGGGCCAAGCACAGTCCGCACTGCACGCAGGTGTTCAGCTCGTCACCGTTGAGGTTGAGATCCATGTGGGGCTACCTCCGTCCCGGATCACGACCGGGGTTGAGTCGGCCGGTTGGATCGAAGTATTGCTTCATCCGGTCATGCACTGCGGTCACCGAGGCGGACAATTCTCGACCGGGCTGCGGCGCTGTTGCCAGAACGGTCCCGACACCGATCGACGCCAGCCAGCGCCCGTCGATCAGGTCACCCACGCCGCGCAGCTGCGCCGGTGGCAGCGACCACCGGTGAGGTCCCGGCATTTGCGGAGGGGACTCGACCTCGGCCGTGGCCCCGAGAGCCGAGGCCCGAACCAGTTCCGCCTCGACGTCAGGGCCGTGGCCCTCGAGGTGAATCCAGGTGGTGACGCCGTCCCACAGGAGCGCAGCGGGTGCGAGGAGTGCATCGAACAACGCAAAGGGGTCGGCCCGGGTTTCGAACCAGCGGCTCACGGCTGGAATGGGATTGGTCCTCAGAATCACTTCGGCCAGACACCCGAGCGTGCCGAGTGAACCGACCGTGAGGCGGGGAATGTCGAACCCGGACACGTTCTTGACCGTAGGACCGCCACCTGAGACGACCTTTCCCTCCGACGACACGTAGCTGACCTGGAGTACGGCGTTCCTGACCGCACCTCGGCTCAACACGTCGCGATCGTTCTCGCCGACCACGACCGCACCACCGACCGTCCCACCCCGGTCAGGAAGTGCGGATCGTTGGCCGTGTTCAGCCAGGGCGGCATCGAGTTCGGCCACCGTGGTCCCGACGGCAATGCGGATCGTCATCTCGTCCGGCTTGTACTCCACGATCCCGACCGGCGCGGTCACCAGCCGGGGCTCACGGACCGGTTCGCCGCCGCTGTGCCAGCGGGTGCGGGCGCCGGCGACCGCGACGGGACCCTCCGGCCCCACATCGGCTGCGAATCGGGCGACGCCCGGGCCGTGGCGAAGGCGGCCTCCGGTGCCGGTGGCGGTCATCCCCAGACCCCCGTCGGGACCCGCCGCAACGCCTGGATGTCCGCACAACTGTGACCCATCGGGATCACCTTGCCCGGGTTGGCTCGGCAGCCGGGGTCGAATGCTCGGCGAAGGCGATCCTGATGATCCAGATCATCGTCGGAGAACAGTCGGTCCATGTAGGCCTGTTTCTCCACGCCGATCCCGTGCTCGCCCGACAGCACACCACCGGCGTCCAGTGATGCCTCCACGATCTCCTTCCCGGCGGCGTGAACGCGCTCGAGCACACCCGGCTCGCGGGAGTCGAACAGCAGCAGCGGATGGAGATTGCCGTCGCCGGCGTGGAAGACGTTCATGACCTTGAGGTCATAGTTGTCAGCGATCGCATAGACCTTCTCGAGCACGTTCGCCAGCTCCGAACGGGGCACGACCGTGTCGTGGAGGTAGTAGTCGGGGGCGATCTGGGCGATCGCGCCGAATGCGGTCTTGCGACCCTTCCACAGCAGTGCCCTTTCGTTGTCGTCGTTGGCCGTCCGTACGTCGGTCGCCCCGTGCTGGCGGCCGATCTCGGCGATCCGGTCGGCGTCGATTCCGACCCCGTCGTCCAGACCGTCGACTTCGGCGAGCAACACCGCGGCGGCATCCCGCGGATACCCGGCGCCGACGTAGTTCTCGACGGCGACGGTGATCCGGTGATCCATCACCTCCAGGGCAGCCGGCACGATCCCGGCGGCGATGATGCCCGACACGGTGTTGGCCGCATCACTCACCGAATCGAAGCTGAGCAGGAGGGTCCTGACCGCCGGCCGGTTCTTGGTGATCCTGACCGCGATCTTGGTGGCGATGCCCAATGTTCCCTCGGATCCGACGAAGACGCCCCGGAGGTCCAGACCGGCCGGTTCGGGGTCCAGCCCGCCGAGCATGGCAACGTCACCGTCGGCGAGGACGACCTCCATCGCCATGATGTGGGCGTTTGTCACGCCGTAGGCGAGGCAATGCGGCCCCCCGGCGTTGTTGGCGAGATTGCCACCGATCGTGCAGACTTGCTGGCTACTCGGATCGGGTGCAAAGTGGAAACCCATCGGTGTCAGGTGACGGGTGAGATCGAGGTTGATGACGCCAGGCTCGACCCATGCGACGCGGCTGTCGGTGTCGACGGACAGGATGCGGTTCATCTTCGTCAAGGCGACCACGATCGGCGCCCCGAGCGGAATGGCTCCACCGGCCAGCCCGGTGCCGGCGCCCCTGGGAACGACACCCCTTCCGTGGGCGGCGGCGATCCGCATGATCGCCTGTACTTCCTCGGTGTTGACCGGGAAGCAGCTCGGCCCGGCCACCCCACCCCGAAACACAGAGGCGTCCTTGGCGTGCAGGGAGCGTTCGGCCCCATCGAACCGAACCCGGTCCGGGGCCAGCGCCAGCCTCAGCTCGCTGAGCAGTCGATCGTCGTCCGTCGCCGGCTCGGCCCGCGCACCGCGGTCGCCGAGTCGTCGTCGTGCCTTCTCGAGCATGCTCATTCCGGAATCCCTTTCAGTCCTGCGGCTTCGATACCGGCGAGCGCCGCCACTTCGTCATTGTCCGACGTGTCACCGCTGACACCGACCGCCCCGATCACCAGATTGGCTTCGTCGACGATCAGCACCCCGCCCGGTACAGGTACCAGGGGGCCGACGGCATGGTTGGCGGCGGCGATGAAGTAGGACTGCTGTTCGGCCCGGGTCATCAATGCCCGCGACCCGACGCCGAACGAGATCGCCCCATGGGCCTTGCCGTACGCGATCTCGAACCGTTTGGTCGACGACCCGTCCTGTCGCTCGGCGGCGGTCACGTGGCCACCACTGTCCAGAACCACGACCGTCAGGGGTTTGAAGCCCCGAGCGCCGCCTTCGAGCATGGCGGACGCCACGATCATTCGAGCCTGCGCGATGGTGATGTTCATGGTGTCGCCTTCTTCTCGGTACGGCGGGCGTGCAGGATCGGTTCGGTATACCCAGAGGGTTGCTCGGCGCCGCTGAGGACGAGATCGCAGGCAGCTCGGAAGGCCGGTCCATCGAACGATGGTGACATCGGCTCGTACAGCGGATCTGGGGCGTTCTGGCGGTCGACGACCGCAGCCATCTTCCGCATCGTCGCCGTGACGCGCTCGGCGTCGACGACGCCGTGACGCAACCAGTTGGCCATGTGCTGACTGGAGATCCGGCACGTTGCCCGGTCTTCCATCAGGGCGATGTCGTTGATGTCGGGCACCTTGGAGCAGCCGACCCCCTGGTCGACCCACCGGACTACGTACCCGAGGATCCCCTGGGCGTTGTTGTCCAACTCGGCTTGAACCCGATCGTCGGTCCACGACGGTTCGGCGACAGGGATCGACAGGAGCTCGTCGATCGAGGCTCTCGTCGCGTCCTCCAGGCCAGCTTGGACCTCCGGGACGAACACCCGGTGGTAGTGGGTGGCGTGGAGTGTGGCCGCCGTCGGTGACGGCACCCAAGCGCAGCTGGCCCCGGCTCGGGGATGGCCGATCTTCTCGGCCAGCATCGCTTCCATTCGGTCCGGCGCCGCCCACATACCCTTGCCGATCTGGCCGCGGCTCCGCATCCCGCACCGCAGCCCGGTGTCGACGTTCCAGTCCTCATAGGCGGTGATCCAGGTCTGGCTCTTCATCTCGCCCTTGGGGACCATCGGGCCGGCCTCCATGGACGTATGGATCTCGTCGCCGGTGCGGTCGAGGAAGCCGGTGTTGATGAACGCCACGCGGTGCCGGGCGGCGTCGATGCAAGCGGCCAGGTTGACAGTGGTGCGGCGCTCCTCGTCCATGATCCCCAGCTTCACCGTGTACCGATCCATCCCTAGGACCGACTCGACGAACGTGAAGACGTCATCGGCGAACTCGACCTCGGTGGGGCCGTGCATCTTCGGTTTGACCACGTAGACACTGCCGGCTCGTGAATTCCGCCGGCCCCCCTCCGTTCTCAGATCGTGGAGGGCGCACAGGGTGGTGATCATCGCATCGAGCAACCCCTCGGGCATGTCACCACCGTCGATCGATCGGACTGCGGGTGTCGTCATCAGATGACCGGCGTTGCGAACCAACATCAGAGCCCGACCGGGAACGGTGACCATTCCGCCGTCGGGGCCGGTGAAGGTGCGGTCTTTGGCCATGGTCCGGGTGAAGGTCGAACCATCCTTGGTGACCTCGGCGGTGAGTTCCCCTCGCATGAGGCCGAGCCAGTTGTGGTACACGAGCGCCTTGTCGTCGGCATCGACCGCCGCCACCGAGTCTTCGCAGTCCATGATGGACGTGAGTGCGGCTTCGAGCACCACGTCGGCCACGCCGGCTCGATGGGTCGATCCAACCGGGTGGTCCCGGTCGATGCGTAGTTCGATGCCGAGGCCGTTGTGTCGAAGCAGGATCGCCGACGGTTCCGACGGATCGCCGAGGAACCCCTCGAAGACCTCCGGCCGGACCAGCCCACACGGCATGCCATCGACGTCGGGCACCAGCGCGCCCCGGTCGACGTGGTAGCGGGTCACCGTGGAATGAGATCCGCCGTCGAGCGGCACGACATCGTCGAGAAACCGGCTGGACCATTCGATCACGCGTTGACCGCGCTGGGGATCGTAGGGCCCGGCGCAGGGGAGGTCGCCCATGGCGTCGGTCCCGTACAGGGCGTCGTACAACGAACCCCATCGGGCGTTGGCGGCATTGACCGCATACCGCGCGTTCATGACCGGCACGACGAGTTGGGGACCGGCGACGGTGGCAATCTCCGGATCGACGTTGGCGGTCTCGACCGCCACGTCCTCGGCCTGTGGGAGCAAGTAGCCGATGTCGATCAGGAACGCCTTGTAGGCCTCGGCATCGTGGGGTTGACCGGTCCGTGACCGATGCCAATCGTCGATCAGCGATTGGAGTCGGCGGCGCTCGGCCAACAGTTCGGCATTGCGGTCGGCGAACCTCGCCATCAGCTCGGCCATTCCGTCGAAGAACGCCGCTTCGGTGACGCCCGACCCGGGCAGAGCCTCTTCGACGAGAAACCGATGCAGCGCCTGACCGTAGGCCAACCCGGATGCGGTGACGAACGCCTCAGGCATGGACGCCATTGTCGTCCACGTGAGACGAGCACCACAATCCCGGCACTCCGATCTTCTGCGGGAGCGGGTATCTACCGAGTCCGGCAAGCTTCGGTTCGGTGAGAAAGCCCCTACCGAGCGACTCCATGCCGCACCGGCGATCAAATTCACGACACGACAGCGCAACGGGTCGTCGGCGGACGGTGGAAGGGCCTGTCGCGCTCGAGCTGCCCTTCGGCGACCGGTTCGACGAACCGCTGATCGAGTGGCGACGGCTGTTCGCCGAATTCCTTGGTATGGCGATGCTCTTCCTCGAGGACCCTGGCAATTCCGGGGCGCCCTGACG
>JAHEJO010000125.1 GCA_024638805.1 Acidimicrobiales bacterium
CGGCAAGGATCACGTGCGCCCCCGCATCGGCAGCGGCCAGCGCCGCTGACATGCCTGCGGGACCACCCCCGGCGACGAGCACGTCGGGATGGGCGAAGCGAGCGTCGTAGCGATCGTCCGAGATGGTGTCGGACACGGTTCCACCCGCGGCGAATCGCTGCAGAACCTTCGAGTACAACGGCCACAGCGGCGCCGGTTTCATGAACGTCTTGTAGTAGAAGCCGGGAGCGAGGAACCGACCGATCACGCCGGTCGCCGCCCGTGCATCGAGCTCAAGTGATGGCCAGACGTTCTGCGCGGTGACCGCCATGCCCTCTCGCACTCGACGGTGCCCGGCTCGAACGTTGGGTTCGTCATCGACTTGCACCATCGTGTTCGGGTCGAGGAACGATCCGGTCATCGGGCCGCGTGGGCGGTGGTACTTGAAGCTGCGGCTCACGACGCCATGACCCGATGCCAGGAGCGCCGAGACGATCGTGTCACCGTCGAACCCCGTGACCGGCGAACCGTTCCACGTGAAGTGAACTGGCCGGGAGCGGTCGATGATTTCGTCCGGCTGCGGAGGGAGCCGATTCACGACTCACCTCCAACCGGCTTCACCGATGTGATCTCGTTGGTGATCGTGCTTCGCTCGACGTCGAGGAAGCGGCGGCATCCGTGTGTGTGGAACCAGCGTTCTGTCTGAACTCCCGCTGGGTTAGCTCGCTCGTACAGATATGAGCGCCACTGTTCGGGTGTCGGGTCGACTTCAGGTCGGGGAACGATCTCACCTCGGTGTGTGAACTCCGCGTCTGCTCTGGGTCCGCAGTGCGGGCAGATGATCAACAGCATGAGCGATGACAGATGACAGACGACAGATGACAGATGCCGACGCCGAAACGCCGGTTGCAGGCAACGCGGGGTGCGTGATAAGCGGAACGTGAGACGTGTGACGTGGGACGCATGATCAGTGCCCCACGGCGGCGGCGCCCTTTTCGGCGGTGAGGGTGCCCTCGGCAAACCGGTCGTAGCCGAACGCCGCGATCAGTTCGGGGACCCGACCGGTCGCCACCAGCGCGGCCGTCTGTTCTCCGGCAACCGGACCCGCCTTGAAACCCCACGTGCCCCAGCCGACGTCGACGTAGAAGCCGTCGACCGGTGTGCCGGAGATGATCGGGGCGTAGTCGGGTGTCATGTCGCACAGACCAGCCCACTGCCTGAGCAGCCGCATCTTGCCGACGGCCGGCATCAGCTCGAGGATGTGTGCGGCCAGTCCCTCGGTGAACTCCAGCGACCCGTTCGTCTTGTACGAGGTGTAGGGGTCGACCGCTGCGCCGAACACGAGCTCGCCGCGAGCCGTCTGGCTGACATAGACGTGCAGTGTTCCCGACACGACCACCGGATGCAGGAAGTGCTGGACCGGTTCGGTCACTGCGGCCTGAAGGGGAGTGGTCGTGATCGGCAGCCGGACCCCGGCCATGGCCGAGATGATCGAGCTCCACCCGGCGGTGCAGTTGACCACGACGGGTGCGCTGATCCGTCCTCGGGCCGTCTGGACACCGGTCACGCGTCCACCGTCGACGTCGATACCGGTCACTTCGGTCTGCTGGTGGATGTGCACGCCGAGCGAATCCGCGCCGCGGGCGTATGCCCACACCACGGCGTCGTGACGAGCGATGCCGCCGGGCGGGTGCCAGAGGGCACCTTCGATCGGATGGCCAACCCTTCGGGACGTGTCGATCATCGGCGCGAGAGCCTTGACGTCCTCGGGGCCGATCACCTCCGAGTCGATTCCCTGGAGTTTGTTCACCTCTGCTCGCCACCGCATCGTCCGCAGCGATGCGTCGGAGTGGGCGAGTGTCATGTGGCCTCGCTGCTCGAACATGATGTTGAAGTTGAGGTCGTCGGACAACCCTTCGTACAGCTCGACTGACCGGTCGTAGAACCGTGAGCCCTCCGGGGTCAGGTAGTTGGCCCGGATGATCGCCGTGTTGCGACCGCTACCGCCACCACCGATGTATCCCTTCTCGATCACGGCGACTCGATCGATGCCATGGTGCTTGGCGAGGTAGTAGGCGGTGGCGAGCCCGTGGATGCCGCCGCCGACGATCACGACGTCATAGGTGGATTGGAGGTCGTGGTGGCGCCATGCTCTCGGCCAGTCGTCTCCCGAGATGCCCTTGCGGAACAGTGCCGCTGCTGAGAACTTCTGACCCATCAAGTGACCTCGCCGAAGAGGAAGGCTTTTCGGATCGCGGTTCGGTGCGCTCCGGTAGCGTTCTCGGCACTGTAGAGCGCCGATCCGCCTGTTGAGATCGCAGGGAGAACCGATGTCGGAAGTTTCCGCATTCCGGAACGAAGCCACCTACGCCGCCACCCGACTCCCGGTCGAGATGGCGTCGACGCTCCTCCCCGCTGCCTATCACGCCGATAGCTTCTTCGAAGAGGAGCGCCTGGCGCTGTGGTCGAATTCGTGGGTCTGTATCGGATTGGTCTCGCAGGTCGCCGAAGTCGGACAGATCATCGTTCGTAGCGTCGCAGGCACGTCGATCATCGCCACCCGAGACAAGCAGGGCTCGCTCAACGCGTTCCACAACGTCTGCCGGCATCGTGGCTCGCAACTCGTCACCTGCGACCAGGTGGTGAAGGCAAAGCGCTTCCGGTGCCCGTACCACGCATGGGCATACGCCCTGTCCGGTGAATGCCTCGGCACGCCACTGTTCGAGGGTTCTGAGATCCCGGCGGATCAACAGGCGATGTTCGACATGGGGGATGCAAAGTCCTTCGACAAGGCCGACTACGGCCTGATCGACGTGGCGATCGACAGTTGGGGGCCGCTGCTCTTCGTGAATCTCAGCGGTGCTGAACTGCCCCTCTCCGATTGGCTCGGAGACCTTCCGGACCGGCTGGCGAACTACGGACTGGAGGACTGGACGGTGGCCGCCGAGAAGGTCTACGAGATCGGTGCGAACTGGAAGCTGATCGCCGAGAACTTCATGGAGTACTACCACCTCCCGTGGGTGCACCCGGAACTGATCAAGGTCTCCCGGATGGAGGACCACTACCGCTACCAGGGTCAAGGCATGTACACGGGGATGATGACCAACCCCGTCAGCCAGGCCGACAACTCCGGATGGCTGGAGTTGCCGCCGGCTCCGGGTCTCACCGATGACGAACTGGTCTCCGGCCGGTTCATGCATCTGTTCCCCAACGTCTCGATCTCGGTGCTGCCCAACCACGTCTTCGTGATGATCCTCACGCCCGAGGGGCCGGGTCACACGTCGGAGCAGACCTACATCCTCACCCATCCATCCACGATGCAGACCGACGGCGCAGTCGATGCGATGACGAAACTCGCCGACTTCTGGGATCACGTCAATGCCGAGGACATCGAGATCGTCGAGCGTGTGCAGACGGGTATCTCGACCACCGCATACACCGGCGGGCGGATGTGCTACCGCTTCGAGGAACCGCTGCATCGGTTCCAGAACATGGTCGTCGACCGCATGGTCGGTATCGATCGGATCCCCGAGGGTGACTCCGAAGAGGGAATCACGGTCTTCGGAATCCGCTGACGCGTGGGTGTATCAGAGTGACCGGTCCGACCTCGGTTCGAGAGCCGGCCAACGGGTCGGACCGAACATGGGAGCCATCATGAAGCCATCGCGCCTGTGGGCCGCTTCGCTCAGCACAGCACTCGTCATCATCATCGCCTCTGCCGCGAGCGCAACACCACCGGACGCGGTGATCGCTCCAGCGGACACCGTCACCATCGAGGTCCTGGAATCGAACTCCGACTTCGTGAATCGTCTCTCGCTGTGGGGGCCATCGGTCGACCTGGCAGTGACCGACGACGACACCGGAGCCGTCCGGACTGTCAGTTCGCGGGCGGGTCGGGAAATCAAGCTGCAGATCACGCCATACGACCCGACCAACACCGTTCGGGTCGGTGGTCCGTGGCGGTCCGGACCGGGTGCCCGCAACAGCGACGGTCAGGTCCACGCCCGCGTGACGACTGTTGGGAACTGCTCTCTGGTCGAGTTCGAGGATCTGGATGCGACCGACTGGGCCGCTACCGACGAACCGAACTTCGTGGACGCCGTCCTCCACATCTACCCGAGCGGGCCGAAGCCGACCACGTGTCCCGCTCCCTGAACCCAGGGTTGGGGCGCGCCAATATGGCGCGCCCCAGGTCACGCTTGGTCTCCTTCTCGAACGATGTGCCGGCGTGGTCGGAGGCAGGTCAGGGTCTCGCTCCTCCGAACCCTCGAACCGTGACCTGGAACGCGCCAATATGGCGCGCCTCAACCCTGGGTTGAGTGGACCGCCTCGACGACCGGGGCGAGGGTCTCGACGGACTCGATGGTGATGGGGTCGACGATCAGCTGGAGGTGATCGACCACGTCGACGAACTCCAAGAGTTGCTCGGTGATCTGGTCGGCCTCGCCTTCGATCGGGCTCACCCGCCTGGTGTTGTTGCGGCCGCTTGCTCCGGGCATGGAGACGTAGACGGCTGCCGATGTGATGACATCGGCCGGATCCCGTCCGGCCTCGACCAGCGCCGCCTCCAGCTGGTCGACGAGCCTGGCCAGCTTGTCCGGGCGGTTGCCGAAGTTGGCGAACCACTCGTTCCACCAATCCATCTCACCCGCCGTGATCGACAACATCCGAGGCCCGGTCGAACCGATCATGATCGGCAGGTCGGGCCGCGCAGGCGGGATGAGCACGTTGTCGTCCTGGCTGAAGAACTCGCCGGAGAAGTCCGACCGTCCGGTGCGGATCAGGTCGGTGATGATCTCGAACTCCTCTTCGAATCGGCTGACCCTGCGGTCATAGGGGACTCCGTAGGCGTCGAACTCTCGTTCGTTCCATCCCGAGCCCAACCCGAGTACGAGCCGTCCGCCTGAGATCTCGTCGACGGTCGATGCCATCTTCGCCAGGACCGCCGGGTTGCGGAACCCGGTCGGTGAGACGAGAGGCCCCAACAGGACCCGTTCGGTGACTGCGGCGAGTGCCGAGAGCATCGACCAGCATTCCCAGGGTCCCAGATCTTCGTTCTTCCGGCGATAGAGGAAATGGTCGCCCAGCCAGATCGAGGCGAAACCGACTGCTTCGGCAGTCTGGGCCATCGTCCGGTACTCGTTCCAGGGAACGAACCGCTCGACCTCCGGAAGTTGGATTCCTACGTGCATCCCGACGAGTCAAGCAGGATGGACCCGCGAGCCGAGCCGATGGGCTCCCTCGGCGCGATAGAGGCCTCGCAACAAGGCGGTCTCCGCGGAGTGGTGCGTCACCTCCCGGTGGGCGTGGAGGAAGAGCTCGAGGTGGGTGGCGTCGGAGTGGTGAGTCCAGGCGTCTCCGAGCTTACGGTCGAGACCTTCGTCCCCGAGGGTTTCGAAACCTGCAACAAACGTGTCGAACGCTGCCGAAGTCAGATCCATCGCCTCGGGGGCGGTTCCGACCCATTCCGTTCCGGAGCGGCTCGTTCCAGATGTTCCGAACGCTCGGCGGCTGTAACTGTCGAGCGCGTCGACTGCGATGTGCCACATCCTCCATGCGATGGTCGTGACCGGCGCAGGCTCAGGATCCGGATCTGCCCAATCGGCCCGCCAGCCATCGGCTGTCAGCCTGACCGACCACATGCCGCCTACCGGCTCCCAGAACAACTCGTCTTCGTCCATTCCATTGAGCCGATCGAACAGTTGGTCCCTCGTGGCGGTGAACGAGGATGTGATGGAGTCGATGATCGTCACGAGCCGATTGTTGCATGCAGCATCCGAGCGATGCGTCAGATGGGCTTGTGCCATGTGAGCCACATCGACTCGACCTCGAAACCGAGCGACTCGTAGAGCCGGAACGCGCCGTTGGGGTTCTCGGCGTGCACTCCGAGCGCCGCCTCGGTCATGCCGGCGTTGCGCAGAGCCCGGAAGCTGGCCGCGATGAGCGCCGACGCGACGCCCTGCTTGCGCCACCCCCGCCCGGTCGAGATGTACTCGGTCCAGCCCCGCTTCTTCCCGAGCGCCTCGTTCTCCTCAGCGTTGATGAACGACTTCACCTGCCCCGCGACCTCGTCACCGTCCCAGGCGACCCTCCACAGTGAGATGTCGCGATGGGGGTCTTCGAGGAACCGTTGGTAGTCGTTCTCAGTCGGCTCGGACCAGCCCCAATGATCCCGGAACGCGTCCTGGTCCGCTTCCCAGATCTGACGGAGCTGGTCTTCGGCGACCGGCCTGGTCTCGAGGCCTGCGGGGAGTTCGTGGACGGGGAGGTCACCGTCGATGGGCCTCCACATGGACGCGCCGTAGGTCTCGATCGCGAAACCAAGAGACTCGTACCACGTGCACACGTCCGGTTCCATGTCCCGCTCACTGAAGCCCTCCAACACCTTGCCGGTCGTGGATCGGTGGTCGGCGGCGAGCTCCAGGTTCCGGGCGATCGCCGAATCCGCCAACGCCATCCACAGTCCGGTGTGGCGATGGGCGGGATCGATGTGCGGGACCATCCAATAGCGGGTCGGCTCGGCGGGTACATCGGCCCACTCGACCCTCACGTATCCCGCCAGCGTCCCGTCCGCAGCCTCGACCATGACCATGTCGGAGGCGGGGTCGCAATTGTCGAGGTGGGCGTACGAGGTGTCGATGCTGGCGGTGGTGACGTGTTCGGGCAGCCCGATGGCGGCGTTCCAACGGTTCAGCACTCCGGCCATCGCCTCGTGGTCTTCTGGGCCCCGATATGGCCGCGAGGTGAGACCGGGTATCTCGGTGAGATCTGGCTTCATCATCGGCTTCGACGGTATCGAGCTGTCGACGAACGTGACGGGGATTAAGCCTCGGTGCGGACGTCCAGGGCAGTCGCAGTTTCCCAGCCGCGCACGGCGTTGAGTCGGGCGACCGCCGGGGCAGCACAGAGGTCCTCGATGCTCACCGAGCGTTCGGTCAGCTCGCCGGACGAGAGCAGCGCCGCTCGCCGAACTCCTGCGAGGAGCCCATCAGCGATCGGGGGAGTGACCCACCTGCCGTCAACGAGGACAGCGAGGTTGCCGATCGTGGTCTCGGTGACGTGACCGGCTTCATTGACCAGCACGACGTCGTCGGCGTCGGGGAAGCGCTGCGCGGCCGCCTCGTACACCGACCGGCTGGTTGTCTTGTGATAGAGCAGCGGGTCCTGAGAGTCGATCCTCTCGGTGTCGATCGCCAGCGTCAGCGGCCGGCCGGTTGCCGGCGGCAACGGTTCGGTCTCGATGGTGATCCATCCGGTGCGATCGACGAGCAGCCTCACCTTCAAGTTCTGCTCAGCGCCCCGGGTCGCTCGATCGAGCCCGGCTCGGACCTCTGCCGGATCGAGCGGCACATCGAAATACCACGCCGATTCAGACAGACGGGAGAGGTGTCCGGCGAGTTCGAAGAAGCCGAGGTCGGGCTCCCACCGCATCGTCTCGATGAGCTGGAGGTCTGCGGACCTGCGCTCGAGGACCTGGGTCTTGAGCAGTGCCTCGGCGTACTCGTCGCCGGGTGTCGAATCGTATGTGATGCCTCCACCGGTGCCGTAGAGGGCCGTCGCGGCCTCTCGGTCGATGAGCACCGTTCTGATGGCCACATTGAAGGCCCACTCCGGTCCGCTCGGTCCAGGCCCTCCGAAACCGACCGTGCCGCAGTACACGCCCCTCGGTGTCGTCTCGAGCTGCGAGATGATCGCCATCGTGGAGACCTTCGGTGCGCCGGTGATCGACGCACAGGGGAACAGCGCCGCGAAGACGTCGACCAGCCCGATCCCGTCGAGCGGCCGGCCCGACACCGTCGACGTCATTTGCCAGACCGTGTCGTACTTCTCGGTCGAGAACAACTCTGGGACGCGTATCGAACCGACCCGGCTGATCCGACCGAGATCGTTGCGAACCATGTCGACGATCATCAGATTCTCGGCCCGATTCTTCTCCGAGGCGAAGAGCTGGCGTCGGCGGTGCTCGTCGTCCGACAGCGTCGTGCCCCGATGGATGGTTCCCTTCATGGGCTTCGAGACGATCCGGTCGTGTCGCCACTCGAAGAACAACTCGGGTGACGCAGATGCCACGGCCCATCTGCCGGTGTCGATGAAGCTCCCGTACCCGCACGTCTGTGACGAGGCCAGGTCCGAGTACAGCGCGAGTGCGTCGCCGGCGAATGGAGCCTCCAGTCGGAAGGTGTGGTTGACCTGATACGTGTGTCCTTCGCGGATCTGGCGGCGAATCTCGGAAATGGCGGCGTGGTGGCGGGCTTCGTCCGTCGAGGGTGTCCACGGGCCCAGGTCGTAGCTGCCCTCGTGTGGCGAGGTCGGGCGACGACGGTCGAAGACGGCGAACCAGGCCAGCGGGAGGTGCTCGACGCCGGTGCCGGAAACGTCTCGCACGACAAGCGAGTCATCGAAGGCCGGTGCGGCCTCGTAGCCGACGAATCCGGCGACCCACTTGTGACTGGCCACCGCGGCTTCCACCGCCTCGAGCACGTCTGGGACCTCGTCGATGCGGGTGGTCGAGAGGACCTCGATCGGCTCGTCCAGCAGGAATGACCGTCGCCGGTGCGGCCGCAAGTCGTCGAACCGGGCGAACACGGACGCCGTCAGCGGCTCGTGCGGGCAGGGGTCGGCCCTGGACCG
>JAHEJO010000126.1 GCA_024638805.1 Acidimicrobiales bacterium
CGGCCGATCCCGATGGGCAACCCCACCTCGGCGCTCGGCACCGGCGTGGATCCGGAGTATCCCGGACGCGACGCCGACAACTTCTGGCTCAATGTGTGGGATGACGACGTTGCACGCCGTTCCGGCGGGTCGCTCACGGCGGCGACCAGCGATGGCTCGACGACCAACGAGCTCTTCGATCCGCTCGGCTACCTGTACGCCATTCGTGTCCCTCCCGCCGGCGGCAACTACGAGGTTCAGGTGCGAATGACCTGTGCGTCCGACGGCGTTGGGCGACTGGAGCTGTCGCTGTATCCCCCGGAGAACACCGTCAGCCCCAACTTCCTCCGCGACAACGTCGAGGTTCCGCTCGTGCCCGAGGTCTCGCTGCCCAAGAGCAACTTCACCCGTCCCGGTACCGCGGTGTGCCCCTCGAACTACGCCGATTTCGACAACCGGCTCAACGCAGGTCTCGCTCCGGACCCCGCCCCCTGGGAGACGGTCTACAACATCGGGGCTCAACCCGGTGATTGGGTGTTGCAGGCCCAACACGGCGGTGGCGGGAACCGAACCCTCTACTCGCTGCGGGTCATCGACGCATCGCAGGCCGGCGACGCCCAACACTGCACCACCTTCAGCAATCCGGACTGCCCGGCGATCCGGCCGGTAAACACGCTGGGGGCGTATACCGATCCGATCCTGTTCGCCCCCAACTCAACCGTTCCGGTCGAGCTCTATCTGACCGAAGTCCCCCTGGCCAATGCCCGTTCCAAACTCGAGATCTACATGTTCGACGCCGCCGACGGCATCCAATCGGTCCGGATTCTCATGCCGCCCCGTACCGACCCGCCGCCGAACACGCCGGCGGACCGCAAATACGCACGGTTCAGCTGGAACACCGTCGGCGAATCCGGGTTCACCGCATCGCCGGTGTACAACCTGACCTGCCCGGTCGGGCCCACCAACGTCAGTTGCGTGAAGAGTCCATCGGGAAACCCCCAGAACGATCTCAACAACCGTCAGGTCAAGATCGTGGTCGACCTCGCCTCGATCGACTACGACGGCGACGGAACGATCGATCCGTACACCTGTCAGACCGACTGCTGGTGGAAGGTCGAATACGAGTACGACACCAACTCCAACCTGAACGAAGAGACCACCGGTTGGTACACCCAGATCGTCGGCGATCCCATCCGACTGACCGGGTAGTACGGCGAGTCTCTCGACTCGACGACAGGCCCTGCGGATTACCAGTAGTCGGCCATGATTTCGTTCATCCACGGCGGCTGGTGAACCTCGGATCTGGGCCCGAATTGCCTCACGTGAGGTTTGACATCCAAGACCGGCGTTCGATCGATCGCATCGAGCCCTCTCACCCGGATATCGAGCCCGTCCACCCCGAGGAGTGCACAGGTCGTGACGCCGATGCGATTGGGGCGCCCCCGCGCTCGTTGGGCGAAAATCCCGACCAAGGGCCAATCACTGCAGTCGCGCGGATGGCGCGCACCGAGGTGGATATCCGCCTCGCCCACGCGGTGGAATAGGAAGACGACGTCGAGGTGTGAGAACCCGTCGAGCCCGGCTACAGCGTCGGATCCGAAACGGGATGCGTCGAGAGAGATCACACTCGTGACCCCGTCCCAGCCGCCGTCGATCGGTTCGGTCCGGTCACACCTGACGACCCCGATGGGTACCACCGGCAACGCTTCGACGGAGTCAGCCGGCACATTCCCCACAGCTCCCGCCTGCGCCGCGATCGTGGAGATCTCCCTGGCCAGATCGACATCGGCGGAGGTCACCCCACCGGTGGCGTGGGTCGTCAACGTCACCCGCACCCGATCCGGGTAACGGATGTCCACGTCAGGGTGATGGTCGGCATCCTCGGCCGCAGACGTGATCAACGACGCGAGGGCAGCAGCCGCCCGGAATGAGCCGGCGCCGAAGTCCGCCCGGAGGGTGTCGAGCACATATCGCCATTCCGCAAGCCCCGCGAGGCGGGTGAAGTCCTCGGCGGTGATGGTTGTGTACTGCATCGTCCCAGTCGACCATGGTCTCGTCGATCCGACAAGACGGTGGCGGCGCGACTGCCCGAGCCCTACCGCTTGCTGGCGAATGCAGCCGACAGGGCGTCGTTCGAGAAGTACTCGGACCTGATGCGGCCGTCGACGGCGAAGTGGTACAGCGCCGTCTGATAGATGCCGCTCAGCGCGGCGATCACCACGGCCAGCAGGATCAGCCAGACCGCCGCGAGTGCGATTGCCGCTCCTAGCACCGCCCCGCCGACGAGCGCACCGAGAACGATGAGCGCAATCGCCGGGAGCGCGGCGAGGAATCCGATGATCGAGAACCCGGCCTGGGCCGCCAGGTTCTCGCCCCACGTCTGTCTGAACAATGCCCCCGACTTCCTGATGGCGTCGCCGACGCCGAGGCCTTCGATCACGATGATCGGGAGGACCAGGAACGTCACGACCGCCCACGCAGCGCCTGCGAGAGCCAGCACGATCCGACCGACGACGCCGGCCCGGTCCTCGAGCGCTCGTAGGACGACCGACACGGTCGCCGACACGACCGCCCACGGCAGGATCTTTCCCGCCCTGGCGGCGGCCCCGCCCAGCGCACTTCGCAACGTCGGGTCGCCGCCGGTGAGCCGTTCGTGGGCGGCGCTCACGAGTGCGGCATTGAAGAAGATCGTCACGTAGGCGAGGACCAGATACATGGCGAAGAGGACCGCATAGGAGGTGGTGCTCACCTCTTCGCTGGTGTCGAGGCCGCCGGTGGCGAGGAGCGGGACGAGGAACGTCGCTGCGACCACGAGCGTCGCAATCGACGACAGCACCGGGAGGACGAGGAGCTCCTTGTCGTGGCTCAGCACATTCCACGAGGATTTGAAGAGCTCGATCGAGTTCCGGATTCGAGACATGGTGTCAGCCTAGTTGCGTCGCTCGGAACGATTCGATGGGCGCCGGGGGCGCGCCGGCGATCGGTCGGTTTCCGGATGCTCTAATCCGGAACCTGGGCAGGTTCGGCGTCGCCTTGCGTGAGATCGGTGGAGTCATCGAGCTCGATCGGCTGGTCGTAGAAACCGGGCGGGGCCGGCTCGAGAACGGCCCACAGCAGCAGATAGGCGATCGGGCCGAAGCCGCTCAGTGCGATCAACGCCACGAATGCCACCCTCACGAGGTCGGTGTCGAGGTCGAAGTAGTGGGCGAGTCCGCTGCAGACACCGCCGATCTTCTGGTCGGCCGTGTCGCGGTAGAGGGGTTGATTTCGTCGAGCCATCGTTGAATCCTCCGTCGCGGGTCATCATGGCCGATCGTCGCGTTCAATCGATAGAGACTTTGGTCCTCGAACGCAGCGGGTTGTCGGGCAACCCCAGCGAGTGTGAAAATTCAGTGACTTGGTCCGTTCGGCGGGTGCGGAGGGGCTAGAGTCCTCGGTTGGCCGCCTGGCCTGCCTTTTTCCTGGGAGGGAAACACATGCTTCATCGACTCCGATGGCTGCTCGCCATCTTGTTTGCTTTCGCTCTGGTCACCGCGGCCTGCGGGAGTGACGACGAATCCGCCGCCACCGACGACGGCGAGACCACGACAACGACCGAAGAAGAGATGACCGAGACGACCGAGGGGGCCACCGAGACCACCGAGGGGCCGATGGTCGGCGAAGGTGGCAGCATCTGGGTCCTGCTTCCCGACACCGCCACGTCGGACCGCTGGGAGAAGGATGATCGCCGCTTCTTCGGTGAGTCCTTCACCGCCGCCGGGCTGTCCGAGGGCACCGACTTCACCATCGTCAACGCCGAGGGCGACGCCCAGAACCAGATCAGCCAGGCAGAACAGGCCATCGGTGACGGCGCCAGCGTGATCGTGCTCACCAGCAACGACTCCGGATCCGGAGCGACGATAATCGAGTTGGCCAACGAAGCCGGCGTCCAGGTCGTCGAATACGACCGTCTCAACACCGAAGGCAGCCCGGGTGGCGCCGCCTACGTGAGCTTCGACAACGTGCAGGTCGGTGCCACGATGGCTGAGGTCCTCGAGCCCGCCATCGACGCCCTCGGTGTCGATCAGCCCCAGGTCGTGATGCTCAACGGTGGCGAAGAAGACAACAACGCCTTCCTGTTCCGTGACGGCTACGCCGCCGTCGTGGAGGCTCGGGCCGACGCCGGCGACTGGGCCATCGCCGCCGATCAGTTCGTTCCCGGCTGGGACAACGCCAACGCGCTGTCGCTGTTCGAGCAGATCCTGGTAGCAGCGAACGAGAACGTCGACGCCGTTTTCGCCG
The DNA here is from genome assembly GCA_024638805.1 of Acidimicrobiales bacterium. Lineage (GTDB taxonomy): Bacteria > Actinomycetota > Acidimicrobiia > Acidimicrobiales > SZUA-35 > JABDIY01. The sequence goes on from JAHEJO010000126.1 coordinate 4,261, forward strand.
CCAACGACGGGCTGGCCAGCTCGGTCATCGCCGCTCTGGAGAATGCAGGGATCGACCCGACCGGCGTACCGGTCAGTGGCCAGGACGCAACGCAGGCCGGTATCCAGAACATCCTCCTCGGCAAGCAGACCATGTCGGTCTACAAGCCGATCAAGAACGAAGCCGAGGTGGCGGCCGACGTCGCCCTCGCTCTTCGGTCCGGATTTGACGCGACCAGCGTCAGCGGTGACTTCAGCATCATCGGGATCAGCGTGAACGACGGCAAGCCCACGGACTCGCCCACCGGTGACGGGGTCATCCCCTACATCGCCCTGACACCGATCGCGGTCACGATCGACAACATCGCCGACACGGTGATCGCCGATGGGTTCCGCACCTGGGACGAGGTGTGCACCGGCGAGGTGGAGCCTCTCTGCCCAGCCGACCGCTGATCCGTTTCGGCAGTCTCGAATGAATTGACTCGTGGCGAGGGCGTTAGCTCTCGCCACGAGTCGTCTACAAAAGGGGTACCACGTTGAACAGCGAGAGGGGATCGCGATGACCGACAGACCGAACAGCACACCGCTGCTGGAATGCCGAGCGGTGTCGAAGAAATTCGGAGCCGTCCAGGCGATCTACAAGGTCGATTTCGAAGTTCGTCCCGGCGAGGTCATGGCGTTGGTCGGCGACAACGGCGCCGGCAAGTCGACACTGATCAAAGGCATCGTCGGTATCTACCCCTTCGACGAAGGGCAGGTGTCCTTCGACGGCAAGCCGGTCAAGATACACGGCCCGCGTGACGCTGCCGACCTCGGTATTGAAGTCGTGTATCAGGACCTCGCCCTGGCCGACAATCTCGACGTCGTCGCCAACATGTTCCTCGGTCGCGAAGAGATGCGGGGGGTCGTGCTCAACGAGTTGACCATGGAGAAGCGGGCCAAAGAGGTGCTCGAGAGTCTCTCGGTCACCACGCTGCGATCGGTCCGCCAGACCGTCGCCGGCCTGTCCGGCGGCCAGCGCCAAGCCGTGGCGGTGGCCAAGTCGGTCCTGTGGGATTCTCGGCTGGTCATTCTTGACGAGCCCACCGCCGCACTCGGTGTCGCTCAGACCCGGCAGGTGTTGGATCTGGTCAAACGCCTCTCCGAGCAGGGCTACGGCGTAGTGATCATCTCGCACAACCTGCACGACGTCTTCGAGGTGGCCGACCGGATCACCGTGCTGCGCCTCGGCCAGCAGGTCGCCGTTCTCGATCGCCATGCGGTCACCCAACAAGACGTTGTACACGCCATCACCGCCGGCACCCTCGCCCACGTCCCCGGCATGCAGGAGGCGGACGCATGAGCGACCAAAGCCCTCAGGACACCACCGCCGCCGACTTCAACCCTCGCACCGCCGGCTTCGCAGCACCCACAACCAGTGTCGGCGACTATGTGGCACAGCGCTGGCAGGCGATCCGCAGTGGCGAACTCGGCTCGCTGCCCATCATCGTCGGTTTGATCCTCATCGCGATCGTGTTCGGCAGCCTCGAGGAACAATTCCTCACCGCCCGCAACTTCACCAACCTGCTGCTGCAGATGGCACCGGTGGCCACCCTCGCCATCGGCATCGTGTTCGTGTTGCTGATCGCCGACGGCGAGATCATCACGATCGACCTCTCCGTCGCCTATGTCGCCGCCGTGGGCGGTGTCACGATGGTGCTCCTCCAACGCCCCGGAGATCCGGGTTGGCCATGGTGGGCCGCCATCCTTGGCGCGGTCGTCGTCACCACCGCCATCGGGTTCCTGCACTCGATGATCATCACCAAAGCCGGTGTACCGTCGTTCATCACCACACTGGGGGGTTTCCTCATTTGGTCGGGTGTCGTCCTCATCCTCACCACCCAGTATTCGACCGCCGGCACGATCAGGATCCAGGACAAAACCCTGGTGGGGATCTCCAACAACTTCCTCAACGACGCCATCGGCTGGATCCTTGGCATCGTGATCGTCGTCGGTTATGCGGCTTCCCAACTGCTCGACGCCCGCAATCGGCGGTCGAGGGGACTCGAGTCGAAGCCCCCGCTCGTGATCGCCGGCCAGATCATCGGGCTGGGGGTTGTCACGCTCGTCGCCGTCGCCGTGGCCAACAGCGATCGAGGCGTACCCCAGGTCACGCTCACCCTGGGCGCATTCCTACTCTTCTGGACCTTCATCGCCTCGCGGACCCGGTTCGGCCGTCATATCTATGCCGTCGGTGGCAACCCCGAAGCGGCCCGAAGGGCCGGCATCAACGTCGACGGCATTCGCGTCAAGGTCCTCATGATCAACGGGTTCATGGCCGGCGTGGGCGGCATCGTCCTCGCGTCCCGTCTCCGGTCGGTCGCCACCAACACCGGTGGCGGCAACCTCCTGTTGAACATCATCGCCGCTGCGGTGATCGGTGGCACGAGCCTGTTCGGTGGTGAAGGCCGCATCGTCTCCGCACTGTATGGAGCCCTCGTCATCCAGTCGATCCAGAACGGCATGGACCTCCTCGGCATCGCATCCGGAACCAAATTCGTCGTGACCGGCATCGTGCTCCTCCTCGCCGTGCTACTGGACTCGCTCTCGAAGCGACGGCGGGCGGCCAGCGGCCTCGCCTGATGGCGGGCAGTCCCGGCCGGCGAACCGTCGCCGCCGGGCTCCTCGCCCTAGCTTTCACCGTCAGTGGATGCTCTATTGGAGCGTCCGGCCCGGTCGTTGGCGCCGACACCGAGCGTCCCGTCCAGCCCGAGACCGGTCTGGTCCGGTTCGAAGATGTCGCCGCCGAGGTGGGCCTCGACTTCCGCCACAGCGCCTTCCAATGGGAGTCGACCGGCGATCCTCCGGCGATGATGGGCGGCGGCCTGTGCTGGCTCGACTACGACGGTGACGGCTGGATGGACCTGTTCGTCACCAATACCTGGTCGAACGGGGAGTGGGGAAGGTGGCGGGCCGACGGCGCCATCCCCACCAGTCACCTGTTCGGCAATGATCGCGGCCGGTTCACCGACGTCACCGACGACACCGGGGCCGGCGTCGAAACCCGGGCCAACGGTTGTGTCGCCGCCGACCTCGACCTCGACGGCGACACCGACCTGTATGTGACGACCGAACGGGACAACGTCCTGCTGTGGAACGACGACGGCCGCTTCGTCGCCGACGATAGCGGTGCCGGGGTCGACGCCTACGGTTGGCACGCCGGCGCGGCGGTGGGGGATGTAAACGGCGACGGCTGGCCAGACCTGTTCGTCTCCGGGTACGCCGATATGAACCAGCGCATTCCCGGAGCCGCGAAGGGGTTCCCCAACACCCATGTCGCCGAGCCCGACCGGCTCTTCATCAGCCTCGGCTCGGACGACGGCGGTCGGGTGTCGTTTCGGGAGGGCGCCGCGGAGGCGGGAATCGAGCCCGACGGTCCCGAATATGGGCTCGGGGCAACCTTCAGCGATGTCGATGGTGACGGCGACCTCGACCTGTATGTCGCCAACGACACCCAGCCCAACCGTCTCTACCTCAACGAATCGGCTGCTGGTGCCGGCGCCGACGGGATCCGTTTCGTCGATGTTGGCCAGGCAGCTGGGGTCGACGACCCCAACGCAGGGATGGGGGTTGCCTCCGCGGACTACGACGGCGACGGTCAGCCCGATCTCGTCGTGACCAACCTGGGCGAGCAACTCCATGGTGTGTTCCGCAGCGAGTTAACGTCCCCGGTCTTCGTCGACGCCCTTCCCGCCATGGGTGTGGCCGATCCGGGGGAGGGACAGGCCGGCTGGGGCGTGGTCTGGGCTGATGTCGACCTCGACACCGACCTCGACCTCGTGTTCGTGCACGGTGCCATCCCGGTCAAGGACCTGGTGGCCGATCGGGAGGCCATTCTGGCCTACGCCAATGGCGCTGCGTCCGGTGCGGATCGTTTCGAGCCCGTGGCGACGGAGTGGGGACTCGACGAAGCCGGGCCGGTGCTCGGTCGCGGGGCGGCGGCCGCAGACTACGACAACGACGGCGACCTGGACCTGGCGGTGGCCACGATCGGTGGTGACCTCATGTTGTTGCGCAACTCCGGCGCCGGTGGCCACTGGCTGACGATCGCACCCGACCCGGCCACGCCGGGCACCGTTGCGACGGTCGTCCTCGATGACGGCGTCTCCCTGCGGCGCGAGGTGATCGCCGGCGACAGCTACTTGTCGTCGCAGGATCCCCGACTCCACTTCGGACTCGGCTCGCTCGATC
>JAHEJO010000127.1 GCA_024638805.1 Acidimicrobiales bacterium
CTACACGCCCCACGCGTATTTCGGAATGCGTGGTGGTCGCAACCCCCTGAATCTCATCTTTGATTCGGCTGAAAAGCTGCTATCCAAACGCTCGATGAACGTGCATCTGTCGGCTGATGAAACGAACTACGCTCACGAAAGACTGGGTGTCCAGCCAGATCGTGGTGTCGAGATCCCGAACCCCGTTGATTTTGATCGATTCCGGCCGCCGTCATCGCAGGGTGAGAAAGGGTCTGCCAAGAGAGCACTCGGGATCGATCCAGCTGCTTACGTCATCGGTACCGTTGGCCGTGTCTGCTATCAGAAGAACCCTGATTTCTTGTATCTAGCCTTTGCCAAACTGAAAGCACTCACTCCCCGCAAGCTGAAACTACTGCACGTGGGAAGCGGTAGGAGAAGAGATGTAAAACAGTTGAATAGATTGGCGGATGAATTGGGCATTACCGATGATCTCATCCGGCCAAAATATCGAACCGAGCCGCGCGAGTTCTATCAGGCCATGGATGTGTTTGCACTCACCAGCCGCTACGAAGGTTTGCCGCTGACCGCACTCGAAGCACTGGCTTCGAACCTCCCACTTGTTGTTTGGGATACGCCGGGTTTGGGGGTCTTTGGTACCTACGGTTTCTCACACGTGTTGGTCGCCGAGAACGAAGACCTGACCGACTATGTTGAGAAGCTCGAGCTCGGTCTGAGGTCACTGAATGACGTCGTGAAGAACCGAGAGCTCGCAGAGCTGCACTTCTCTATCGCGAGCTGCTATGGCCGCCTCGAGGATCTCTATCGCGAGCTGTTGATCTCAAATACTCGGTGAGAGGTGCAGGATCCTTTGCCGAGATTGGCGAAGGCGCTCGCCGGCTCCGCTCCTACACGTGGCTCGCCTTTGGACTCGCGGCGCGGGCTGGCGGGGTGAGAACGGATGCGTACACCAGCGCTGCCAGCGGCAATGTCGCCAAGACCAGGGTTGCCGAACCGTAACCACCGAGCCGTCCCTGAGCGACCGAGAGGACGAAGGGGCCCAGCGACGAGGCGGCCACGCCGGTGAGTTGGAGCACGCCTTGGAGCGAACCGATGTGAGCGGTGCCGAACCACTTGGGCATCAGCGTGGCGCTGATCACCCGCACTGAACCGCCGGTGACCCCGAGGCTGAGTGCGTAGGCGAGGACGAAGGCATCCCGGGACAGAGAGGAAGCGAGAAGGTGGCTGATCGCCAAGAGGCCCATCGCCACCGCCGGCAGTCGTCGACCGCTCGTCCGGTCCAGGATCCAGCCCACTGCGAAACCTGCGATCGTCGACCCGGCGATCTGCGGGCCGAACATGCGGGCGGCTTCGTCTGTGGTGAGCCCTGACTGCTCGAGAAGGTCGATCTGGTGGAAGTTGAGCCCGGTGATCAGCATCGACGTGAGGCTCGTCATGGTCACGATCAACCAGAAACCGGGCTCTCCCAAGGCCTGCCGACGAGTCAACCCCCAGACGCCTTTCGTTGGGCCAACGATCTCCTCGGTCGCCGCTCCACCATCGATCTCCTGGCCGACCGCTGATGGACGGTCGACGAGTGCGAACCAGGTCAGCGGGAGCAGGACGAGCGGTACGATAACCGAGGCGAGCAGCCACGACCGTCGCCAGCCGAACTGATTGATCGACGAATTGAGCAGTATCGGTGTCACCGCGATACCGGCCGACACCCCGATGCCGAGCATCCCCATGGCTCGACCTCGCAGGCGGTCGAACCACAATGCGACCGTGACCGTGGAGACCAGCGAAAGACTGCCCTGACCGAACATCCGGATGAAGACGAAGCCGATCCCGAGCCAGAGCCAGTTCTGTACCAGCGACATGTTGAACAGGGCGATCCCGAACAGCGCGCCGATGAGTAGCTGTCCTCGACGAACACCCTTCTGATCGAGGAGCCTGCCGACGGTCGGCATCGCTGTTGCCCCCAGAAGTGTTCCGATCAGGTAGGCGAACGAGACCTGGTCCCTAGTCAAGCCGAGGTCGTCGATGAACGAGTTGATGAAGACCGACACACCGATCGTCTGGCCCGGTCCGGTGAGAGACCCGGCGATGGTCGCGATGGCCAGCATGCGCCAACCGAGGAATCCCTTCTTGGGTGAACCGACCGCGGTCGTCATCGGTTGAAGAACTCTTCGAGAATCGGCTCGGGGAACAGACCCCGCAGCGTGGCTCGCGACACCTCGGGCGAAGTCTCGGACGTTTCGTAGATCTCGGTGCGGTTGATCCTGTTGACGCGCGAGCGGGCAAGCGCACCGCTGTCCAGGTCGAAACACTGGGTTGCGTCGATGCCGAATCGATCGTCGGGCGGGCCCTTGGACGGGTCGAGAGCGATGTCGAAACACCCGGCTTGGGCCGAGAGCATGACGCGGTAGCGAGCCTCGGGGCCTCGAAGGAGCATCTCGATGCTGGCTCGTTCCGCTTCGATGGAGGCCACTTCCACCGGCGGAGTACAGAACACCTCGGTCGATGTCCGTCGGCAGGTTTCCGAAACGCCGTCGTGTTCGAAGACGATCGTGCCGTCGGAGTCGAGGAGACGCGAACCCTGATAGTGGGCTCGGATCTCATCGGAGGTGAGTGTCGCCGAGTCGTTCCCTAGAACCGATGTCGCGACGACGAAGTAATCGGCCTCCTCGCTCCGCTCCCAGGCCGCAAGATACTCCGCTGAGTCCTCCGGTGGCCTCGTCGTGGTCGTCGATGGTGGCGGTTCGAAACCTGCGTCCGTGTTCGTCAACACGTAGGCACGCCAGCCGAGAAAGGCGCAGATGGCGAGCAGGAATCCGAGGGCGGCAGCGCCGATGGGCGGTCTCATCACCCGACTTCGTAGACCCAGTTCCCTTTGGCCAGAATCAGCCGATTGCGACCGCCGTTGCTGTGGATGCGGGAGCTGTCTTCGTACGCGACGTCGCCTCCCCACGTGAGAACTGTCGGCTCTCCCGGAATCGGCCGTGTAATGAATCGCCTCGGCTCGGACTGGGATGCACCGTCGGCGATTGCGTCGGCTACCGACCGGTACGGAGCGAGCTGGTGGAGAGTGACCCACGTGGGAGGGATCAACTCGATTTCGCCGTGACGGTGCAGGTCCATCGCTTCGGAGGGTCGCATCCAGCGGTGATCGTGGATCTCGCCCATGTCGACGGTGACTCCTCCCTCCGGTGCGGGGGTCAGGAAGAACCAGGTCGCGAATCGGCGTTTCTTCCCTTCGACCACCATTTCCTTGGCCGGCGGCGGAACCCAATAGGACCATGACGTGAGCGCCTGCCGGTCCACAGCGAGCCCGGTCTCCTCCATCGCCTCCCGTGCCGCTGCGGAACGGGACCGGTCCAGCTCGTCGACGCCGACGTCCTGAGGGTCTACCCGTCCGCCGGGAAAGACCCACGCACCGCCGAACGCGATCGTGCTGTTGCGACGGAGCATGAGAACTTCGATTCCCTGTTCGGCGTCCTTGGCCAAGATCACGGTCGCCGCTGGAATGAGCTTCTCGTCGTCGGTCACCGCTGTGACCCTAGTGGTTGCCGGTCAAACGACCGACGATCTCGGCCGCAGCCTGGACCGGGGATCGGTGTGAGGCAACCGAGTCCCGAATGATGTCGTCGAGTTCGCCGGTGTGCAGCATCGTCGCCAATCGGTCGAGCAACTCCTGTTCTGCCCGACTCCGGATTTCGGCTCGGACCCGTCCCGCTCTGCGCCGCTCAAGCCTGTCGCTGATGTGGAGATGCTCGAAGTGATCGACGATGGCATCGACCACCGCTACCGTGCCTTCCCCTGAAGTTGCGGTTGCCATTATGATCTCCGGCCGGAAGACCGCACCGGAGGCGTCGGTGTCGGCGCCGGTGACATGGGCAAGGTCCAGCATCAGTTCGAGGTCCCGACGAACGTCCGTTGCGCCGGGGCGGTCGGCCTTGTTCACCACGAAAACGTCGGCCACTTCGAGCAGCCCGGCCTTGTTGGCTTGAACGGCGTCGCCCATTCCCGGGGTGGCGACGACGACTGCGGTATCGGCGGCGGCGACGACGTCGACCTCCACCTGCCCGACCCCGACCGTCTCAATCACGACCGGCGAGAAACCGGCGACATCCAGAACTCGGACCGCGCCCGGCACGGCCAGCGCCAATCCGCCCTGATGGCCGCGGGTCGCCATCGACCGGACGAAGGTCCCTTCCGGCACGACATCATCCATACGTATTCGGTCACCGAGGATCGCTCCGCCGGAGATCGGTGACGATGGATCGATGGCGAGGACGGCGGGCCGGTGCCCTCGACGGCAGTACTCGGCCAGCAGCCGGCCGACCAGCGTCGATTTGCCGGCACCCGGCGCCCCGGTGATACCGACGACGTGAGCCCGTCCGCGTTGGGGATGGGTCAGAGCTGCTACTTCCTCGGACTGCACCCCGCCTCGCTCGACGATCGTGAGCAGACGCCCGACGGCGCGATTGTCGCCATCGATCGCGCGCTCGACGAGCTCGGGGATCGTCCGATTCCGGTAGCTCACCCCCGCGAAGCGACGATTGCAGATCGAACGGACTCGACCACCTCGGTCGCCGATGCCCCTGGCCCCAGCACGGCCGCGACACCGGCATCGAGCAGCTGGCGTTCGTCCTCAGGGGGAATGATGCCGCCGATCACGACCGGGACATCGAGTCCGGCTTCGTCGAGCGCTCGCACCATCTTGGGGCCAAGGGTGAGATGGCCGGCGTTGTGCATGGAGAGCCCGACCGCATCAGCGTCCTCCTGCTCGACTGCGGCCACGATTGATGATGTGGTTTGTCGGAGCCCGAGGAAGATGACCTCCATGCCCGAATCCCGGAGGATACGGGCGACCACTTTGAGCCCACGGTCGTGGCCGTCGAGCCCGAGTTTGGCCAGCACGACCCTCAGGCGTTCGGGTGTCTGAGCGGGGCTCAAACGATTGCCGCCTCGGTATATGTCCCGAACACCTCCGAAAGGCACCGCGTGATCTCGCCTTCGGTGGCGTAGGTCTTGACAGCGTCGATCGTGGCCGGCATCAGATTGGTGTCCGGGCTCTCGGCGGCCATCCCCAGCGCAGCCAACGATGCGGCCACGGCGTCGCTGTTCCTTCGTTGTTTCACCTCACCGAGGCGTTTCAGCTGGATCTCCTCCACCGTGGGGTCGATCCTGAGCAGGCTCTTCTCGGGATTGTCGCCCTCGGTGAACGCGTTGACGCCAACGATGATCCGTCGCTGAGCGTTCACCTCTCGCTCGAACCGGTAGGCGGCGTCGGCGATCTCACCGACGAAGTAGCCGTTCTCGATTCCCTCGTACACACCCTCCAGGATCGACCCGCCACCGAGATCGAGCAGATGGGCGAAAACCGCCTCGGCTTGCCGCTCCATCTCGTCGGTCATCCACTCGATGAACGGGGCACCGCCAAAGGGGTCAGCCACCATCGCCACCCCGGTCTCGTGAGCCACGATCTGCTGGGTGCGTAGGGCGATCCGTGCCGCATCCTCGGTGGGCAGGGCATGGGCCTCATCGTAGGAGTCGGTGTGAAGGCTCTGCGTCCCACCGGCGGCGGCGGCGAAGGCCTGCAGAGCGACCCGGGCGATGTTGATCTCCGGTTGTTGGGCGGTGAGGCTCACGCCGGCGGTCTGGGTGTGGAAACGACACTGCCACGAACGTTCGTCGCGGGCCTGGTAATGATCCCGCATCCAGCGAGCCCAGATGCGACGGGCGGCTCGGAACTTGCCGAGCTCTTCGAAGAAATCGCTGTGGCTGTTGAAGAAGAAGCTGAGCCGCCTGGCGAACTCGTCGATATTCAGTCCTGCGGCGACCGCAGCTTCCACATATGCGAATCCGTTGGCGAGCGTGAACGCCAGTTCCTGAGCAGCGGTGCTGCCCGCCTCCCTGATGTGGTAGCCGCTGATCGAGACCGGGTGCCATCGCGGCATCTCGGCGGTGGTGAACCTCATCATGTCGGTGACGATCCGCATGCTCGGCCGGGGGGGATAGATGTACTCCTTCTGGGCCTGATACTCCTTCAGAATGTCGTTCTGAATTGTTCCGCTCAGCCGGTCTCGATCCACCCCGCCCTTCTCGGCAACGGCCACGTACTGTGCCAAGGCGATATTGGCGGGGCCGTTGATCGTCATCGACGTCGAGACGTTGCCGAGGTCGATGCCGGCGAACAGGTCCTCCATGTCGGCGAGGGTGTCGATGGCGACTCCGGCTCGGCCCACTTCCCCTTCGGACCACTCGCTGTCGGAGTCATGACCCATCAGCGTGGGCATGTCGAACGCGGTCGACAGGCCGCCGCCTCCGTTGCGGAGGATCTCTTTGAAACGGGCGTTGGTGTCCTCGGCGGTTCCGAAGCCGGCGAACATCCGCATGGTCCACAGCCGACCCCGGTACATGCCGGGATGGATGCCGCGCGTGTACGGAAACTGTCCCGGGAACGGAGCGTCGCCGTACACAGGCTCGAGGGGAACGCCGCTCATCGTCTCGTACGGAACATCCCGCCTGGTGCCGGCGTTGTAGGCCGCTCTCCACCGGTCCTCGCTCGCCGATCGGTCAGTGGCGTCCTCTCCCATGATGGCCAGAGTACTCACTCGCCTGCACTCTGGTAAACGTTGCTGCCCGATCCCTCGGGCGCCTCGATGGCGTCGCAACGCCGTCACCGTCCCCCAGACTGGGCACGGTGATCGGACGGCCGCACCCGCCTCGGCGTATGCCGACCGTCCGACCCGACGACGACCGGGTGCTGCTCGCCGTCGGCCTGATGTTCTTCGTCAACGGAGCGGTCTATGCCAGCTGGATCGCCCGTCTGCCCGAGGTGCAGACCCGAACCGGGCTTTCGTTGCAGGGCCTCGGTTTGCTCCTCTCCGCCGCCGGGATCACCGGCACCCTGGCCAGTGTGGCGGCAGGTCACGTGGTCGACAGATTCGGTTCCCGTGCGGTCACCGTGGCTGCCGGGTTGTTTCTCGTCGCCATTGTCCCGATCGTCGGTCTGACGACGTCGCCGTGGGTCCTCGGGGCGGTCCTGCTGGCTTTGGCACTGGCCGACACCCTCACCGACCTCGGGATGAACGTCCAGGCCGCCCAGGTGAACGCGGCCCGCACGAAACCGGTGATCAACCGGATTCACGGGGTATGGAGCATCGGGACGTTGCTCGGCGGTCTGGCCGCCAGCTTTCTGGCAGCGTCAGGAGTCGCACTGTGGATCCATCTGTCGGTGGCTGCCGTCGTGCTTCTCGTCGCGGTCGTCATCGCCGGCCGGTCGTTGCTCGATCACGATGACGTCGTCGAAGATGTCGACCGCTCTGCCGGTAGTTCTCGTCGACTGGGTGCGGGCCTGGTTGTCTTGTTGATGTCGGTGGGCTGGTTCGCATTGGTGATCGAGATCGTGCCCGCCGAATGGTCCACGTTGCGCCTGTCGCGCGATCTCGGCGCGTCCCCCGGTCTGGCGGGTCTGGGTTTCGTCGCATTCGTGGCGGGTATGGTTTCGGGCCGACTGATGGGTGATGAGGCCATGCACCGACTCGGTGTTCGCCCGATCATGCTCGGTGGTCTGGCGCTGAGCTTGACCGGCACGATGGTGGCGGCCACCGTCGACGCCTCGGTTGCTGTTCTCGCCGGGTTCGCTGTCGCCGGTCTCGGCACGTCGGTCGTCTATCCGCAGATCTACGCCCGAGCTGCTCGAATCCCGGGCGTACGGTCGGGTCGCGGCCTCGGTGTGATGAGCGCGGGTATGCGATTCGGTGTGCTGGTGACACCGGTGGTGACGGGGTTCATCGCTGATCGCCGTGGTGTCGGCACGGCGTTGGCGATCGTCGTGGGCATCGCCGGTGCTGTATTGCTACCAGGCATTGTGCGCCTGCTCCGGCTCACCTCGCCTCCCTGAGGCGAACCGGAGGGCGCAACGGCCCGATTCAGCTCGGCGAGGCGAGCGCGATCTGGGCCGCAGCAAGGCGGGCGATCGGGACCCGGTAGGCCGAGCAGCTCACATAGTTGAGCCCGAGCTGGTGACAGAGTGCGATCGAGGCAGGCTCGCCGCCGTGCTCGCCACAGACGCCGATCTCGATCTTCGGATTGACGGCTCGGCCCTCCTCGACGGCGATCTCCATCAATCGGCCGACACCGCCCCGGTCGATCGTGTGGAACGGGTTCGCCGTGATCACGCGGTCGGCGAGATAGTCGAGCAGGAAGTTGGCCTCGGCGTCGTCCCGGCTGATCCCCATCGTCATCTGGGTCAGGTCGTTCGTTCCGAAGGAGAAGAAGTCGGCGCTCTCGGCGACCTCGCCGGCGGTGAGCGCAGCCCGGGGAACCTCGATCATCGTCCCGATCTGGATGTCGATCGTCTCGTCCCGTTCGTCGAGCACCGCTGCGAGTTCGGCTTCGATCAGCTCCCGGGCAGCGGCCATTTCGGAGGCCTGACTGATCAGAGGAACCATGATCTCGGCGACGACGTGCACACCGTCGGCTCGGACGT
>JAHEJO010000128.1 GCA_024638805.1 Acidimicrobiales bacterium
GAGATCTACACGGTCGTCGAGCAGTTGCCCGAGGTGGCCGAGGCGATCGCCATCGGCCAGGAGTGGGAGAACGACACACGTATCGTGTTGTTCGTCCGGCTGGCCGACGGGTGCGAGCTCGACGATGCTCTCGAGGCCAAGATCCGCTCCGAACTGAAGTCGAGGCGTACCCCACGGCACGTGCCGGCGGTGATCAAGGTGGTCCCCGACATCCCGCGCACCCGATCGGGCAAGATCACCGAACTCGCCGTCACCGACGTGGTGCACGGCCGGCCGATCAACAACACCCAGGCCCTGGCCAACCCCGAGGCCCTCGAACACTTCAGGCTGTAGCGGCGGTGCTCCTCTCCTGCACCCATCGCACCTTGCCTCGGATCGATTCGACGCGGTCGTGCACCGATTGCCTCTATTCTTTGGCGCCGTGACCGTCGTTCGTGCCCCCGCATCCTCGGCCAACCTCGGTCCGGGGTTCGACGTCCTCGGTCTCGCCATCGATCGCTATGTCTACGCATCGGACGAGGGCGAAGGCGAGCTGTGCTGGGAGGGGCACATCGCCCGTGAAGCGTTCCGCCGGGCGGGTGGTGCCGGTGACATCTGGTTCTCGTTCGACTTCCCTCCTGAGCGGGGCATGGGATTCTCCGCCGCCGCACGGGCGGCAGGAGCGGCCCTGGCCTGCGCCCAGCGAGACGACCCGACATGGAAGCTACAGCGTCACGCCTACCACATCGTGTCAGAGCTGGAGGGCCATGGCGACAATGCGGCGCCCTCGGTCTACGGCGGGATTCACGTGGTCACCGGCGACAGCTGTCATCGATTGGCGGCCCAATTCCCTGGCGAGGTGCTGCTGTGGGTGCCCCGGGATGTGACGACCTCGACCGACAGGAACCGCAGGTCCCTCGACCGCACGGTCTCTCGGGAGGATGCGGTCTTCAATCTCGGTCGCCTCGGGCTGCTGATCGCAGCCCTCTATGAACAGAACATCGATCTGCTCCACCACGCCACCGGTGATCGCCTCCATCAACCGGCCCGGTTCGAGGAGCAGCCATTGTCGGCTATGGCCTACGAGGCAGCACTGAAGGCGGGGGCGGCGGCGGCCTGGCTGAGCGGTTCGGGTCCCACCATCGGCATCGTCGCCCACCCGGGCCGAAGTGCGAGCATCATGGCCGCCCTACCGGCGGAGGGGGATGTCCTCGCAGTCACAACCGACCTGGCCGGCACCATCGAGATGGATGAGACGACGCCGCTGGCCTGAGGTCATCGGAAACGTTGGGCAGACAGCGTGGCGAGGTCGAGCCCGCTCGTGGACATGATGCCGTCGTCGTCGCCGAGGGCGAGCGCAGCCGTGAGGCGGCCCGCCGCCGGTGCGGTTTGTATGCCGGTGCCACCCTGACCGACACACCACACGAAACTGCGGTTGGCCGGATCGCGTCCGATCACCATTGATTCGTCGGGGGCGAAGGTCCGCAATCCCGCCCATACCGAGGCCACCGATGTGATCCTGAGTCTGGTCTCTGCGTTGATGCGTCCGATCGCGAGTGCGACATCGAGTTCCTCGGCTCGCGCGTCGACCGGGGCCGAGGGTGTCTGGTCGGCGGGCGAGCACAGGAACTGGGCGCCGTCGGGCTTGACGTACCAGTCATGGTCGACGTTGACCAACATCGGCCAGTCGTGGGCATCGGTGCGATCGGTGTCGGGCAGGGCCGAGAGCGGGACCATGAAGGCGGTGCGCCGTCGAGGCTGCAGTCCGACCGGTTCGATGCCGGCCGCTTCGGCCACGACGTCACCCCAGGCTCCTGACGCGTTGACGAGCACGTCAGCTGGGAGCCGGCCGGACGTCGTCTCGACCGTCCAGCTGTCGCCGTCTGGCCGGGCGGCGTCGACACGGGTCGATGTCGCGATGGTTCCGCCGTGCCGTCGTAGAATGCGCACGAAGGCCTGGTGGGTGCCGGCGACGTCGATGTCCGACGCACCATCCTCGATCATCGCGAACGCCGTCTGCGATGGATCGACCACCGGGCACAGCCGGCCGGCCTCGGCGGGAGTGAGCTCTCGAGCGGGAGGCGACGTTGCTCGGCCGGTGGCCAGCACCCGGTGGAAGATCTCGGCCTGATCCCGACGGCCCACCATCAGCACCGGCCGGCTGGTGAGCAGAGGACCGTCGCTGGAGCCTTCGGTTGGATGGTCGAAGAAGCCCCTGCTCGCAGTCGTCAGCGGGCGGATCGCCGGATGGCCGAGGTTCTCGATCCACTGGGCCGCCGACCGGCCGGTCGTGTGATGGGCGAGCATCGACTCCTGCTCGACCAGCGTCACGGTCACCCCATCGCGCAACGCGAGGAACGCGGCCGCGCTCGCCCCGGCGATGCCGCCCCCGACGACGACGATGCGCGTGTCCATTGTCGCAGGCTAATTGGGTGGTCGAAAACACATGCCGGTCTCAGGACGACGATCCATCCGCCCACACTGCGTCCTCGATTCCGTCATTCCGCTCACAAGGAGTGCCGAAACCTGCGTCCTTGTGTGAACTGCGTCTCGCCGCCCTGAGCCTCAACGGCATTCCCGATCACCCAACCAGGGGTCGGGGTGGGTCTCGAACCCACCCCGACCCATGTGGTCAGCTACCGCCTTCGAGCAGGGTCACCTCAACCGGGCTCCAGTCGGATCCTCTTGCGTCCACGTCGCTGATCAGCGCCAGCGCTGCGGTCGCGTAGTCGGGTGTGTAGGCCCCGTCGTCGGGAGCGCCGGTAAGTACCGCCTCGGACGTGGCGACCTCGATCGTCTGGTCCCACAGAGCGGTGTCCATGACTCCGGCGCCGCCGGGCGAGGGCCAGATCAGCTTGTTGATCTCGTTGAGCTGCCAGGTCTGATGGGACTTGCCGAGAGTCGTGCCGCTGGCCAGTACGACGTCGACGCAGGCGTCGGCATTGTCACGGCACCACGCCCAACCCTTCACCGAACCGGCGACGAAACGCGTGGTCTGATCCTGGTAGGCCGCGTCGGAGGCGATCTTGGCGCCGTCGGCCCAGATCGCGTCTTGGAGCATCGCCGTGCCGACTTCGTTCCAGTCGATCACCGAAAGGTCGCTCTCGGTGAACAGCTCACCGGTGGCGGGGTTGACCGTCTCCAGCACCTGGGCGTACTCGTTGTAGGTCATCGCCTGGGCGGCATCGATCTCACCGTTGATCAGTGCGAGCATGTCGAAGTTCTGCTGCACGATCTCATAGTCCGTGCCCGGTTCGACACCGGCGGCGCGGCTGCCGGCCAGGAGTTCGAACTCGTTGCCGAATCCCCAGCTCCCCACCTTCCTACCGGCGAGGTCGGCCGGTCCGCTGATGCCGGCATCGGCGAAGGACACCTGGAGGGTGCCGCTGCGCTGGAAGATCTGGCCGACGTTGACGATGTCGATGCCCTCCTCACGGGACACGAGCGCTTTGGGAACCCACGAGATGGCGTAGTCGGCGGCCCCGGAACCGAGCTGCTGTTGGGGAACGATGTCCACGCCGCCCTCCAGGATCGTCACGTTGAGGCACTGCTCTTCGTAGAACCCCTGGTCGACGGCGGCGTAGTAGCCAGCGAACTGCGCCTGGGCGAACCACTGCAACTGCAGGCTCACCTCGTCGATCGTGTCGCACTCGCCTCCGCTCGCCGAATCGGACGCACTGCTGTCATCGGATCCGCAGGCGGCGGCGGCGAAGGCCGTAGCGAACAGGATCGCCACGAGGCGGAGGCGCCGCCGATTGCTTGTGTGCTCGGTCATTGTCTTTTCTCCCTTGTGGTGTTGTTGTCAGTCTGGTCGTTGGCTGGTGACTTCGCTCGGACGGTCAAGATCGTCGCCTCCACGGCATGAGCAGGTACTCGGCCGCGAGGGCCAGAGCGAAGAGACCCAATCCGATCCCGCTGGCCACCACGATGGCGGCCCAGGCCACGTCGTATCGGGCGAAGCTGGCGTTCTGGGTGATCACCGGGCCCAGCCGACTCTGCGGTCCGCCGAAGTACTCGGCGACGATGGCCGCGATCACGCTGAACGGAGCGGCGATCTTCAGCGAGGTGACGAAGAAAGGGAGAGCTGTCGGGATCTGGACCCGACGCAGAATCGTGAACTCCGAGGCACCGTAGGACCTCATCAACTCGATCTGGTTGGGGTGGGCCTGGCTCAACCCCTTGGCGGTGTTGATGAAGACCGGGAAGAACACGACGGCGATCACGACCGCTTGATTGCTGCGGACATCGGTGATCCCGAACCAGGCGTTGAAGATCGGCGCCAGCGCGATGATCGGAGTGGCGTTGATGGCGATCGCAAATGGCGTCAACGATTCGCCGAACCTGCGGAACCGGGTGATGATCAACGCCAGCCACGCTCCGGCGAGGACACCGATGACCAGGCCGGAGATGGCGATCCCGGCGGTGTTGCGGCCGGCCACACGGAGTGCAACCGTCCCGAGCGTGCCGCCCTCGACCCCTCCCCACTGCTCGATCAGTGCGGTCCAGATCGACGACGGTGGCGGCAGCAGGAACTCCCTGATCTCGAGCGCCTTCACGAGGCCCTCCCACAGCGCGAAGAAGACGACCCCCACGATCACCGGAGGCGCGACATGCCGGAGGCGGTTCACTCGGCGGCCTTCACCGATCGGAGCGACTCACGGATCTCGGTCGCCTTCTTGAAGAACTCCGGGTCCTCGCGGGTGTCGGGCACCCGGGTGCCGAGATCCACGTCGATGATCTCGTGGATCTCGCCGGGACGGGGGGAGAGGACGACGACCCGGTCGGACATGAACGCGGCCTCGGCGATCGAGTGGGTGACGAAGACGACGGTGGTGTCGAGCTCGGTCTTGATCGAGATCAGCTCGGATTGCATGTGTTCCCGAGTCATCTCGTCGAGTGCGCCGAACGGTTCGTCCATGAGCAGCAATTGCGGTTTGAACGACAGCGCCCGGGCGATCGCCACCCGCTGCTGCATTCCCCCGGACAGTTGTTGGGGATAGTGGTCGGCGAACTCGTCGAGTTTGACCAGTCGGAGCATCTCGGCTGATCGTTGCCGGCGCTTCTCCTTGGTCCAGCCCATCAGTTCGAGTGGCAGTTCGATGTTGGCGGCGATCTTGCGCCAGTCGAACAGGCCGGAACGTTGGAACGCCATGCCGTAGTCCTGGTCGAGCCGGGCCTGCGCTGCCGGTTTGCCGAACACCTCGATCGTTCCCGAGCTCGGCTCGATCAGATCGGCGATCAGCCGGAGCAGGGTGGACTTGCCACACCCCGAAGGACCGATCAGGGACACGAACTCGCCCGGTGCGACGTCGAGGTCGACGCTGCGGATGGCGGCGACCTCTCCGACCTTGCCGAGGTTGAAGGTCTTCTCGACGCTCCGCACCCGTACCGCCGCATCGCCGGTCATCCCACGTCCTCCAGCAGTTGTCCCCGCAGGGCGATGCGCTCGGCGATCACGGTCAGGCCGAACACGAAGAGCCCGAGCAGTGCTGAGGCGATCACTGCCGCATACAGGCGTTCGGGCCCGGTGCTGTACCGGCCGGCGAAGTCCAGGATGACCCGGCCGAGTCCGCCCCGAACCCCCGAAGAGATCTCACCGACGATGGCGCCGACGACGCTGAGCGTCGCCGCCAGTTTGAACGCAGGAAACAGGTAGGGGCGGGCGGCGGGAAAACGCAGCTTCCACAACGTGGCCGACCAGGGCGCGGCGTAGGAGTCCATCAGCTCCAAGGACTCGTCCGGAGGCGACTTGAGTCCGGCCAAGCCGTTGACCGCAACCGGGAAGAACGTCAGATAGGCAGCGATCAGCGACACGGCCTGCACATCGCTGAGGAAGGTGGTGCGACCCCACGTGACGACGATCGGCGCGAGGGCGATCAACGGGATGGTCTGACTGATGTTGATCCAGGGGAGCAGCCCCCGATCCAGAAACGACGATCTGAGCATCACGATGGCCAGGCCCAGACCGAACACCGATCCGATGGCAAAACCCCACGCCGCCTCCTTGAACGTGAACCAAGCCGACTTGACCAGGAAGACGGCCAGCGTTTCGTCGCCGCCCCGCTGAACCGGGTCGACCATGGTGCCGAGGATTTCGTGGACGTGGGGCAGGGTGAGGTCATCGGTGGCGACCGGGAGTTCGCGGTCGGTGCCTGGCCATGTGCCGCCGGTGGCGTCTCCCATGGCCTTGTAGCCCTCCCACAACGTGGCGAAGGCGACCAGAACCGCCACGACGGCGAGGATTTGGAACGGCGCCCGGCGGCCCACTTCAGTCACCCGACATGGGGGATGATGCGCTGACCGTAGGCGCTGAGTGTTTCGTCCTTCTGATCGTGCATCAGGTAGATGGCGAACTGATCGACGCCGAGGTCCCGCAGGGCATTCAGCCGCTCGATGTGCTGCTCCTCGGTCCCCAGGATGCAGAAGCGGTCGATGATCTCATCGGGAACGAAGTCGACGTGGTCGTGCCCGGCTTTGCCGTGGCCGGAGTAGTCGTACCCCTCCCGCCCCTTGATGTAGTCGGTGAGGGCGGTCGGGACCATGTCGGACTGTTCGCCGTAGCGATCGACGAGGTCGGCCACGTGGTTGCCGACCATGCCGCCGAACCAACGGCACTGATCGCGTTGGTGTGCGATGTTGTCGCCGACATACGCCGGTGCGGCCACGCAGATGTACAGCGACTCGGGATCACGGCCGGCCTCGGCGGCGGCGTCCTTGACCGCCTTGATCGTCCACTCGGCGATCTGGAGATCGGCCAGCTGGAGAATGAACCCGTCGGCCTGGGTCCCGCAGAGGTGGAGTGCCTTGGGCCCGTAGGCGGCCATCAGGACCCGAAGTTGGGACGGCCGGGCCCACGGGAGCCGCTGCTGGGTGCCGTTGTAGGTGACCTCGCGCCCCTCGGCCAGTTCCTTGATCACCTTCATCGCCTCGCCGAGGGTGGCCAGGTTGTTCGGCTTGTGGCCAATCACCCTCATCGCCGAGTCGCCCCGGCCGATGCCGCAGATCGTCCTGTCGCCGTAGGCGTCGTTCAGGGTGGCGAACAGCGATCCGCTGACGGTCCAGTTGCGGGTGCCGGGGTTGGTCACCATCGGCCCGACAACCATCCGGTCGGTCGCCTCGAGCATGCGGGCGTAGATGACGTACGGCTCCTGCCACAGGATGTGGCTGTCGAAGGTCCAGCCGTGGCTGAAGCCGAGCGTCTCGGCCTTGCGGGCCAGGTCGACCACCCGCGAGGCGGGGGGATCGGTTTGCAGTACGACTCCGAAGTCCATCAGGTCTCCTTCAGCCAGGTGGGCAGTGCGCTGGCAGGCATTGCGCTGCCGGGTAGTGCGGTCGTGGGCATCGCGGTCACGAGGTGGTCGGGAAGCCGAGATCGACCGAACTGGTGGCCGGGTCGGGCCACCTGGAGGTCAGCACCTTGGCCCGGGTGAAGAAGTGCACGCCCTCGGGGCCGTACATCGTGGTGTCGCCGAACAGGGACTCCTTCCACCCGCCGAAGCTGTGGTAGCCGACCGGCACCGGGATGGGCACGTTGATCCCGATCATGCCGGCGTCGGCCCGATCCTGGAAGTCGCGGGCGGCGCCTCCGTCGCGGGTGAAGATGGCGGCGCCGTTGCCCCACCGGTTGTCGCTGATCAGGTCACGGGCCTCGGGGTAGGACGAACACCGGACGACGCACAGGACGGGTCCGAAGATCTCGTCGCGGTAGACCTGCATGTCGGGCGTCACGTGATCCAGAAGGCTGACGCCGAGGAAGTAGCCGTTGCCGTCGAAGTGTTGATCGCGGCCGTCGACGACCACCGTGGCGCCCTCGCCGGCCCCGATGTCGATGTAGCCGGCCACCCGATCGCGGTGTTCGGCGGTGATGAGAGGACCCATCTCCGAGTCGGGATCGGTTCCGGCGCCGATGCGGAGCTTCTCCATCCGGGCCCGGATCTCGTCGACCAGCGGGTCGGCGATCTCGCCGACCGCGGCCACGACCGAGATCGCCATGCACCGCTCGCCGGCCGAGCCGTAGGCGGCGGAGACCGCAGCGTCGGCGGCGAGGTTCAGGTCGGCGTCGGGGAGCACGACCATGTGGTTCTTGGCACCGCCCAGCGCCTGCACCCGCTTGCCGTTGGCCGTGCCGGTTTCGTAGACGTGCTTGGCGATCGGCGTCGATCCGACGAAGGAGATCGCCTTGACGTCCGGATGGGACAGGAGGCGGTCGACGGCGACCTTGTCACCGTTGACCACGTTCAAGACCCCGGCCGGGAACCCCGCTTCCCGGGCCAGTTCGGCGATGAACATCGGCGCCGACGGGTCCTTCTCCGATGGTTTCAGGATGTAGGTGTTGCCGGTGGCCAGTGCGTTGGGGATCGTCCACAGGGGCACCATCGCCGGGAAG
>JAHEJO010000129.1 GCA_024638805.1 Acidimicrobiales bacterium
GGTTTGCGTTGGAGCGGATCGTCCTGGGGCAACGGTTTGTGGATGATGCCGGTCGAGGAGTTGGTGATGTCGCGGACGTGTTCTGCCAGCTCGAGCATGGTGAACTCCACGTCGCTCCCGATGTTCACCGGACCGACGTAGCTCGAGTCGAGTAGTGCCAACTGGCCCGATATCTGATCCGAGACGTAACAGAAGCTGCGCGATTGGGTGCCGTCGCCGTACACGGTGAGTGGCTCGCCCCGGAGGGCCTGGGTGATGAAGTTGCTGACGACCCGACCGTCGTCGGGCCGCATCCGAGGTCCGTAGGTGTTGAAGGTCCGGACGATACGTACGTCGATGTCATGAATCCGGTGGTGGGCCATCGTCATCGCTTCGGCGAACCGTTTTGCCTCGTCGTAGGCGCCTCGTGGACCGACCGGGTTCACGTTGCCCCAGTAGGACTCCGGTTGTGGGTGCACCAGGGGGTCCCCGTACACCTCGCTCGTGGAGTTGAGGAAGAACAGCGCTTCCTTCTGGCGTGCGAAACCGAGGCAGTTGTGTGTACCCATGGCGCCGACTTTGAGGATCTCAATGGGGATCAGCTCGAAGTCGAACGGGGAGGCGGGGGATGCCAGGTGCATGATCGCGTCGACGGGCCCGGGAACCCAGATGTGATTGGACACGTCCTGGCGGGTGAATGAGAAGCCCGGCCGGCCGAACAATCCGTCGATGTTCTTCTCCGAACCGGTGACGAGGTTGTCGAGTGCGACGACTTCGTCACCGCGGTCGAGCAGCGCACGGCACAGTGTGGAGCCGAGGAAACCGGCGCCGCCTGTTACCACGATGCGAGCCATCGATCAGCGACCGATGCCGATCACCCTGAAGTTCCGGCGTTTCAGGATGGCCATGTCGAGATGGTTCCGGCCGTCGACGACCACGCGACCGCGCATCTGTTCGGCCAGTTGATCGAAATCGACGAAACGGAACTCGGGCCATTCGGTCAGAACCACCAGCACGTCGGCGTCCTTGGCCGCCACGATTGGGTCCGACACCACTTGCACGTTCGGGAGTTGGCGGATGTTTTCCGGCACAGCAGGATCATAGGCAGTGATTTGAGCTCCGGCTCCGCTGATGCGCTGGAGAACCTCGATCGCCGGCGATTCACGCAGGTCATCGGTGCCCGCTTTGAAACTCAACCCCCAGGCCGCCACCTTTTTGTTCGTGACGTCGTCGCCGAGCGCGTCGAGGACCTTTTGGGCTGTGCGTTGGAACTGGGCCTCGTTGACGTTGAGTACTTCGCGCAAGAGCGTGAAGTCGTATCCGAATTGGTCGGCGATACGGGCCAGTGCGGCGACATCCTTCGGGAAGCAGCTGCCGCCCCAGCCTGGACCGGGTTTCAGGAATTCTTTGCCGATTCGGGTGTCGTAGCCCATGCCGAGGGTGACGTCGTTGACGTCGGCGCCGACGTGTTCGCACAGCGTCGCGATCGCATTGACGAAACTGAGTTTGGTGGCCAGGAACGCATTGCTGGCGTACTTGATCGTCTCTGCCGAGACCGGGTCGGTGACCATGATCGGGGCCCGGACCCGGGAATAGAGAGCGGCGACACGGATTGCAGCTTCCTGGTCCGACGCGCCGATGACCACGCGATCGGGATGGAGGAAGTCCTGCACGGCGGTTCCTTCCCGCAGGAATTCAGGATTGGACACGACCCGCGCGTCGGCTCGACCCAGGTGTTTGCCGACGACCTCGGTGGATCCGACAGGCACGGTCGACTTGTTCACCACCACGGATTCGGGCGGCAACACCGGCCCGATCTCGGCGGCGGCCGACTCGAGGTAGCTGAGATCGGCCGAGCCGTCGTCGCTCTGGGGTGTGGGGACGCACAGGTAGTGGAATTCGCAGTGCTGGCTGGCGTTGGTCGCACCCAGGACGAACCGGATCTTGCCGGCGGAAAGCGCCTCGGCCACGATCCGGTCGAGCCCTTCTTCGACGATCGGGATCTGCCCATCCTGGAGCTGGGCGATCTTCTCGGCGTCGATGTCTGCGCAGATCACGTCGTGACCCAGATGAGCGAAACATGCGCCGGTTGTCAGACCCACATATCCAGTTCCGATGACGGCGATCGTTGCCATGTTTTGCTCTTCCAAACTTCGGGTTCCCGCTAGCCGATTGCAGACTAGCTCTCAACGACATCGGGCCTGGTCGGGTGGAATTACCTGCCCGGCAGGTGGTCCATCGCTGTACAGACCCGTGCTGTGGTTATCGGCCGCAGGTCGCCGCAGTTGACTTCCCCGGATCAGCTTTCGGGGCGTCCACGGGTTGCTCGATCTCGGGACTGAGCAGACCGGACTCGGAAGGGGGACCCCCGATGGCGATCACGACTGTTCGGCCGGGCAAGCCGCCGACCTCGACGAGGCGGACGGGTTCTCCCATCTCCTGGGCAACCACGTCAGCCGCTTGACGGGCACCGGGACCGTAGCGGAGCTCGACTCCGGCGTGTTCGAGCGGTGCAAGATTGAGCGGTACCTCACCAAAACCCCGGATCAGGAGATTGTGGGACACCGTGACCGCAGCATCGGCGGTGTCGGCGGTGTGGACGATCTCGACGCGAACTGTGCGCGGATCGCTGGACTCAGCCCCCCGATACATCTCGAGGATCGGTACTGATTCCTCGGGGTCGGCGAAAAGGACGCTTGCCGAGCCGACCCACCCGAATTCGGCGGGCAGGCTGTACGCCTGGAGGCTGTCGCTGTCGAATTCCCGGAACGCTCCTCCGAGATCGAGCAGGACTGCGGGTGTGAGTTCTTGGTCGAGCGTGACATGTTCCACGGCGACGTCGACGAGACCGCTGAAGACGAACGGGTTGCGGGACCCGGAACTGATCGCCTTGGCCGCCACTTGTTTGAGGAAGCCCTGTTGCCGCCGAATCCGATTGAGGTCGCTGGCCGGTTCGGAAACCCAGACGCCGTCGTCGTCCATCGTCTGGTAGAACCGCGAGCGTACGTAGGCGAGCGCGAGGGGACCGTCGAGAGCTTGACAGCCCCGCTGGAGCATCTCGAATCCGGTTTGGGACTGGTTGGTCTGGGTGTTCCAGTCCCGCGCCGGCGTCTCGAACCACACTTCGACTTCGCCCAGCGCATCGACCAGACCCTGGAAACCGGCGAAATCGACGTTCACGTAATGGTGGATCGGGATACCGAAGCTGGCTTCGATCGTGTCGATGAGCATGGCCGGGCCACCGACCGCGAAGGCACTGTTGATCTTGGCCTCCCGTTCGGTTCCGGCAATCGGGACCCACAGATCTCGTGGAATGGACAGGAGAGCGGCGCTGCCGTCGCGCTCGTCGACGTGGGCAACGATGATCACGTCGCCGTTGCGTTCGCCCTGGCGACCGGCCCGGATTGGATCGCCATCGTCGAGTGACGCGGCGGAATCCGACCCGACGAGAAGCACGTTGAGGATGCGCTGACCCGGTCGGGACTCCGAATTGACCGGCGTGAGGGTGCCGCCGAGATCGACCCGTTCGATCGCCTCGACTCGGCCGTAGCTGGCCCGGATCAAGTAGGCCGCTCCGAGTGCGAATGCGATCCCGAAGACGTTGATGATGATGACGAGGCGCTGGAGCCAGCCGCGACGGTTCAGCCGCCTCTGTCGACGGCGTGAAGCCCGATCGGACATGTGCGAGGCCCGGGCAGCTACCACCGGCCTTCACCCGCTTCGGGCTGCACCACCAGGACGACACCGTCGTGGACGGTCACATCGGCCCGGTCGGCGATGATCACGTTGCTGAGACCTCTGGATGATGTGGGGCTCAGTGGCTCGCGGCGCAGGCGGTACCGAAGCCCCTCGGTCGAAAGGGTCGCCGGTCCTCCGATGGGCACGATCGACAGGAGCGATCCGGGTGTTCCGCTGAGGTGGGCATGATCGTGGACGACCGTGACCAGACAGTCGGCGGCGAGACCCTGTACCGACACGTTCTTCCATCGCGGATCGGCCAGAACGACCAGGTTGAGTAGGCCATGGTCGACCCGTCCTCCGCTGAGGCCGGCCACGACGACCGATGAAGGTGAACGGACGCTGGCCAACTCGAGGGCGAGCTCGAGATCGCTCAGATCCTTGTCGGCCCGGTGAGCGACGACCGGTGTGTCGGAGTCGGTGAGCCACTGCCTGGCCTGATCCGATATGGAGTCGAAGTCGCCGACGGCTGCGTCGACCCTCAGGCCGAGAGCGAGCGCGTGGTCAGCGCCGCTGTCCGCCGCGATCACGTACGTCGAATCCGAAAGGTTCATCGCCCACGCAACCTGAGCTGGGGTCGGGGCGTCGCCGCCCACCAGTACGATCGTCGTACCGCCCGGTTCGGCCGACGGTGCCCAGGCCGGTGCATCCGTGGCTGGGTGCTCAGAAGCAGCGGACTCGAACATACGCGCAATGATGGTAGGGGGCCAACCGACTACACACCCGAGGGTGGCGCTGGGTAACGTTCCTGTCATGTTGAGCCGCACACTGTTCGACGACGAGCATGAACAGTTCCGGTCGAGTGCACGGGCGTTCGTCGAGGCCGAGATCGTTCCCCACGCGGATCGATGGGAGGCCGCCGGCGTCGTCGATCTCGAGATGTTCCGCAAGGCCGGAGACCTGGGCTTCCTCGGTATCGAGGTCGACGAGGCATACGGCGGCGGCGGCGTGGCCGACTGGCGTTTCAACGTCGTGCTCAACGAGGAGATCCAGCGTGCGGGGGTCATGGCCAGCGGGATGTGCATCGCTCTCCACAACGACATCTGCCTGCCGTACTTCATCGACATGGCCAACGATGAGCAGAAAGCCCGATGGCTGCCTGGCGTCTGCTCGGGAGAGTCGATGACCGCGATCGCGATGACCGAACCGGGCACCGGTTCGGATCTTGCGAGCATCGCCACCACCGCGGTGAGAGACGGCGACTCCTACATCGTCAACGGCGCCAAGACCTTCATCACCAACGGCATCAACTCGTCACTGGTGATCGTGGCCGTCAAGACCAACCCCGGTGAGAGGCACCGAGGGATGAGTCTGCTGGTCGTCGAGGACGGAATGGAGGGTTTCAGCCGCGGTCGCAACCTCGACAAGGTCGGCATGCACGCCCAGGACACCGCCGAACTCTTCTTCAGCGATGTGCGAGTCCCGGTGGAGAACCTGCTCGGCCATGAGGGTGAGGGCTTCTTCGGCCTCGTCCGCAACCTTCCCCGAGAACGGTTGAGCCTGTCGATCAGTGCCCTTCACCACGCCAAGGCGGCGTTCGATTGGACCGTCGACTACGTGAAGGAACGCACCGCGTTCGGACAGCCGATAGGTGCGTTCCAGAACACCAAGTTCGAGTTGGCCGAGATGAGAACGGAGTTGGACATCGCCCAGGTCTTCCTCGATCGCCAAACCGTGGCCTACATGGCCGGCGAGCTGACCCCCGAAGACGCAGCCGAGGCAAAATGGTGGACGACAGAACTCGAATGCCGGGTGATGGACAGGTGCCTACAACTCCACGGCGGCTACGGGTACATGGAGGAGTACCCGATCGCACGAGCATGGAGAGATGCCCGAGTGCAGAAGATCTACGGGGGCACCAACGAGATCATGAAAGAGATCATCGGGCGCCAGATCATCTCGTGATCACAAGCTCCAGCGGGTCCTCGGGGACAGAGACGTCGTCGATGCCTCGGCCGGGTTCTACGCCTTGACCACGACCGTCTTGGCGATCTTGTCCCAGGGAACCTGACGGCGCTTGTCGACGAAGATCATGACGATCGTGGCAAGACCGACGATGCCGCTGAGGAACTGGCCCACGCCGGGGATGACCTGGAGGATGTTGATCGCGTACCGTCTGACGGCGACCTCGTAGTCGATGTCGGCGTACTCCTCGGTGACGACCTTGATGTTCATCACCGACTTGCCGATCGTCGCTCCCCTCGTGCCGAGGAAGTAGACCTCGTAGGCCCCGGCCAGAAGGAAGGTGACCAGGCCGCCGACGAAGTTCGCCTGGCCGAAGACGGCGACGACGATGCCCAGCGGAATGATCAGGATCAAAATGTCAACGATCCTGGCCAACAGACGCTGACCAGGGCCGGCCAGCTCGTTGGCGGCGGTCCCGGCCATTGCGCCGGGTCCGGCGGCCACGGGTTGGGGTCCACCCTGCCATTGGGCACCGTCCCAGTAGCGTTGCGTCCCCGGCGGATCACCCGCGGCGTAATACCAGCCGGGGGGTGTCCCCGCATTTTCGTCGGTCATGTGGAATTCCTCCTGTTGGCGACCAGTTCACCCTAGATCTTTTCGCTTCGGCGGGCAGAAATGCCCTGGAGATTTGCTCAGGAGGCCAACTCCGGCAGCTGTGAGGTTCGCATGATGCTCGTGATGGCGATCAGGAAACGAATCGAGATGGCGACCCCCACCAAGCCGGCCACGACCACGACGGTACGGACCCCTTCCCAGGGGAACTGGGTGGGCAGGATCGGTTTGGTCACCATCGTCCTGCTGAGGACCGCCCACAACATCAATTGGACACCGGCGACGCCCAGGAGCCCGATACCGAGGACGCTGGGCCGCGTACTCGGCCGCGCGAGGAGCGCGCCGAGCGCGGTGCCGACGGCGATCGCCGGTGGCAACCAGAGTGTTGCGGACGGTTCCGTCTCGCTCGGAACCGACAGCACCGCCACCGCTCCGACCCCAAGTGCGAGAAGAGCGACCACCGCTGCGACCGCGGCTCCTGTCCGAAGTGCTGCACGGAGAACGGCGGCGCTGAGGGCGATCCCAGCCACCGCGGCCAGGACGGCGAAGAGCGGATCCGGATCACCCTGGAGTGAGGAGATCACAGTGATGTCGATTCGCACACCTTCCATGTCGATGGGGATGACCGCTTCGAGGATCTGGTCGCCGGGTTCGGCGCCCGGTGGACGGACCGGGTTCATCCAGTGGGTCCGGTGGTCGTGCCAGGCGTAACGGCCATTGACGGCGACCGTTTCCCATTCGGGTTCGGCGGCCGGGTCGGCGAGGGCGGGCACGAGATCACCTGTGCCGTACCGCGCTTGGTTGAGGTAGGTCGTCGGAGATCGCCGATTCCGCTCGACGATGCCCGCCCGGGTGAACCGGAGGTACGGCTCGGCCTGGTAACCGATCACGATCACCTCGACCGCCTCCAGCTGCTCGAGTTCGAAGAAGCTGTCGCCACCGATCATCCGGACTGCGATCAGATCGGTCGGTGGTTCGACCGCTGTCACCTCGCTCAGATACTCGGTTGGACCGGGCGGATCTGCCGCAGCCGGACGAGGAATGGCCAGGAGCAGGACGACGATGATCACCGACGACCACAGCGCCCGGTCGGTCATCCGCCCTCCACGATCACGCGGATCTCCCCACTCGGATGCACGGTGCACGTCCCGATGAACTCTCCCGGTGAGGTGAACTCCTGACGGAGTGTCTCGCCGGCGCCGACGAACCACGGGCCGATCAGATGACCGCGGTCGTCGACGTTGACGATCTCGATCGACTGTCCGACCTCGGCACGCAGCTCGGCGGGCAGGATCTCCAACGGATTGCCGGCGTCGAGTGCCAGCCCGGCGCCGGCCGGGATCTCGAACTCGAAGTCCGGGGTGCTGGACCCTGCCACCTCGGCCACGTCGAAGGGTTGGGACGATGATGAGCATCCGACGACCGCGATCACGACGAGCAGCATCGTCGCGACCCCTCCCCCGGCACGGAGTACGTGTCGGCTCACGCCGCCACCCGGTTCAGGAGAATGTCGAGATCTCGGGCGATATCGCTGGACGGGACGCCGAAGGGCCACGTGACGAGCAGCTCACCCGATCCGTCGACCGCATACAGCGAGCCGGTGTGGATCACGTCGATGCCACCGTCGCCATCGGTCGTGACGCCGTAGTCAGCGCCGAACGCATCGGCCACCATTCGCAGATCGGGGTCGACCGATGTCCTCACCGCTGTGGCATCGGGCAGGAAGGACCGCACGTAGCGGATCAGGACGTCGTCGGTGTCGCGCTGGGGGTCGATCGTGATCATCGCGGTGCTGATTCGGCTCGATTGACCGGACGAGAGACCGTCGAGTGCGGTGCGGAGATCGAAAAGGGTGGTCGGGCAGACGTCCGGGCAATTCGTGTACCCGAAGTAGACGAGCAAGAGCCCGTCATCGGTGGCGGCTTGGAATGTGAACGGCGCACCGTCGCCGCTCGCCGCCGGTAGCGAGACACCGTTGACGATCGGAGTCGGGGTGCGCTCGAAGCCGCTGAGCGTCTCGTCGGAGGAGTCGCCGCCACAGCCGGCGGCGACCATCGCACACGCGATCAAGGCGGCAACGAACCTCACGAGAGCTCC
>JAHEJO010000130.1 GCA_024638805.1 Acidimicrobiales bacterium
TCGGTCCCGCCGGAACAGGCCGATGAGGAGCCCGACACCGAACGACAAGAAACTGATCGGGAACGCGACCGTACGCAGCGCCGCCGCTCTGCCGCTCAACCGGCCACCTGCGGCGTCGACGACGAGGACACCCGCGATCGACTTGCCGATCGTTCGTCCCGTCGCGGCCAGGGAGCCGGCGTAGTAGACGAATGCCCAGACAGCATAGGAGATCACGATGAGGAGACGATCCTCGGACAGATCCAGGTCTGCACCGATGACGACGGTGAAGGCCGCCGAGACGAGAAGTGAACCGAGCGCGAAAAGGGCGCCGATCGCAAACTGGTCCGTGACGAAACCGAGGAAGCGCGACACCGAACCGGCGTAGCGACCCTGGAAGGCGACCGCCCGTTCAGAGGCGGTGAGGACGCGGTCCGGCGCCTCTTCCGCTGCGCTCGGCACGCCGGCAGGTGCAGCCGGAATCTCGAGACGGGTTCCCCGCAACACGCGGGCGGGAACTCCCTGTGCGATCTGGTCCACGCCCATCACCTCAGTTCTGGCAACGTCGAGGAGTTGGCCGAAGACGCCGGTGGTGGACCGGGCGATGATCGAGCCGAGCTCGGTTCGTTCGACCACCGCGTTCATGTCCACCCGGTCCATGGCGCGATTGAGATCGACGCGGTCGACCGCGGCGTCCAGATCCACCCGTCGGATCACGCGATCGATATCGACGGTGTCGATGGCCGCGTTCAGGTCGACCCGCTGCACGACCGCATCGATGTCGACTCGGGCGATCACGCGATCGATGTCGACGGTGTCGATGGCGGCATCCAGATCGACCCGCTGCACGACCGCATCGATGTCGAGCCGACCGATCAGCCGATCGACGTCGAGCCGATCCAACAAGCGGTTCAGATCCATCCGATCCAGCAACCGATCCAGCTCGAGCCGATCCAGCAACCGGTTCAGATCCATCCGATCCAGCAACCGGTTCAGATCCATCCGATCCAACAACCGATCCAGATCCATCCGATCCAACAACCGGTCCAGATCCAAGCGATCCAGCATCACGTTGAGGTCGACGCCGGCGATCACATGGTCCAGATCGAGTCGATCGACCACATCGTTGACATCGATCTGCTCCACGATGTGGTCGACATCGACCGAGTCGACCACGGGCGTGACGACTGATCCCAGCAGTCGGTTGAACAAGGCTGCCGGAGCGCTCTGCTGCTCTTCGCTCATCGAGCGACCCTCTCATCCGGCCGATCGATGGCGGGTCGCCATGCGGTCATGTCGTCTGCCGACGCTGGCGATCCACACTCCAAGGCTAGCTCTCCGGCGGGCGGTGGTGCTGGACTATCGCACCGGCCAGAGGGCGCCGGAGGCGCGGTGCGAATCCCGTCGTGTCCGTCGCTGGTCAGGCGGATGCGACACTTGACAACGGGTAAGTAGATACTTACGGTTCCCACATGACCCTGTTGGAGGTGATCTCGGAGCCTCGGCGGCGTGAGATCCTCGCTCGATTGTCGGAGATGGGCGAGTCGGCGGTCGGCGAGCTGGCCGAGCGGATCGACATCTCACGGCCGGCCGTCTCCCAGCATCTTCGTCTGCTCCGCGAGGCGGGGTTGGTCGACGAACGGCAGGCGGGGCGGCGGCGGCTGTACCGACTCAACCCCGACGGAATCGCTCACGCCAGGTCGTCGATCGAACTCTTCCTGGTCAACGAGCTGGACGACCTCGAAACCGCCGCCCGCAAACTGACATCCAGGAGGATGACCGATGGCCAACCCGATCGTCATTGAACGCATCATCAATTCGACACCCCACGAAGCGTTCGAGCTCTTCACCCAGCCCGAGCGTCTCCGCCGATGGCAGGCGGTCAGCGCCAGCGTCGACCTTCGCGTCGGGGGTGAGTATCGCTTCACCGTGATCCCGGGCAACATCGCATCGGGAACGTTCTCCGAGATCGAACCAGGGAAGCGGGTGGTGTACAGCTGGGGCTGGGTCGGTGACGACGCCGTCGCACCGGGTGCGTCAACCGTCGAGGTCGAGTTCGAGGCGGTCGGCGACAAGACGCTGGTTCGCCTGACCCACCGGGGACTCGATGCCGAGGCCGCCGCCGGGCACCGCGAGGGCTGGGAACACTACGCCGACCGACTCGCTGACGCAGCCACTCGGGGACACGCAGGACCCGACTCGTGGTGCCTCGGCGTCGAGGACTACGACAACCTCAGCGCTATCGAGGCGAGCTGGCATCTCTGCCACAACGTCGTGGCCAACCTCGGACCCGACGATCGGGAACGGCCGACTCCGTGCACCGAGTTCACCGTTCATGATCTCGTCGAACACGTGATGGGCAGCGTCCGATCCCTGGGAGCCGTCGCAGGGGCCGAGATCGCAGAGAACATCGAGGCCGTCTCGGCCGAGGACTACCTGGCCCAGGCCGTCGAGCCGGCTCTGTCGGCCTGGCGAGAACGAGGAGCCGACGGCGAGATCGACTTCTTCGGTCGTGAGGCGCCCGCAACGTTCCCACTCGGGATCCTCAATCTCGAATTCCTGATCCACGCCTGGGACCTCGCCCAGGCCACCGGACAGAGCGTCCCCGCTCCAGCCAGCCTCGTGGCCTTCACACAGGGTCAGGCCGACGCGATCATCACTCCAGAAACTCGGGGCGAGGGCAAGGGCTTCGCCGCCGCGGTTGAGCCCTCCAGCGACGATCCCCTTGCCAGGCTGGCCGCCTTCGCAGGACGAACCGTCTGATCGGTCTCCGACTGCCGGGCACACTTCGATCCCCGAGGAGGTTCCGCCAGATGCTGAGCAGCGTGATCGCCGACCCGCTCGAAAGGCGCCCCTGGCTGGTGCCAGCGGCGTGGATCATACTGTCGGTGATCTGGGCGGTCGTCATCCTCGCCACCTCGGCGGTCACGTTGACGGTGATCGGCTGGGCCGTGACCACCTTCATCCCCTTGAGCATCCTGCAGAGCCACCTGGGGCGGAGGCGCTGCAGCTGAAGGCGCGGGTCGGCGACCAGCGTCCGTCATCCACCGGACGACCTGGGTGACCTGGGTGGTGAGAGATGCGCTCGCCGCCGGTGCCGATCCCTACGGGTATCTCGAAGCGCGCTGACCAAAAAGTGAGATCAGAGCTCGATCGCTTGGCCGTGGGGGGTGGTAGCGGCGGCGTGGCGCCACTCCTCCCGGCGCTCGGCCAGTTCGATCGGCGACGAGATCCCCGATCGTGCGACCATGACCTCGAGGGTGGCCAGCCAATGCTCGTAATACTCGGTCTCGGGATCCGCCGTCGCGATCTGATCGCTGAGCTGGGCCGCCCACTCGGGCCACGTGAAATGGCCCTGCTCGTGGAGGCGCACGGCCATGGCGAACACCTGCGCCTGCCATGGTTCGGCGAAGACCGGCCCGTCGGCGTCGCGGGGCAACGTGGGGAGGGCGGCGACGCCCGGATCACCGTGGCTCACGAGGCCGGCTCGAGGTGGTCGTCCCAGAGGTCCACATAGACCGAACCCCCCTGGCCGTCGGCGCCCCACAGCTCGGCGGCGTCGAAGCGCACGGAGTAGACGTGCTGGGGTTTCGGTCCGGCGCCGTGGGCGTTGGTGTCGGGAAACGGGAAGACGCCATGATCACGGTCGATCACGCCGACGTGACCGCGTGCGTAGCGGGGCAGGCGCGTGTGCCCCCGGGGCGCCGACGCCCTGGCCCGGACGGTCTGACCGACGGTGTAGGTGGGGCTCACATCGATGTCGATACGGTTGGTGGGGCCGGCGGTCATGGCCACCTCGACTCGCTCGGCGGTCAGTCGGGGTTCTGCCACCGGCTCGAACGACCCGCCGTCGAGCGCGTCGGCGACCTCCTGGGATCTGACCATGCCCTGTTGGACGATCAGCTTCTCGAGCCCGTAGAGCCAGGTCTCGTAATAGCTGCGGCTCATATAGTCGGCCGGCGCTGTGTCCTCTCGGGCGAAGCGGGACATGTCGATGTTCCACCGGCCACCGACCCCGGCGGCCAACGTGAGGGCGAGCGCCCGAGCCTCCCACCGGGCGTGGAACACCGGCTCGTTCTCCTCGGCCACCACGGGTCCGAAGCCGTGCGATCCACCCATGTCGTGAGCACCGTTCATGGCACGGACACCACCTCGGTGCCGATCATCGAGTTGCGGGTCACGATGGCAGCGAGTTGTTCCTCGGACCAGCCGTCGGTGCCGGCCGGCCGCTCGGGCACGACGAGGTAGCGGAGTTCGGCCGTGCTGTCCCACACCCGGATCTCCACGTCATCGCCCAGATGGGTGCCGAACTCGGCCAGCACGGTTCGAGGTTCGACGACGGCCCGGCTGCGATAGGGGGCCGACTTGTACCACACCGGCGGCAACCCGAGCACCGGCCACGGATAACACGAGCACAGGGTGCACACGACCATGTTGTGCACGTCATCGGTGTTCTCCAGCGCGATCATGTCCTCGCCCTGCCGGCCGGTGAAGCCGAGCGACGCGATGGCGGCGGTGGCATCGGCCAGCAACCACTCCCTGAATTCGGGATCGTTCCACGATCGTGCGACCACCTGGGCTCCGTTGCGCGGGCCGACCTTGTGCTCGTACATCTCGATCAGCTCGTCCAGAGCAGCGGCGTCGACGTATCCCTTTTCGGTGAGGAGCGACTCGAGGGATCGGACCCGCAACTCGATCTCGCTGAGTTCGGAGGACTCGGGGTGATCGTGGTCGTGATGGTCGTGGCCCACGCCTCGATCCTAGGTCTCGGTTGCCGGGTCACGGAATCCGCTGCGCCACCAACGACCAGACGATCACTCGGTCATTCGATGCTGGAAAGCTGCGATGGCAGCTGCGACCGCAGCGACGGTATAGGCGGCCACCCAGGCGATGTCACCTGCGATGTCACCGAACCCGGCACCATCAGCCATCACCGCCCTGGTCGCATCGAGCGCATGCTTGAACGGCAGCAGGTCGCCAATCGTCAAGAACACACCGCCGATCTCCTGCAGATCGAACCACGCACCGCCGAAGATCGTCAGCATCAGGATCAACGCATAGGCACCCGACACCTGACCAAGCGTCAGGAACGAACCCATGATCATCCCCAGGGCCACGTAGAACACCGCGGTCAGCGCCAACACGAACACGACCAGGGCCAACGATCCCTCCACCCGGAGCCCGAGCAGTGCACCGATCGCCATGAGTACAGCGGTTTGCACCAACGCCACCAGTACATAGGGCAGCGAATAGCCGGCGACGAAGTCGCTCGAGCGCAACGGCGCGGTGAGCAGGCGGGCCAGCAGCGCCGTTTCGCGATCTCTCGAGAGGATCATGGCCGAGCTGAACATCACCATCACCAGACCGAACAGCACGATCCCCGGGGTCAGCAATGTCGGCGTCAGGAATGGCACGCCATCACCTCCGAGCGCCTGCAGCGTGAGGAGTAGAAGGATCGGCAGCGCGACCGCGATCCCCAGCGAGAGCGGATCCCGCAAGATCTCCTTCAGATTCCTCGTCGCCAGCTCACGGACCCTCATGATCTGAGCTCCTTTCCGGTCAGCTCGATGAACACGTCGTCGAGTGACGCACGTTTGGCGTAGGTGGATCGGATGTCGATCTCGAAGGGTCGCAGACAGTCGCCGACGTCGTAGACGCTCACGCCGTCACCGCCGATCTCTACTCCCCCATCGACCACTCGGACGACCGGATAGATCAACCTGAGTGCTGCGATCGCCTCGTCGGTGATGCCGGGTGCCTCGACCACCGTCACCGGCCCCGCGGACACACTGGACTTCAAGTCTGTAGGTGTGCCGAGGGCGACGACCTTGCCGGCGTCGATCACGGCGATCCGGTCGGCCAACGCGTCGGCTTCCTCGAGGTAGTGGGTGGTCAACACGACCGTCGTCTCGCCCTTCAAACCGGCGATGTACTCCCACATCCCGCGTCGCGCCTGCGGGTCCAGCCCGATCGTCGGCTCGTCGAGGAACAAGACCTCGGGATCGGAGACGAGTGCCATCGCAATACTCAGCCGGCGCTGCATCCCGCCGGAGAAGTTCTTGGCCTTGTCGGTGGCCCGATCGCCCAGTGCCATCAGCTCGATCAGTTCGGCCGAACGAGTCGCCGTCCGCTGTCGGTCGATGCCGTGCAACCCGGCCATCAACCGCAGGTTTTCCAACGCATTCAGGTTCGGCGCCACCGCCGTTTCCTGAGGCGACACACCGATCACCTGCTTCACCGCCAGCGGGTCCTTCCGGACATCGTGTCCCATGATCGTCGCAGTGCCGCTGGTGGGCCGCAGCAGGCAGCACAGCATCCTGATCGTGGTGGTCTTGCCGGCACCGTTGGGCCCAAGCAAGGAGAAGAGTTCGCCGGGCGACACCGACAGGTCGATCCCGTCGACGGCCACGAGGTCGCCGAAGCTCCGCGAGATCGCCGATGTCTCGATGGCCGGCGAACCGGCCGGGAATGCACCACTCATGGCCGTACTCGCTCTCTCGATGTCACCGGTGCCACCGCCTGCACCACCGGCTCGGTCTGTAGTTCTGCAGCCATCGCTGTCCTCCAAGGTTCGATCAGCCGTCATCCTGTACGCCGTTCGTTCATCGCCGGTAGGGCTCAGAGGCAGCCTGGTCGTCTGGCGCCCCGGTCTAGTCCGTTTGCCATTCAGCAGGGTCCCGATCGGCGTGTAGCGCACGAACAGTTGGTAGGAGCCGAGCAGCACGAGGGTTACCGAGACGGTGAGGGCCAGGAACTTGACCGTGGCCGGATAATCCCATTCGCGAACCGACGATTGAGCGACGATCACCAGTGGCAGATGAGCGAGATACAGCCAATAGGCAGAGTCGGAGAGATAGCGAACACCTCGACGCTGTGTAGCCAGGAACGACCGGAACACCCCCATCAACGCAACGATCGCCAACCACGCATAGGCAACCTGCACCACCGAGACCACCACCCACTCGGTCTCGGTGTCGAAGGTCAAATGGAGCCCGAGCGGGAGCACGATGACGAACGACAGCGGTAGTAGGACGATCCACCACCGGCCGAGCGTCTCGACGAGAACCCCTCCGCTGCGGTTGGGCCGCCCGTACAACAACGCGCCGAATGCGAAGAACACCGCGTAGTAGGCCAACACGTGCCAAGCCGGAAGCCAGCCGGTGGAGGTGTCCGGCCCGAACACCGCGATCTTTCCCCGATCCCCCATGAGCAACTGAGGCACGAGCGTGCCGGGGATGAGCGCCCACATGATCCGGCCCGACCACGCGCCGGGGGTTGTCGTCCCGGGAGCGACTCGGTCGACCATGAACGCGACCGCGGCGAAGCCGGCGATCATCCAGAGCAGGAACCACAGGAACCAAAGGTGGTGCAAGCTGGTCAGCCAACTCTCGAGCCCGAACTTGGCCTCGGCTTGCGCGGCCTCCTCGGCGCCGACACCCCAGAACGATATGTCCTGCCAGTCCGTGCCGGCGGCTCTCAGGTCGACGGACCCGGCATCGACGAGCAACTCCGCCACGTCCTCACTGCCGACGAAGACGGCGTACTCGATCGGGGTTCCCCCGGGTGCGGTGCTGTTCGGATCCGCTCCCCGCTCGAGCAACAGTCCGGCGATGTCGGCGTCGCCGACGTAGGCCGCCACGTGGAGCGGGGTGTCGCCGTTTCCGCCGACATTGGGCGCGTTCACGTCGACACCGCGGTCGAGCAGCACCTCGACAGCTCGCTCGTTGCCCAGGAATGCGGCGGCCCAGATGTCACCGCTCTCGTCGACGTAGTCGGCCACACCGTTGTCGATCGCCCACTCGATAGTCCAGTTCACGGCCGGCACCACGGTCACCATTCCGATCGCCAGCGGCAGTGCGATCCGACGGAGCCGGTGACGCACGAGGCTGTTCAACCCACGCCGCCGCCACAGCATCGCGGTGAAGAAGCCGCTCAACAGGAAGAACAGCGGCATCCGGAACCCGTGCACCCCGTAGAAGAACTCGTCGAAATACACATCGTTGTCAGCGGTGACATCCTCCACCACCCAGAAGCCCGGGAAGAACGACAACGATGCGTGCAGAGCGATGCCGAGGACCATCGCAAAGCCGCGCAAGGCGTCGAGGTCGTGCCAGCGGGTCGGAGCGGAGGGAGCCTGCGGCCGCGCCCCGACTTCGACGTCTGAGGTCACACTCACAACGTCGACCGTCGCCCAGGTTGCTCGCTCACGCCAGGGCCCAACGACTCCAATCGGGCTTCCCGGCAGAACCGGTGGCAGGACACGGTGAAAAACGCCAGACCGCCGGTTCGCCCCTCAGCGCAGGGTGATCTTCGAGCC
>JAHEJO010000131.1 GCA_024638805.1 Acidimicrobiales bacterium
GGTTCCGTGGAGTTCTACGAGCTTGGCAAGAGCACTGTGGCGGGGACGAATCGAACCGTGCCGGTTTGGCTCGGCGTCGGCTGCCCGACACCGTAGAGACTGCGGTTGTCTGCTGCGCTCGCAGCGGACGCCTCAGCTCCAGACCCCCCGAATCTCGGCGCCGAGCTGATGGAAGGCGCCGGCGGCGATGGCGTCGCGCATTTGCCTGGTCAGATCGGACAACCACGCAAGGTTGTGCAGCGTGATGATGCGCCCGGCGGTGGGCTCGCCCGCCTTCAACAGGTGGCGCAGGTAGCCGCGGCTGTATCGGCTGCTGAGCGGGTGGTGGAAGCCGGGATCGATCGGCTGATCATCGGTTTCGAACTCGGCCCGTTTGAGGTTGAGCCGCCCGGTGGATGTGAGTGCGGTGCCATGGCGGGCCAACCGAGTCGGCAGCACGCAGTCGAACATGTCGATTCCGTTGGCGACCGCTTCGATCAAACCGACCGGATCGCCGATGCCCATGAAGTACCGGGGCCGGTCGACCGGTAGTTCCGCCGTGGCCGCGGCCAGAGCCGGGATCATCTGGTCGCGGGTCTCGCCCACGCTGAGGCCTCCGACCGCGTACCCGTCGAAGCCGATGTCGACGGTTCTCGTTGCCGACTCGGCCCGCATCTCGATGTCGGTTCCCCCTTGTACGATGCCGAAAAGAGCTTGATCGGGCCGGGTGTGTGCCGCCCGGTTGCGTTCGGCCCATCGCACCGTGCGCTCCATTGCACCCCGAACCGCGACAGGTGGGGCGGGAAGCGCCGGGACGACGTCGAGCGCCATGGCGATGTCGGCCCCCAACCGCTCCTGGACACGAATGGCACGTTCAGGCGTGAGGTGCTGAGTCGATCCGTCGTAGATGCTCTTGAACGTGGCGCCGTCCTCGGACACCTCGGGTTTGAGGGAGAACACCTGGAAACCGCCGGAGTCGGTGAGCAGATGGCCGTCCCAATCCATGAACCCGTGGAGCCCTCCGAGAGCTTCGATCACGTCGGACCCCGGCCGTTCCATCAAGTGGTAGGTATTGCCGAGCATGATCTGAGTCCCGAGGGCCTCCATGTCGCCAGTATCGAGGGTCTTGACCGCGCCTCTCGTACCGACCGGCATGAAGACCGGTGTCGAAATGGCACCTCGCGGCGTGAGGATCGTCCCCGCTCGGGCGTTGCCGTCTCCGTGTTCGATGGAGATGGTGAGGGGAGTGGCCACCGCGCCCCGACCGTCAGCTTCGCTCGGCGGGCGCGGCGTCGGGGAAACGCTCCTTGATCGACACCAGAAACGGCGCGGCGAGGAAGATCGACGAGTAGGCGCCGAGGAACAAGCCGATGATCAACGCGATGGCGAAGCCCCGCAGACTGTCGCCGCCGAGAACGAGCGCGCCGATGATCAACATCGACGCCACAGGGAGGATCGTGGTGATCGTCGTGTTGACCGACCGCATGAGAACCTGGTTCATGGAGTGGTTGACCAGCTCCGGATAGTCGGTGCGTTTGCCGCTTGCCTCCGCACCGTTTTCGAGCACCTTGTCGAAGACGACGACGGTGTCGTACAGCGAATATCCGAGGATCGTGAGCAACGCGATGATGGTTGCTGGGCTGACTTCGAAGCCGAACAACGCATAGATCGCCACGGTGATGACGAGATCGTGCACGACCGCAACGATTGCGCCGAGCGCCATCTTGGGCTCCAGCCGAACGGCGAGGTAGATCGCAACGACGACGAAGAACGCGACAAGGGCGCGGATGGCGGCGTTGGTGATCTGATCACCCCATGTGGGCCCGACGGTGTCCCGTGAGATCTGTTCGCCCGTGCGGGCGATCGTGGCGAGCTCGGTGCCCACGTCATCGAAGATCGGCGCGAGTTCGGTCGGAATCTGAACCCTGATGTCGATGGTCCCGTCGGCATTCTCGATCCTCTGGATCCGGGCCTCGGGTATCGCGAGGAGGTCGCGGACCTCGCCCACCGTCACCGACGACTCGACCGGCACGGAGTACAGCGCACCCCCTTCGAACTCGATGCTCTGATTCAGCGGGCGGACGAGGATGATCGCCAGGCCCACGACGATCAGTGCAAACGACAGCGGCAATGATCGCCGCCAGATCGGGCGAAAGTCGATCTCCGATCTGGAGTTGTACAGGTCCGAGGCGAGACTCATCGCTTGGCCTTCTTCCTGGTTGGCGCGTTCGCCGACAACTTCTTGATCGTGACGGTCGTGACGGCGCCCTCGGGTAGCCCGAG
Source organism: Acidimicrobiales bacterium (assembly GCA_024638805.1). Taxonomy (GTDB): domain Bacteria; phylum Actinomycetota; class Acidimicrobiia; order Acidimicrobiales; family SZUA-35; genus JABDIY01. Next base: position 2,263 of record JAHEJO010000131.1, read on the forward strand.
GAGTCGCGGATTGTGTTGCACGGCCTGACTCTCGGCCAGCCAGAGCAGCATCGGCCGCATGAAGACCATCGCGATGATCAAGTCGAGGATCGTGGCGATTCCGAGGTAGAGGGCGAATCCCTTCACCGCACCGACGGTGAGGAAATAGAGCAGTCCGGCGGCGATCAGGCTGACGACGTCGGCCTTGATGATCGTGCTGATCGAGTTCCGGTAGGCCCGTTCGACGGAGGTGGCGACCCTTTTCCCGCTCGCCACCGCATCCTTGACGTTCTCGAAGTAGACGATGTTGGAGTCGGCGGACACACCGATGGCGACGATCAGCCCGACGACACCCGACAACGACAATGCCAGGCCCAGCCGGGCGCCGAGAAAGCTGATGATCGACCACAGCAACATGGCCGAGATCACCAGACCGACCAGTGCGACCAGGCCTGCCAGTCGGTAGTAGGCAAGGAGATACACCGCGACGAGCGCGAGACCGATGAGGCCGGCGATCACGCCCGACCGAAGCACGTCGGTGCCGATCGTGGCGCTGATCGTTCGGGTCTGCTGCGCTTCGAGTTCGACGGGCAGGGCGCCGAACCGAAGTGCGGTCGCCAGATCGTCGGCCTCCTCGGGGGTGAAATTCCCCGTGATCTCGATTCGGTCGCGGCTGAAGAACGACGAGTTGATCGTCGGGGCCGATTGGACCAAACCGTCGAGGACGATCGCCAGCCGGGCCGTCGGACATGCTTCGAGCGCCTGATTGCAGATCGCAGCAGCCTGGTTGAAGAGGTCGATCCCGTCTGGTCCTTCTCTGAAGACCGGGTTGACCTGCCATCCCTGCGAACTGCCAAGGCCAGCCGAGGCCGACTCGAGCGCGGTGCCGGTCAGCAGGGTCGGACCCAGGCAAAGGACGCTCCCGGTCTCGCTCGGCAGGAGGACCACCTGATCAGCGATGTCCTCCTCCGGCGGGGTCAACTCACCGGTGAGGCAACGCTCGGTGATCTGCACCTCCAGAGGGCTGAGCGTCTCGGCAGGGGTGGTCGACCCGTCCTCGTCGGGCTCTCGACCTTCATCGGTCTGGCGATCCCGGCGCAGGGGAGCGAGGCCGTCCTCGGTCGTTGTACCCGAGTCGCTGGTCGTGTCCGTTTCGGCGTCAGGCTCGCTGAGGTCGATCAGCCCGAAGTCGATCAGTACGGGCCGAAAACGCAGTTCGGCGGTCTGTCCCACCAATTCCAAGGCCCGCTGTTGCTCTTCGACGCCGGGAAGGTCGACGACGATCGTCTGACCCTGCCGGCTGATCTCGGGCTCGGCGACCCCGAGGGCATCGACCCGATTCCTGATGATCTCGGTCGCCTCGTCGAGCGCCTCGTCCGACACGTCATTGCCTGTTGGTTGGTACACGACCGATACGCCGCCCTGCAGGTCGAGTCCCAGGAGCGGCTGGTTCCCCGATATCAGCGTGGCGGTGAAGGCAGCGAGGCTCACGATGACGAGACCGAGAGCGCGGACGCCCTGGCTGTTCATGAGCTGCCGTCGTCTTCCTCGGCGGTAGTACTCAGCCGGGATGCGATCGAACTCCGGCTGAACTTGAGCTCCACCCCATCGGCAACCTCGAGGTACACGACCGACTCGTCCAGGACCGTGATGATTCCGTGGAGGCCCGAGTCCATCACCACTTCGTCGCCTTCGGCCATCGCGGCCTGGAGGGCGCGGTAGTCGCGTTTGCGCTTGAGCTGCGGGTAGACGAAGGCGAAGTAGGCGGCCAACACCAGGGCGGGAAGTATCAAGTTCTCCATATCGCTCCGAAACGGTACTCCGGCTCAGCGGGTTTGCAGGGGAGCCGCCCTCCATCACCGGTGTTCTACACTGTGAAACATGGTCATGACCGTCCAGCGGGTCCTTCCCTGGCGTCGGGAGCGGCCGCTCCCCGAGGTGGCGCTCGAACCCGTGTTGGCAGCCTTCACGGGGCCGAATCGCCGCGCCAGCCAGGAGATGATCGTCAGGGCGTTCGAAATGGCGTCAGCAGCGCATTCGTCACAACAACGCAGGAGCGGCGAGCCGTACATAACCCATCCGCTCGCGGTCGCCCGGATCGTCGCCTCGCTCGGGGTCGACGCCATCACGGTCGCTGCGGCGCTGCTGCACGATGCCGTCGAGGACACCGGGATGACGCTCGGCGACATCGAAGCGCAGCTCAACGCGGACGTTGCGGCGATCGTCGACGGCGTCACCAAGCTCGATCGCATCAGTTTCGACTCCAAGGAGGCCCAGCAGGCAGCCACGTTCAGGAAGATGTTGGTGGCGATGAGCAAGGACATGAGGGTCCTGATCATCAAGCTGTGCGACCGTCTCCACAATCTCAGAACGATCGGTGCGATGCCGGCGTGGAAACAGGAGCGCACGGCGAGAGAGACCCTCGAGGTGTACGCGCCGTTGGCGCACCGTCTGGGTATGCAAGAAGTCAAGACGCAACTCGAGGACCTGTCCTTTGCGGCGCTCCACCCCAAGCGCTACGCCGAGATCGAGGACATGGTGGCCGTCAGGGCCCCGGAACGGGACCTGCTCCTCACCCAACTGGTCGCCGAGGTCGAGATGAAGCTGCACGAACTCGGCATCGACGGCAAGGTCCAGGGTCGTGAAAAGCACCTGTACAGCATCTACGAGAAGATGATGTTGAAGGACAAGGCGTTCGCCGAGATTCATGACCTGATCGGCATTCGGGTCGTGGTCGAGAGCATCCGCGACTGTTATGCGGCGCTCGGATCGATCCACGCAACATGGAAACCCGTACAGGGCCGTTTCAAAGACTACGTGGCCATGCCCAAGTTCAACCTCTACCAGTCTTTGCACACGACCGTGATCGGCCCGTTGGGCAAACCGATCGAGGTGCAGATCAGAACGTTGGAGATGCACCAGCGGGCCGAGCGGGGAGTGGCGGCACATTTCGATTACAAGGACCAGGCCGTGGCCAACGACGCGCCCTGGCTGGATCGGATCATCGACTGGAACACCGACACGTCGGACCCGCTGGCGTTCATGAACAACCTGAAGACCGACCTCGACAGCGACGAGATCTTCGTCTTCACCCCGGCCGGCGATGTGATCACCCTCCATGCGGGCGCGACGGCGATCGATTTCGCATACGCCATCCACACCGATGTGGGGCACCGGACGATCGGCACCAAGATCGACGGTCGCTTGATGCCTCTGTCCGAAAAGCTCGAAAGCGGCGAGACCGTGGAGGTTCTGACGTCGAAGGCAGAAGGAGCAGGACCCTCGCGTGACTGGCTCACGTTCGCCGCGACGCCGAGGGCCACGTCGAAGATCAAGCAATGGTTTTCCAAAGAGCGACGTTCCGACGCGATCGCCAACGGTTCCGAAGCGGTAGCCAGGGCGCTCAAGAAGGAGAACCTGCCGTCGCGCAAGCTCATGGACAAAGGTGTCCTCGATAAGGTCGCCACCGTCCTCAACTATGACGATGTGAACGCTCTGTACGCGGCGGTCGGCGAGCATCATATTTCGCCGGAGTCGGTCGCCACGCGGGCCCGCCGGGAGCTCGTGGGAGAGGCGGACGAAGCCGAAGGGATCGTGAGGCCGATCACGGTCAGTCAACCGCGGCGGCGTACGTCGGGCACGGGCGTCCACGTCGAAGGGCTCGACGATGTGATGATCAGACTGAGCCGGTGTTGCACGCCGGTGCCGGGAGACGAGATCGTAGGATTCGTGACCCGCGGCCGAGGGGTGTCGGTACACCGTGCCGATTGCGCCAACGCACTGTCGTTGACGCAATCCCAGAATGACCGCTTGATCGACGTGGACTGGTCGGGCGAGCGGACAGAAGATCTCTACGTCGCTGCGATCGAGATCAAGGCCTACGACCGATCCCGTCTGTTGAGCGACCTGTCCGCCATCTTCGCCGAGCACCAGATCAACATCATCGGCTCGAGCACCGTGACCGGATCGGACCGGATCGCACGGCTCCAATTCGAGTTCGAGATTGCCGATCCGAGCCACCTGAACACCATCCTGGGTCGGTTGCGGCGTGTCGAAGCCGTGTACGACGCCCATCGGGTCCTGCCCGGTTCGGGGGCGAGTGCGGACGGGGATTTGAACTCTCACACTCGTTAGAGCACCAGGACCTCGTTGAACAACGCACGAGCGAGCAGAACGGAAACGGCCAATCTTGCTGCACTGCCGAGATGTCTTCACTGTGAGGTGTGTGCGGACGGAGGGATTTGAACCCTCACACTCCTTAGAGCACCAGGACCTAAACCTGGCGTGTCTGCCAATTCCACCACGTCCGCATGGTGGCCAACGCTAACCCAATGGTGCGGTCAAGTCACTGGAAGAGGGCGGCGAGGCCGTAGCCTCGATTGGTCATGGCGTCGCCTCAGTTCCAAGCTCTACCGGGGACCCGGGATCTGATGCCCCCGGTCACCGATCGGATGAGGGCGATGGTCGAGATCTTCGCCGACGAAGCGACCAAAGCCGGATTCGGGCATGTGGCGCCCCCGATGTTCGAAGAGGTAGGCGTGTTCGTCCGGCTCGGCGAGGCCACCGACGTGGTGAAGAAGGAGCTGTACAGCTTCGAGGACAAGGGTGGACGAATGATCTCGCTCCGTCCCGAACAGACCGCCAGCCTCTGTCGGATGTTCGCCCAGCGCCGACCGGTGACGCCGTGGAAGGCGTGGTATTCGGGGGCCAACTTCAGGTACGAACAATCGCAGAAAGGTCGGTTCCGTCAATTCGACCAGGTTGGGGCCGAGGTCATCGGCTCCTCCGATCCCGATCTCGACACCGAACTGATCGCCTTGGCCGCACGCTTCTACGCCCGTATCGGATTGACCCGAACCCAGCTTCTGCTGAACTCGCTCGGCGACCCGGCCGACCGGGCGGTCTATACCGATGCGTTGCGCAGTTACTTGAGCGCCAACGCCTCCGGCCTGTCCGAGCAAGCCCGGGAGACGATGCAGCGGAATCCACTGCGCGTGCTCGACTCCAAGCGGGAGTCGGATCAGGAGGTCGTCGGTGGCGCCCCCCGTTTGGCCGAGTTCTTGTCCGTCGAAGCCACCGCCGCTTTCGAACGTGTCCAACGGGGTCTGCGAGCCCTCGAGATCCCCTTCGTCATCGAGTCGCGACTGGTGCGCGGCCTGGACTACTACAACCGGACCACCTTCGAGTTCGCCGCCCCCGGACTCGAGGCGGCCCAGAACGCGGTGGGCGGAGGAGGTCGTTACGACGGTCTGGTCGCCGATCTCGGTGGTCCCGACGAACCGGGTGTCGGCTTTGCGCTCGGTGTCGATCGAACGCTCCTCGCTTGTGATGCCGAGGGCGCGTTCGAGGCTCCGGTGACCGCCCCTCAGATCTGGGTGATCGCGACAACCGGTGGAATCGAGGCGGTCGAATTGGCCGACCGTTTTCGCCTAGCTGGGCTCCGAGCCGACCGATCCGACTCCTCACGTTCGATGAAGGCCCAGATGAAAGCGGCCAACAAATCGGGTGCGGAGGTGGCGGTCATCGTGGGTCCTGACGAAACCGCCCAAGGCGCCGTCAGCATCAAACCTCTCCGGGGCCAGGGTGAACAGATCACCGTCCCCGATCACGCATCCCTTCGAACCGTGCAGGAGTACCTCCAGAAATGATCCGAACCCACAGTTGTGGCGAACTCCGAGCCGAACACATCGGTCAGACCGTCACGCTCGCCGGCTGGGTCAACACCCGCCGGGAACACAGCCAGCACCTCGCCTTCGTCGACCTGCGCGATTTCAGCGGCATCGTCCAATGCGTTGTCGACAACGATGTCGATGTCCGCAGCGAGTACGTCATACAGGTGACCGGCGTCGTCGAGGCCCGCCTCGAAGGCTCGGAGAACCCCGAGCTGGCCACGGGACAGATCGAAATAAAGGACTGCACGGTGACCGTCCTCAACGAAGCGTTGCCGCCACCGTTCCCGATGGATAGCCGAGCCGACGACGTGGACGAGATGATCCGGCTGAAACACCGATATGTCGACCTACGCCGCGCCCGGATGCAGCGCAATCTGC
>JAHEJO010000132.1 GCA_024638805.1 Acidimicrobiales bacterium
AGCCGTCTACAGCGAATTGAACCTCGCCGTCGTCTACCACGACGACGGACGCATGCAGGTCTCCGCAGGACCTGACGCGTGTACTAACGAGTGTGTCGGAGGGGGGACTTGAACCCCCACGGGCTAATAGCCCACTAGCCCCTCAAGCTAGCGCGTCTGCCAATTCCGCCACTCCGACGAGGGGCTTGGAAAGCATAGCGGGTCCACCTCGGGTGCGGACCAAGATTCGGCGCCTCGACAGCCTCAGACCTGCGGGATCGCCTCGGCGAAATGACAAGCAACGGGATGACCAACCGCCTCTGAACCAAGAACGGGCTCGACCTCCGAACAGACCTGTTGAGCGATCGGGCATCTCGGATGGAATCGACAACCGCTCGGAGGGTTCAGCGGTGAGGGCGGGTCGCCCTCCAACATCGTGCGCGCCCGGTTGCGCTCAGTCACCGGGTCGGGAATCGGAACCGCGCTCAGCAACGCCCTCGTATAGGGGTGGGACGGTCGCTCGTAGACCTCGTCGCGGGTTCCCAGCTCAGCGATTCTGCCGAGGTACATCACGGCCACTCGATCGGAGATGTGGCGCACCACCGACAGATCGTGGGCGATGAAGATCAGCGTGAGGTCCAGCTCGTCCTGCAGGTCGGTCAGAAGATTCAGGATCTGTGCCTGCACGGAGACGTCGAGAGCCGAGACCGGCTCATCGCAAATGATGAGTGTCGGGTCAAGTGCCAAGGCTCGGGCGATACCAATCCTCTGACGCTGGCCTCCAGAGAACTCATGCGGATAACGCTTGGCCCAGTCGGGATTGAGCCCCACCCGGGTCATGACCTCGGCGACCCGATCATCGAGATTGGCCTTCATCCCCCATACCAAGGGCCCTTCGCCGATGATATCGCGCACCGTCATACGGGGGTTGAGGCTGGCGTACGGATCCTGAAAGACAATCTGGGCTCTGCGGCGTAAACGGCGCATTTCATTGGTGGGAAGCTTCAGCAGGTCCTGTTCCTCGAACATGACCGACCCCGACGTCGCCTCGATCAAACGCAGGATCAGACGGGCGGTCGTCGACTTGCCGCAACCCGACTCACCGACCAATCCCAGTGTTTCGCCTCGCTTGACCGAGAACGAGACGTCATCGACCGCTCTGACCATCTGACCTCGTCCGACGTCGAAGTTCTTGGTCAGATTCTCGACGACAAGTATGTCGTCTTCGCTCACGACATCACCTCCGCGTTCCAAAGCGCCCGGCCCCAATCGGGTCGGTCGGCAAAATGGCAGGCCACCGACGACCGTGCAACTCTGATCACCTCGGGATACACCTCTTCGCAGACCGGCTCGGCCATCGGGCACCGGGATGCGAATCGACACCCCTTTGGCGGCTCGATGAGACTGGGAGGGGCGCCGGGGATCGAGGCCAAATGATCCGACAGCACTTCGTCGACCCTGGGCATCGCATTCAGCAGTCCCCAGGCGTAAGGATGCATCGGATTGTGGTAGAGGCCGTTGGCTGACTGTTCTTCGATGATTCGTCCCGCATACATCACGAGTACGCGATCCGCCATACCCGCAACCACACCGAGGTCGTGGGTGATGAGGATGATCGAACTCCCGATGCGTTCCTTGACCTCGAGCAACACCTCCAGGACCTGGGCCTGAACGGTGACGTCGAGAGCGGTTGTGGGCTCGTCGGCGATCAGCACCTCGGGTTCCAATGCCATCGCCAGTGCGATCATGGCCCGTTGCCGCATGCCGCCGGAGAACTCGTGCACATACCGGTCGGCTCGTTCGGACGCATTGGGGATGCCGACCTGGTCAAGGAGGCGGATCGCCTGCTGGTGGGCCTGCCGCTTCGTGACATCCTCGTGGATGAGGATCATCTCGGCGATCTGATCCCCGACGCGGTGGACCGGGTTCAAGCCGGTGAGGGCGTCCTGGAAGATCATGGCGATCCGCTTCCCACGGATCTTGCGCATACCCCGATCCGACACCTTGGTTAGGTCGAGATCGCCGAGCATCACCGAACCCTGGGTGATCTTGGAGACCCGCTTCGGGAGAAGCTTCAGCATCGACAGAGCCGTCACGGATTTGCCGCAGCCCGACTCGCCCACGATGGCGAGAACCTCATTGTTGTGGAGATCGAAGCTGACCCCGTCAACGGCATGGACGACGCCGTTCTCTGTCTTGATGTCGGTATGAAGGTCCTTGACGGAGAGAACGACCTTGCGGTTGGCGGTGTCAAGGCTCATGACTTGAGGGTGGGGTCGAAGGCATCCCGTAGGCCGTCGCCCACGTAATTGGCACACAGCGCTGTAATCACGATCGCTGCACCCGGGAAGACCACCAACCACCAGGCGGTCGTGATGAACCCCTCGCTGGTGCCCACCATGTTGCCCCAGGTGGCCGTCGACGCAGCGTCGACGCCCAGTCCGAGGAAGCTCAACGTCGATTCGGCGATGATGGCCACGGCCACTGCCAGCGAGATGTCGACGGTGATCAAACCGACGAGGTTGGGTAGTAGGTGTCGGCTGAGGACTCGCCTGGTGGGTACGCCGAGCGCCCGCGCCGCTTCGACGAATTCCCTTTCCTTGAGGGCGAGCACCTGCCCCCGGATGACCCGGGCCAGCGGCATCCAGCCGATGATCGTGAGGACCGCCACCACGTTGAAGACCGAACGGCCCAGGATGCGGGCAAGGATGATGATCACCATCAGCGACGGCAACGAGAGGGCGGTATCGGTGAAGCGCATGAGGAACGAGTCCAGGCGGCCGCCGAAGTAGCCCGAGACGATGCCGACGATCGTCCCGATGATGCCGGAGAACACGGCGACCGAGACGCCGACCGCCAGTGAGATACGGCCGCCATACAAGACCCGGGAGAAGTTGTCCCGCCCGATCGAGTCGGTCCCGAACAGGTGATCAGCGCCAGGCGGGACGAAGACCCTGCCAGGAATGATCTGGGTTTCGCCGTAGGGAGCGATCAATCCTGCGAAGACGGCAGAGAGCACGATGATCACGAGGAGCACGACCGAGATCACCGCCATTCGATGACGAAGGAAGCGGCGGAGCGAGAGCTTCCACAGCGGGATCGGTTTCTCAGCCAAACCCTCCGATTCGAGGGACGGCAAGTCGTCATCGGAGGGGGGCTCCGCAAAGGCGGCGTCGATCAGTGGGGCGCCGCTCCCGCGGCTTGGTGCGGTCATGCGAATCGGATCCTTGGATCGAGGACTGCGTACAGGAGATCGGCCACCAGGTTCATGATGAACACCGACAGGACCACGATCATCGTGACCGCCAGAAGGATCGGGTAATCACCGGCGAAGAGGCTGTCGAGGAACAACAACCCCATCCCTGGGTACTGGAAGACCCTTTCGGTCACAATTAGGCCGCCGACGATCAGGCCGATGTCGATGGCGGCTCTGGTGACGACGGGGATGAGAGCGGTGCGAACGCCGTGCTGGGAAATGACCCGCAGCTCTGACAGACCCTTCGATCGGGCGGTCCTGATGTAGTCGGCCTCGAGGACCTCGAGCATCGATGCCCGCATGAAACGGCTGTACACGGCGATCAACTGGAGGGCTAGGGCCGTGCCGGGTAGAACCAGGTGTTCGACCCGATCGACCAGATCGAAACCCTGCTGGCCCGGCGAATAGATGCCGGCGGTCGGGAGCCAGCCCAGCTGCACGCTGAAGATGAGTTGAAGGAGTAGACCGGACAGGAACACCGGCACCGAGAAGGCGACGAATGCCCCGAAGGTGGCCACGATGTCGAAGATCGAGTTGCGACGGACAGCCGCCACCGTTCCCAAGATCACACCGAGTAGGAGTGATATCGCGATCGAGACCACCGCCAGCAGCAGCGTATTGGCCAAGGCCGATTGGACGATGGGCCACACCTCCTGGCCGTTTTTCACAAGCGAGACTCCGAAGTCGCCGGTTACGAAGTTCCCGAGCCAGGTCAGGTACTGCTCGTACCAGGGTCGATCGAGACCGAGCGCCTCGATGTAAGCTGCCTTGGCCTCCGGCGGGATCCGGGGGTTGAGGGTGAGCTGGCCCTCCGGTGACGAGATCTGTCGGGCCGAAACGAAGATCAGCAGGGAGATCCCCAACAGAATCGGGATGGTGACAGCGATTCGTCGCAGGATGTAACGCAGCACTCAGTTCCCCCCTTTGGTCGTGATCCCGGGTGGCCGGCGCGAGGCCGACCACCCGGACTCCGATGGTGACGCTAGCCCGCGAGCGACCAGTCGTACATGTTGGCGAAGCCACCGTTGGCGCTGTTGGCGTAGTCGCCAACCGGCCCGGCCAGGATATCGCCCCGCCACGCCGTGATGTTCGGAAGGAGATAGAGCGGAATCCACGGCACATACTCGGACAGTGCGTCGCCCGCCTCACGCACCAGTTCGAGCCGGGCCACCGGATCGACCTCGAGGTCGATGGCGAAGGCCAGGTCGCTGATGTTTTGGTCGAAGTTCCAGCCGTTGTTCTGCCCGGAGAATCCGTTTTCCTCGCTGGGTACACCATCGATGTCGTAGAGCGCAACAACCGACGGATCCGGTGAGGTGGAGTTGGCGAACAGCGCCACAGGACCGTAATCAAGGGTTGGCAGGCGGTTCGAGAACAGTTCGCCGGCGTCGTAGTTGATGATCTCCCAACCAATGCCAAACGGCCGGGTCATCTCGACGACGACCGCCTGCACGTTCTCACGACGTAGGTTGCCGGCCACGGTGTTCCACTGCAGGACCAGGTCCTGGCCGTCTTTCTGCCACAACCCATTGGCGTCGGGGCGGGTCCAACCATCGGCGGTGAGAAGCTCGTCCACCTTGGCCTGGTCCTGGACGTACTTGGCATAGTCGGTGTCATCGCACCAGTCGCCGAAGGACGGGTTCCATCCCGTGCAGTTGAGCACGGTCGGGCTGTCGACGATCGTGCCGATCGCTGCGTCGGCGATCGCCTGACGATCGAGACTGTAGGCCACAGCCTGGCGCAGGTTCTGGGTGATCTCGAAGTTGCGGCCCGGAGCGAGCTGATTCACCCACAGACCCTCCATGAACGTGCCAAGACCGACGGAGGTCTCGATCGGACTCACGAGCCGATCCTTCGCGCCGGGGAAGCCCTGCGGGAAGGCGGCAAAGATCTCACCGGACTGAAGCGAGGCGACCTCGGTGTCGGAGTCCTCTCGGGGGACCATCACCACCCGGTCGACGAGTGGCATGCGATCCTCGACCCAGTAGCTCGCGTTGGGCACCAGGATGTGTTGCTCGGTCGTCCAGGACTCGGTGATCCAGGGGCCACCCGAGATGGTGATGCCCTCGTTCCATATGTCGGCCATGTCGGCGGTACTTGGGTCGGCCGGATCCCATGTCGGCAACGAGGCGGCCGGATACAAGAAGTCGGTGGTACCACCGAACAAATCGGGCCACGGAGCGTAGTTCTCCGAGAACGTAATCACGGCGACCAGCGGGTCGCTGTCATCGACGTCGACGATCTTTTCGTAGCCGGCGGTCTGCAGGGTTCCGGTGGTGTTGACCTTGGCCTGCCAGGTGAACTTGACGTCGGTGGAGGTGATCGGGTTGCCGTCACTCCACACCGCATCGGGATTCATGTTGAACGTCAGGGTGAAGGTGCCATCGTCATTTGCGGCGATGCCACCGTTGTCGACCGTGGGCGCGTCTGCGAGCGCGGGCGAGGCAACGTGCGTGTTGGCCACGTCCAATTCCATAAGGCGGGGGAGCACATGGGTGGTGGAGGACCACTGGGTCCATGAGGCGTTGGCACACGATGTGACCGGGTTGGTGCACTCGGGCCATTGCTCGACGCCGAGCACGATCTCGCCACCGGCCATCGGCTCGCCGCCATCGTCGCTAGCCGCTGTCGTTTCCGTGCCGCCATCGTCGCTGGCCGCTGTCGTCTCAGTGGTGCCGGCGTCCGAGCTCTCCTCCCCGTCGCTGCCGCACGCAGCGGCGACGAGGGCGAATGCAAAGACGAGCGACAACAGCCGGATCAGCTTGCTCTCCCGAATCATCAATCTCTCTCCTTCAATGAAAATCGCCAAGAACCGAGCGTCTGGGCGCATAAAAGGCCGACACTAACCCATCCCGCAGACAGGTGCGCCCTGATGACTCAACCTGTCACATTTGTCATATTCTCCGCCGTGGCGAACGTCGGCCTCATTTGTCGAGGATGAATGCCAGGGCGAGCGTCAGAAAGCCGAAGAGGAGAGAAAAAACGACCGTGAGACGATCCAGGTTCCGCTCGACGCTGGTTGATCCGGCGGCGGTGGCGCCGAGCCCTCCGCCGAACATGTCGGAAAGACCGCCACCGCGGCCGCTGTGGAGAAGGACCAGGACGAGCACGACGATGCCCACGATGATGTAGAGGATTCCGAAGATCCAAGTGGTCATCTCGAAAGGCTACTGACTGCGGGCATCGCTGCGGTGGAGTCGGTAAGCCGAACTCGGCTACTCGGTGACGGTCAGGTCCTCGAGGCGCAGCGACCCGTCGACCCGCAATTGCAGGTCGCCGACACGATCGGAGTGCAGGCGGTGGGCCGCATCGGTGAAGATCGGGATGATTGGCATGTCCTCACTCAACGTCTGCGTCATCGCAGAGACCACTCCCGTGGCCTCGGCCCCGGACGGGTCGTCCAAGGTCCAGATCTGTTCGGCCTCGGCGACCAAACCAGGGTTCGAATATCCCTTCGTCACCCGGTTCTCGCCGACGAACAGCGGGGCGATGAACGCCATCGCATGCGGGTAGTCCCCGCTCCACCGCAGCCGGAATGGGCCGTCGAAGGCGCCCGCTCGGGCGGCATCGAGGTAGGGAATGGTGCCGTCGGAAACGAAACGTACCTCGATCCCGAAAGCGTCGGTCCACTGCTGGCCCAATACCTGGACCCAGTCGGCGTGGTTCCGGTCGTCGTTGAACGCCAACTCGACGACGCCGTCGGGGAAACCACCCGCCGCCCTCACAAGCTTGCGAGCCTCGAGAACGTCGTGAGCGCAGTAGATGCAGTCATCAGGGGACGACGCCAGGCTCCCCGATGGGGCGAAACCGGTCGCCGGCAGCTTCGAGGTGTCGAAGACCTCGGCGACAAGGGCCACCCGGTCTATGGCCAAACTCAACGCTCGTCTGATCCTGGGGTCGTCGAACGGGGCAACGTCCAGTGGAAACGCGATGTAGTTGTACGACGCGACCGGCGCTTCGACCAGGCGTTCACGCTCCGATCGGCGGCGTAGGGACCCCAGCTCCGACGCCGGCACGTAGGTGATGTCCAGCGACCGATCAACATACATCTCCTCGAGCGACTGGAACGTGACGAAACGGAACCTGTATTCGTCGCCATCGGGATGGGGTTGGCCGAACCTCGGAAACGGGGCGAGCTCGATCGTCGAGCCCTCGGTCCAGGACGCCGCCATGGCGTACGGGCCGTTGCCGATCGGGCGTTGTCGGTGCGCTGAGGGGTCGGCGATCGCCGCCGCTGGCCGGGGTGCGAACGCCGGATGGGCGAGCATCAACGGCAGCAACGAGTTCGGTGCAGTCAATCGGATCCGAAGTGTGGACGAATCGACAGTTTCGATGCCGATGATCCGATCCGCGTCGCCGGTCGCATAGGCGACGAAACCGTCGATGCCGGCGTCGACGCCCAGATATGCGCCTCCGGCTTCCACGCTCGGATCGCCCAGGTGAGCGAACGCTGCCACAAACGACTCTGCCGTGACCGGTTCGCCGTTGTGGAATGATCCAGAGCGCAGCGTGAACGTCCACTCGACGTGGTCGTCGGTCGTCCACGATTCCGCTGCCGCAGGCACGGGTCGACCGTCGGTATCCAGCCCGGTGAGCGACTCGTAGAGCAGTCGCCCGATCTCCAGGGTCGGGCCGTCCACGATGTTCACCGAGTCGAGCGACTCGGGCGTGAGAGTCCCCACCCGAACCACCGGCAACGACGCAGGTGCGACGGTGGCACCTGACAGCACGGTTGGAACCGGGTCATCGCCTGCCACCGGCACGAAGTCGGTCTGAGCAGGACCCGTCATCACAGCTCCGCAACCGGACACGGCAAGAACGAGGCTGAAGAGGATCTCATTTTTCACAAGCCGATGCGGGAGTGCCATCTCGCTACCTCGATGGGTGTTCTCAAGTAGGAGTGAAGTGGACACTAGTGATCTCAAGCTGAACCGTGACGTGAGATCTCACCCATGTGGGAACGATGGCCCATTGCCACTGGGCAATCCTGACGGTACGCCGTCAGGATTGTCCTTGACCTCGACTCC
>JAHEJO010000133.1 GCA_024638805.1 Acidimicrobiales bacterium
GATCACCAACTTCGAGCTCCGCCGCCCCACCCTCGACGACGTCTTCCTTTCGCTCACCGGATCCCGGGCCATCGACAGCGAGGTTCTCACACCATGACCACCATCCTCTCCCCCACTCCCGTCAGGGATCCGGGTGCCGGGCCCGCCGCTCCGGCGTGGACGACGAGGATTCGCTGGGGTGTCCAGGACACCATCACGATGCTGTGGCGGGACACGATCCGCACCGCCCGTCAGCCCGAGATGCTCGTGTTCGCCGTTGTCATGGGCGTGTTCTTCCTCGTGCTGTTCAACTACGTATTCGGCGGCGCCATCGGTGCCGGGGCCGGGATCGACTACCTCCAGTTCCTCGTGCCCGGCGTCCTGGTCATCACCGCCCTCCAGGGCGCCCAGCAGACGAGCATGGGCTTCGCCACCGATCTCGCCGAAGGCGTCACCGACCGATTCCGGTCGCTTCCGATGAGCCAGGTGGCGGTCATCGCCGGCAGGACCCTGGCCGATGCCGCTCGCAACCTTGTCGGACTGATACTCGTCGCCCTCCTCGCCATGGTCATGGGGTACCGTTTCGCCTCACCCGGTGGGGCCGTCGCCGCCATCGCATTGACCACCGCGGTCGGCTTTGCATTCTCGTGGTTGGGGGCGGCGATCGCCGCCAAGGTGCGCCGGCCCGACCTGGTGGGCATGCTCTCGATGTTCTGGCTGTTCCCGCTCATGCTGGCCAGCACCGCGTTTGCCCCGGCCGACTCGATGCCGGGCTGGCTCCAGCCCTTCGCCACCTACCAGCCGATCTCGGTGGCCGCCGAGGCGGTGCGGGGACTGTGCCAAGGAGCCGCCGAGACCGCCGACATCGTGCTGGCGGTCGCCTGGACGCTCGGATTGCTCGCCGTGTTCATGCCCCTCTCGGTGCGCCTCTACCGGACGATCGACTGATGGCTGCCACGAGGCAACGAATCATCGAGGCCACCCTCGGCCTGATCGCCGAGCGGGGCCTCAACGACGTCACGATGATCGAGGTGGCCCGCACCGCCGGCCTGGCCCGCCAGACCCTCTACAACCATTACCCCGACATCGACAGCATCGTCGCCGACGCACTCACCCAGCACAACCACGACAGCGTGGCGCAGCTCAGGGCGGCGATCGCGGTGGTGGACAGCCCGGTCGCCAAGATCGAGCAGCTCGTCCGCCACATCGCCCAGATCAGCACGCATCACGGCCACGCAATCGGTGTGGACCACAGCCTCGCCCCCCACCACCGAGGAGCGCTGGGCGAGTTCGATGATGCTCTCGACGAGGTGATCGCCGAGATCATCGGCGACGGCCGGGCTGATGGCTCCTTCCGCGGCGATCTGGATCGCTCGATCGACGTCGCCCTCGTGCGACACCTGCTCACCGGTGTCTCGGCCCTCGTCGCTGCCGCGCCCGGCGATGCTGCCAGGATCACCACCGCCGCCACCAGAACGGTCCTGGCGGCGGTGGTGGATCAGGGCTAGCGGAGCGTTGGATTCGACCGCCGGAACCGCTCAGCCGAGGAGCTTCTCCTTCTTGATCAGCTGGTCGAAGGCCCGGGCGATGATCTCGTGACCTTTGTCGGAGGGGTGGATGTCGGTCTGCGGGCCAGGCAGGTCAGGTCGGTAGTCGCTGAGGACATAGTCGCCCCCGTCCTTCTCGCACATCAGCGTCAGCCGGCAGACCTCCTTGACGTTCTTGGGGACACCACCGTTGGTCTTGAAGGTGCTGAACGCGTCGGCGACGTCGACGACCGGCACCCCGAGAACAGCGTAGGTGCCGCCGATGAAGGCGTTGCCCGTACCGCTGAACTCCAACTGGCCGGCCAGGTAGACGTCCTGGAGATCCTCAGGCGTGGTCAGCCAGAACGCCAGGTCCGGGTTGTAGTAGTTCATCGCCACGATCGGCACGTCATCCCCTGCCGCGTGACGCAGCCGCGGGATTATCTGGGTACTGAGATTGGCGGCCCAATCAGACAGCTTTTCATTAATGCAGTTCGGATCCGTGGAGTTCTCGCACAGGAAGATGTCGTTGGCGCCGATCGTCAGCGTGATCAACCGCACATCACCGCCGGCCGCCAGGATGGCCGCCTCCGCCGCCTCCAACTGCGACGGTGCCCCGAAGGGAATCGGTGCGGACTCGCCGTAGCAGACCGAACCGCCGGCCGGACCAGCGTCGCCGTCGATCATCTCGTTGGAGTCATCGGCGGGGCAGGCCAGGTTCACGAAGTCGTCGAAGCCGTGCGTCTTCTGCAGCTTGTCGAACAGCACGTTGGGGTAGCCGTCGTTGGTGAACGGCATCGGTTGTTGCGTGCCGGCTGGTACCGAGTCGCCGAGGGCGAGATAGGTGCCGCCCGACTTCTTGGCGGCGGCGACCGGCGCTGCGCCGATGACGGCCAGGGCGAGTAGTGCTCCGAGGAGCAGGGCAAAACGTGAACGCATTCGATGGTTCCCCTCTCAGACAGTTCTCAGGAAGGATAGATGACACACACCGCGTTCGTCGAATGCTCACCGTGACGTCAACGGGTCCGCCGGGCGTCGAGGGCTCTAGTCGAGCAGCGCGCTCTCGTACGGGTAGCTGGACAGCGGTTCCATGCCGTTGTCGGTGAGCAGGTACATCTGCTCGAGCTTGACCCCCGGTCCTCCCCGGTCGGATCCGACGAAGCTCTCGACCGACACCACCATCCCTTCTGAGACGACGCCGTCGTAGCCGTGCTGCTCCCAGTCCTGCCGGTAGTACACCCGCGGCCACTCGTCGCTCATGCCCACGCCGTGGGCGATGCACGCGTACCGGTTGGAGATGAACTCGGCGGGCTGGGTGAACGCCTTGTCCGACAGTTCTCGAAAGGTTCGCCCGGGCACGATCAGCTGGGCGTTGTGGAGGATCTCCTCGTGGGCCCGGCGATAGCGATCTCGCTGGTCGGCGGACGGTCGCCCCTCCCCCACCAGCCAGGTTCTGGAGATGTCTGCGCAGTAACCGAACGGGCCGATCATGTCGGTGTCGAAGGCGAGGAGATCGCCCGCCTCGAGCCGGCGGGCCGATGCCTCCTGGTACCACGGGTTGGTCCGGGGGCCGCTGCACAACATGCGCCCGTCGATCCAATCACCGTCGTTGGCGATGTTGACCTGGTGCAGGATCGCCATCAACTCGTTCTCGCTCACACCGGGCCGAGCCTGGGCCCGCATCGCTCCCATGGCCGCCTCGGCGACGGCGATGGCGTGGCGCAGGCACACGATCTCCTCGGCCGACTTGACCGCTCGGGCCCACTCGACCAGCGGCTCGGCGTCGATCACGTCCAGGCCGCGTTCGGTCAGGGCGTGTACGCAGCTCGGGTTGACCCGTTCCACCGCCACCCGGGCTCGGGGTCCGGCAGCCCGCTCCACGTCGAGGGCGAAGCCGGCGGCGGTCGCCAAGGTGTCCGGACCGCCGTCGAAGACGTTGGGATGGTGCGCCGGTCCGAACTCATCGATCGTCGGATGATCATCTGCGTAAGCGCCGTGCAGGACCAGGCGGCCGTCGACGTGGACGATGAGGTAGTAGGTGGGGATGTGGGCCTGGAAGAGCGCGTACTCGCGCCAGTCGCTGGCGTAGCGGAGACTGACCGGGTTGGTGAGGACCATGACCGCGACGTCGTGGTCGGCCATCTGCCGGCACAGCCGACCGAGTCGATACGAACGGAGCGCATCGAGGTCGACCGGCGGCGGCTCCAGCACCGGGATGGTCATCGCAGCGGGAACCGGTCGGCGAGGTCGGGGGCGAAGGTGAAACCGGTGCCGGGACGCTCGGGGATCACGAGCTTGCCGTCGTCGAGCTCGATCTCCTCGACGAACAGCGGTGCAAACCAGTCGATGTGTTCCACCGACACACAATTCGCCGTCGATCCGGCCACGGCGAGGCTGTGCTCGGTGAAGAAATGGGTGGACACCGGCAGGTGGTTGGCTGCGGCGGTAGCGGCCGCTTTGTGGAACTCCGTGTACCCGCCGATGCGTTGCAGATCGGGCATCAGGATGTCGGCGGCTCCGGCGTCGATCATCGCCTGCATCCCGTAGCGCGTGTACTCGGTTTCGCCGGAGGCGATCGGCGTGGTCAGCGCGGCCCTCACCTCGGCGTGGCCGGTTAGATTTCCGGCGGCGACGGGCTCTTCGAACCAGACGAGATCGAATTCTTCGAGCTTTCGGCCGAGGGCGATGGCGTGCTTGGGTGAGAACTTCTGGTTGGCGTCGACGAGCAGTCCGATATCCGGCCCGATCGCCTCACGCACCGTCCGGACCCTGGCGACGTCGTCGGCGATCCGGTCGCGGCCGAGGCGCAGTTTGATCGCCTGGAAGCCCCGCTCGACGAAGGCGGCCGCCTCGGCGGCCAGCCGGTCGAGCGGTGTGGAGAGCCACAAGCCAGAGCTGGCATAGGTGGCGATCTCGGTGCGGCACGAGCCGAACAACTTGTGCAGTGGAAGGCTGGCGGCCCGGCCGACCGCATCCCAGCAGGCGATGTCGATGGCCGACATCGCCGAGATCGTGACCCCTTTGTGACCGGTCGGGTTGACCTCGACCCACAGGTCGTGCCAGATCCCTTCGGTCTCGTGGGGATCGCGACCGATGGCGGCATGGGCCAGCCCTCGAATCATCTCGTCGAAGGCCCACAGCCGGGCGGCGTTGATCGTGAAGACGAACGACTGGCCGGTGATGTCCTCTGCGGTTCGGACCTCGACCAGCACGCACCCGACCGAGGCGATCGAGTGGATGGCGGTGCCGATCGGCTCGTCCAGCGGCACCTCGACCAGCGTCGTGTCGATGCCCGTGATCTTCATCTCGGAGCGCAGCGGCCTCGACCCTACTGGCGGTAGGACGGGTCGGACCGGTCCAGCAGGCGCAGCAGAGCCGGCCATTCGTACTTGCCGAGCGGGAAGTGGTCGTACTGGCGTTTGGACAGCTCCCAGATGTCGGTGGGGCCGGGGTCGACGGCCAGACCGCTGCCGTGGGCGGCGAGCAGCGTGCGGCAGCCGCGGATGAGGTAGTGCATCACCATGAACGCCTCGCCGGCGGTCTCGCCGACGGTGAGGAACCCGTGGTTGCGCATGATGAGCGCCCGGTTGCCGTCCATGTTCTTGGCCAGCCGTTCCCGCTCCTCGAGGGTGAGCGACAGGCCCTCCCAGTCGTGATAACCGATCTCGCCGTACAGCATGGAGGTGTCCTGCACGAGGTGTTCGAAGCCATTGGCGAGTGCGGTGACGGCGAGCGCGTCGGGCACATGGGCGTGGAACACCACCTTCCACTGCGGGAAGTCGTTGTGGATGGCGGAGTGGATGACGAAGCCGGCGGTGTTGACATCGGCCGGGCCTTCGAGCACGGTCCCCTCGCTGTCCACCTTGATCAGATTGGAGGCGGTGACCTCGTCGTAGAGGAGGCCGAACTTGTTGAGGAAGAAGTTGTGGTCCGACCCGGGAACCCTCATGGTGATGTGGTTCCAGACCAGGTCGTCGTAGCCGAAGTGGGCGGCCAGCCGGTACATGGCGGCCAGGTCGACCCGGGCGGCCCACTCGTCGCCCGAGAGGCTGGACGCATGGGCGGCGGTGAAGTCCTCGGCGGTTACTTCTCTGTTCTCGGTGGCGGTCATGAGGCTCCGTTTCTCAGCTGGACGAGTGTTGGTCGGATCGGTGGAGGACGAGATCATTGTTGCGTTCGATCGCGCGCATCGCCATCAGGTGGGGTGCATCGAACCCGAACTCGGCTTCGGCGAGTGCATACAGATCCGAGACCTCGGCGGTGAAACGCAGATCGGCGCCGACGGTGTCGGCGAGCGCGAGCGCCAATCGCAGATCCTTGGCGGCCAGGCCCAGATCGAAGGTGTCGTCGTAGCCGCCGTTCAGCAGCTCGGGACCGTAGCGGTCGGCCACATAGCTGCGGCCGGTGCTGTTGCGGATGATGTCGAGCATTTTGGCTGGCTCGACGCCACCTTTCACGCCGAGTATCAGGGCTTCGGTGAGGCAGACCGAGTTCAGATAACACAGCATGACCTGGGCGATCTTGGCCACGTAGCCGGCGCCGTGAGGGCCGAGCAGATCGATGTTGACGCCGATCGCCCGCAGCACCGGCAGACATCGCTCGTACACGCCCCGCTCGCCGCCGACCATCACCGTGAGGGTGCCCGCTTCTGCTCCTTCGGCCCCACCGCTGACCGGCGCATCGAGCACGTCGATGCCGTAGCGCGCTGCGGTGGTGGCCAGATGATGGGCACAGTCGAGATCGTTGGTGCTGAGATCGGCCCAGATGGCTCGTTGGCGCATGGCCGGAAAGATGTCGTCGCCCACGGTGCGGATCTGGGCCGGCCCGGGGAGCGAGGTGAGGACGATGTCCGCATCGGCTGCCGCTGCGGCCGGTCCCCGCGCCGCGACGGCTCCACCGGCGACGAGGGCGGCGACTTTGTCGGGGTCGAGATCGCAGACGACGGTGTCGAAGCCGGCGGTGACGACGTTGCGGGCGATCGGTCCGCCCATGTTGCCCAACCCGATGAATGCGATCCGCATCAGTCGACCAGGCCGTCGACGAGGACCTTCTCACGAAGGTGGTGCAGCTCGGTGGCCCGCCCGTAGACCGACACCGAATGGAATGGTCGGTTCATGCGGTAGGGGTCGTGCACGTAGGTCGGGAGGCCGATGTAGCGGGTGGTCGATCCCAGGATCGGGGTGACCCGGTGCAACGAGAACCGTCCGGCAAAGAGCTGCAGGTCACCGGGGATCAGGTCGAGTGTGCGGACGCCGTCGCGCCCGCCGGCCAGGATCTCGGCGATGCGCTCGTAGTTCTCGGCGTCGGGCCGGCGGATGTTGGGGACGTACTCGAAGATCCCGCCCTCGTCGGCCCTCTGGGCGAGGATGCTGACCGTGAACTCGTTCCCGTCGAAGTGCCACGGAAAGTAGTGCCCCGGCTCCATGACCCCGTAGGGGTTGCGGCCCAGCTGATCGGCCCACCGGTAGATCGGTGTGGCCGTCCCGAGACACTCCCACACGAAATGCACCATCACATCGGAGTCGTAGATCTTCCGCAGCACCGATTCGGTGTCGAGAAGGTCCGCGTTGATGAACCCGCTCTCACGATGCTGGAAAGTCCGCCGGGGATGACCCACCGGGTAGGCCTCGTCGTCGGCGGAGAAGTACGGGTTGTGGTCCAGCTCGGACCAGGACGTGCTGGGGTGGAGCCGGGTCGCCTCCAGCCGCATCCTGTCCACAGCCGCAGGCCGCATGAAGCCCGGGATCCTGAAACAACCCACGGTTTCCATCTGGGCCCGCGTCTGAGCGACGAGGTCACGCCGGGCCGGGTTGGACAGCTCGTGGATCGGATAGGTGTCGAGGTCGACGAACTCGTCGAGGTCGATCTCTGCGGCCGCAAACGCTGTCGGCATGAACACTCCCGGGTACACCGACGCCAAGCGGGCTGCCTGGACGATCGTTCAGTGACGATAGACCGACGACTGGACGATTGTCCAGTATCGGGATAGACAGATATCCGTGCCCCTCACCGAGACCCAGGAACAGATCCTCGACGCCGCCATGTCCTGCATCGTGCGAGATGGACTCGACGGGGCCAGCATGCGCAGCGTCGCCCGCGAAGCCGAGGTGTCGCTGGGCCTGCTGAGCTACCACTTCGACGACAAACGGTCGCTGATCGTGGCCGCCTTCCAGCTGGCCACCGACCGCCTCCTCGAGACCACACTCGCCTCGCTGGAGGGAATCGACGACCCCGAGGAGCAGGTCCGGGCATACGTCCGAGGCGCGTTCCACGGAGAGTTCCTCGAACACGAGTATCTCTCGCTCAGGCTGGCGCTGTGGGCGATCGCCAGGACCGATGCGGAGATCGGCAAGGTCGAAGCGAGTCTCTACGTGCGGTACGCCGACCGGATGACCGAACTCATCCATGCCGCCCGGCCGGGGTTGACCGACCGAGAGGCCGCCGACCGGGCCACCGACGTGATCGTGACCCAGAACGGACTGTGGTTGAACTGGGCTCGATACGGCCACCGGGCCGATCTCGACCGCGGCCTGGCCCGGTGCGATGCGATCGCATTGACCGACGCCTGACCGCAAGGGAGGCGTTGGTCGATCGTGCCGCCGCTCGGGTTCTCCGTCAGTCGCCGGCGACGAAGAACAGCCAGTTGCCTTCGGTGTCGATGCCGACGCGGTGGCCGACGTAGTCACCGAACTCGTCGAAGCTGGCGAGCTGATCTGCGTCG
>JAHEJO010000134.1 GCA_024638805.1 Acidimicrobiales bacterium
CCTCTGGTTTGGTTGGTTCGGTTTCAACGCCGGTTCGGCCTTTGCCGCCGACGCCGTCGCCGTCCAGGCTGCAGCGAACACGTTCACCGCCGGTGCCGCCGCAATGCTCTCCTGGCTGGCCGTCGAGAAGATCGTGGACGGTCACGCCACGTCCCTCGGGGCGGCGTCGGGAGTCGTCGCCGGCCTGGTCGGCATCACGCCAGGCGCCGGTTTCATGGGGATCCACGGCGCCCTCGTGGTCGGGCTCGCAGCCGGCGCCCTCTGCGCACTCGCCGTGCGACTCAAGTTCAAGGCGGGCTTCGACGACGCCCTCGATGTCGTCGGTGTCCACCTGATCGGCGGTCTGGTCGGCGGTCTCCTCATCGGGGTCTTCGCCAGCCCAAGCGCACTCGGCGGCTCCTTCGACGGGGGACTGATCGAAGGCGACGGGATCGGCCTGCTGGCCGAACAGATCTTCGCCAACCTCGTCGTCGGGGTGTACTCCTTCACCATCACGTACGTGATCGCACGAGCGCTCCAAAGCACCATGGGAGTCCGGGCGATCGCAGACGACGAACTGCTCGGCCTCGATCTGAGCTACCACGCCGAGCAGGCCTACAGCCAGTAGCGGGTGCCATCGGGAGGCGGCGTGCGGTTGGTCGTGCGCAGGGCCCGTTCTGCTCGACCCTCCTCGACAAGATTCATGGAAAAGGAGAGCACATCATGACCGCCGAAATCGACCCGGTAGATCGACACGACGAGTGGGACCACTTACGGAACGTCCACCTGCAACCGAGCACCGAACGACCCGCGTCGAGCGGTCGCGGCGTGCACCACGTGGCCCTTCTTTCCAGCAACGTCGAGCGCACGATCCGCTTCTACAGCAAAACGTTGAACTTCCCGCTGACCGAGCTGTTCGAGAATCGGGACTATCAGGGATCCACCCACTTCTTCTTCGACATCGGCAATCGAAATGCGCTGGCGTTCTTCGACTTCCCGGGGCTGGATCTCACCCGGTACGCCGAGGTACTCGGTGGCCTGCACCACCTCGCCATCTCCGTTGAACGACCGGCATGGCTTCGGGCCAAGGCGGCCCTGGAGTCCGAGGGGGTCGACTGCCACGAGGTCGGGGGCACATCGTTGTACTTCGCCGGCCCCGATGGTGAGAGGATCGAGCTGATCAGTGACCCGCTCGGCGAAATGTACGGAGCGACGGTCCTGTAACCTCGGCGCTGGATGCGTGTTCGGAGCTGCCCAGACTCAGCCCTGACCGCCCGACGCATCGCGCACACTGGACCGGCCGGCGTTGATGAACGGCATCATCGCCCGCAGCTTGGCGCCGACCTGTTCGATCGGGTGCTCCTTGCCGCGGACCTCGAGCTGATGGAAGTTCTCCCGCCCGCCCCGACCCTCGGCCACCCATTCTCGAGCGAACGAACCGTCCTGGATCTCGCCGAGGATCTTCTTCATTTCGGTCTTGGTGGCATCGTTCACGATCCTCGGCCCACGGGTGAGATCGCCGTACTCCGCGGTGTCGGAGATGCTGTAGCGCATGCCGGCAATCCCTTCCTGATACATCAGATCCACGATCAGCTTGAGCTCGTGGAGACACTCGAAATACGCGACCTCCGGCTGATATCCCGCCTCGATCAGCGTCTCGAAACCCGCCTGCACGAGCGCTGTTGTGCCACCGCACAGCACCGCCTGCTCTCCGAAAAGATCCGTCTCGGTCTCTTCGGTGAACGTCGTCTCGATCACACCGGCCCGAGCTCCACCGATCGCGTCGGCATAGGCCAGCGCCAACGCTTTGGCCCCGCCGGTCGCATCGTTCTCGACCGCGATCAGTGCGGGGACCCCGCCACCTTCGAGGTAAGTACGACGAACGAGATGGCCGGGGCCCTTCGGCGCGACCATGCACACGTCGACCCCGGCCGGCGGCTCGATCAGCCCGAACCTTATGTTGAATCCGTGGGCGAAGAACAGGGCGTCACCTTCGTTGAGGTTGGGCGCAATGCTCTCGGAGTAGATGTCGGCCATGGAGGTATCGGGCATCAACATCATGATCACGTCGGCCTCGGCGGCCGCAGCCGAGATCGGGAGAACTCTCAAACCCTCGGACTCGGCCTTTTCCCGTGAACCCGACCCCTCTCGAAGACCGATCCGAACGTCGATGCCCGATTCCTTCAGGTTGAGCGCATGGGCGTGGCCCTGTGAGCCGTACCCGAGAATGGCTACCTTGCGGTCGGCGATCGCGGCTCGATCGCAGTCGGATTCGTAATACATCTTCGCTGCCATGTGTTTCATCTCCGGTTGATAGCCCGCCAAAGGATACGGCGGATCGGCGGGGTCGTGCGCTGCTCGCCGTCGGCTCAACCGGTCCGGATCGACTTCGGCTGCCGACCGATCTTCGGTAAGGCGATTCGGCCGGTTCTCTGGACATCGTCGATTCCGTGGTCGCGCAGCAGAACCTCGAAATCGTCGATCTTGTCCGGTCGTCCCTCGAGGCTCACGGTGAGACGGTGCTGGCTGACCGCCAGGATCTTCGCTTCGAAGATGTCGACGAGCTCGAGGATCTGGCTGCGTTCGTGGGCGCTGTGCACGGTGGCGATCATCAGCTCGCGCTCGACACTCGCATCGGGGCTGAGCTCCTGGATCTCGACCACGTTGACGAGTTTGAACAGCTGCTTCACGATCTGTTCGAGCGGAGCGGACTCGACATCGACGACGATCGTGATGCGACTGAACCGCTCATCACTGGTGGGGGCCACTGCGAGGCTCACGATGTTGTAGCCGCGTCGGGCGAAGAGATCGGCGACTCGAGCGAGGACGCCCGCTTTGTTCTCCACGAGGACGGAGAGGGTGTGGTGGGAGAGATCGCCGGGGCGGGTCATGACCGGGTGCTCTCGATCTGTCGGGCGAGTGCGTCGCGCTGACTCGGATCGACGATCAGATCGTCGTTGCTTCCCCCGGCCGGCACCATCGGGTACACCTTCTCGGAGCTCACGCAGCGGAACTCGACGACGACGGGACGATCATTGATCGCATTCGCCTTGGCGATGACCGCATCGACCTCCTCGGGGCTTTCGGCACGAAACGCTGCGCAGCCCATCGCCTCAGCCCATTTGACGTAGTCCGGGAGATCGTGGCTCAGGTGCACACCGCTGAGGCGTTCGTCGTAGAACATGTCCTGCCACTGCCTGACCATGCCCAGGTAGGCGTTGTTGATGAGCGCCACCTTTATCGGAATTCCCTCGATGGCCGCGGTGACCAGTTCTTGACCGGTCATCTGGAAACACCCGTCGCCGTCGATGCTCCACACGGTTCTGTCGGGAAAAGCGGTCTTGGCCCCGACCGCGGCCGGGATCGAGAACCCCATCGTGCCCAGACCGCCGGAGTTGATCCAGGTGTAGGGATGATTGAATTCCCAGTACTGACTGGCGAACATCTGGTGCTGGCCCACGCCGCTCGTGACGATCGTGTCCTCAGGGCTCAGGTCTCGAAGGCGCTCGATGACGAATTGTGGTTTGAGCAACTCGCCGTCGACCGATGGCTCGTAAGTGAGGGGGAAGGTCTCCTGCCAGCCGCTGAGCCGGGAACGCCACGGGTTGAGATCCGGCCGGTTCGAGGGGTAACCATTGGCCCGAAGCCACTGGCTCAACGCCTCGATCGCCAGGCGGCAGTCGGCGGCGATGGCGACGTCGGGCCGTCGGACCTTACCGTGTTCGGCCGGGTCGATGTCGACGTGGATCACTTTGGCGTCGGGGGCGAACGCGCCGATCTTGCCCGTGATCCTGTCGTCAAACCTGCTCCCGAGAGCGATCAGCAGGTCGCTTTTCTGCATCGCGTTGACGGCCGTGTAGTTGCCGTGCATGCCGGGCATTCCAAGGCACAGCTCGTGGCTGTCGGGGAACACGCCGCGGGCCATCAGGGTCGTGACCACGGGGATACCGGTCAGCTCCACGAGATCGAGGAGCGCCTCGGCGCCTCGAGCCTTGAGCACTCCCCCACCGACATAGAGAACAGGCCGGTTCGCCTCGGTGATGAGGGCGACAGCCCTCTCGATCATCGCCGGGTCGGGCTCGATCGTCGGCGCATAGCCCGGCAGATCCATGTGGGCCGAGTCGTAGTCATAGTCGAAATATGCGTCAGGGTTGTTGGCATCCACGATGTTCTTGGGGATGTCGATCAGCACCGGACCGGGACGCCCCGACGTGGCGATGTGGAATGCGGCCTTGACCGTGGCCGGGATGTCTTCGGCCGACGTGACCAGGAAGTTGTGTTTGGTGATCGATCGGGTGATGCCGGTCGTATCACACTCCTGGAAGGCGTCGGTCCCGATCGCGGCAAGGGCCACCTGACCGGTGATGCAGACCATCGGAACCGAGTCCAGCATCGCGTCCGCCAGCGGTGTGACGACATTGGTGGCGGCGGGCCCGCTGGTCACTATGCAGACGCCGGGACGGCCGGTCGCGTGGGCGTACCCCTCGGCCATGTGACCAGCGCCCTGTTCATGGCGAACGAGCACATGCCGGATCGGTGACTCGATGATCGGATCGTAGACGGGCAGGATCGCCCCGCCCGGATAGCCGAACACGACCTCGACGCCTTCGGCTTCAAGGCTCTTCACGAGTGCTTGTGCTCCGTTGAGACGGGTCATTGTGGATTCCTTGATCGGTCGTAAGGACGGCGAAAAGCGAGAAAGCCTCCCGTTGGGAGGCTCGGCGCACGCTGGGTATGGCCAGCGCGCGCTACACGATGAGTACTACGGGCAGAACGGATGCGATCAGCGAGTTCATCAGGGGACAGTCAAGCAGGCAGGAACATGGCATGCAACCCCGAGGTGGCGTTGGCCCGCCCTCAGCGTCCGAGTACCCCATCGAAGGCAGCCGGCACCGACGTGGGGCCCGCCACCGTCGTCCAGCGGGCACCAACTTGCTCGGCGAGTTCGGTGGCCTCGGCGCTGTCGCCCTCAGGGGCGAGAATGACCAACTCGTCAAGCGACTTCGCCGCACCGACCACATCGCCAGGTTCGGTCGCCCGGCAATCGGACAACAGCACCACAACCCGTCGAGCCGCCGAAGCCGATCGCAACTGTTCCCCGGCCGCCATCAACGCCCCTGCCAGATCGGTGGTTCCATGACCCCGCAACGACAGCACCCGATCGATCACCTCAGCTGTTCCTCGCCGCTCCCACATGGCCTTGGGAGCGACCACATCCTTCCCAAACGACAGCACGGCATATTCGTCCTCTGCTCTGATGGCCACAGCCGCCGCAGCCAGCGCTGCCGTCGCCAGCGGTCGACCCTCCATGGATGCGCTCCGGTCGACCAGCAGACACCACGCGGTCGATGGCTTCGCCCACGTTCGGACGCGAAGGTCCTCCACTTCGACAGCTCGGCCGCCACCCCGGGCCATGACCAACTCATCGAGCGACGCATCGACGTCGAGGTCGCCGGCATCGTCACGAAACCGCGACGTGGTGATCCGACCAATCCCGGGACGATCTGGGCTCTTTTCACGAACGAGATCGAGGAAGAGTTGCGACGCGAGACGACGCGCTTGCGCCCGAAGTTCGACGTCGGTCGCAGCCGTCATAGCTGCCATCAGCGAGAGAAGCTCATCCGGATCGTCGGCCAGCGCCTCGGACACGGCGGCCTCATCCAACTCGCCGACCTCCGGCGACAGTTCGAAGAACCCTTCGCTGGACGCCAATGCCCGGCGCATCGTGGTACGGCGTTGCGCTTGCTCGATGATTTCGTCTGCGTCCTCGCCGGAGGCTACCGGTGGCGGTCCTAGCCCACCGGGGTCGCCCCCGTCGGGGCGTTCGCTTTTCCCGTATCGCCCTGTGCTTCCTCGGTCGCCGGAGCAAAGATCTCGCGCCACAACTCGGTGACGATGTCCTCCGGGGTTCGGCCACAGCCCTCCCGCACCCGTACACGTCCCGACAGCGCGATCAACACAGCATCGAGTGAGACCTCGGGATCCTCTGTGGAGGATCCCCGTACGTCGGCCAGCGAAGCGGCGACGGCGCTCAGGTCGATGGAACCACGCACCGACGATCCGCTCCGCAGATCGGGGTGGAGTCGCGTGCGCCGAACCAGCTCCACCGATCGGGCGGCAAACTCATCGGTGACCGCAGCCCCGTGACGGCGGGTGATGGCCAGCTCCTCGGTTTCATCCTGATAGTCGACGGCGAGCCGGCAGACGCGGTCCGAAATTGCACTCGAGATCCGGGCGGTCCCCACCGCATCGAACGGATTCATCGCGGCGACAAGTCGGAAACCCGGCGCTGCAGCCACCCGCCCGAGTCGGGGGACGTTGATCTCACGTTCACTCATCACCGTGACGAGCACATTGAGCGTTTCTTCCGGAACGCGGTTGAGCTCCTCGATGTAGAGCAACGAGCCATCCCGCAACGCCGAAACCACGGGCCCATCTACAAATACCGCGGGGTCATAACCATCGGCCAGGACTCGGGCCGGGTCGAAGTGGCCAACGAGACGAGCCGGTGTGAGTTCGGCGTTACCTTCGACGAATTCGAACCCGATACCAAGTTCGGCCGCTACCGCTCGCAGCAGCGTTGACTTTCCTGTGCCCGGGGGCCCTTCGAGGACGATGTGACGATCGGCGACAAGGGCAGCAACCACGAGATCGATCTCGCGACGTCGGCCCACCACACTAGTGGTGAGCCGGTCGACAAGGTCGCGCAAGATCACGCTCAGTCGAACATGATGACGCCGCGGATGTTCTCCCCGTTGCGCATCGCCTCATATCCCTCGTTGATTTGGTCCAAAGTGTACGTCTGGGTGATCAAGTCGTCGAGGTTCAGTTGGCCTTGCAGGTACATCTCGAACAGCTGCGGGATGTCCTTACGAATGTTGGCCGAACCGAAAAGCGAACCGAGCAACTGCTTCTCGAACATCGTGAGCATGATCGCCGGAATCGAGACCGTGCCCTCGGTGGTCGAGTGCAAGTTGGTGACAACGATCTTGGCCCGCTTGCCACCCAAGTTGAACCCCTCACCCAAGGTTGCGCCGTCGCCGGTTCCCATCGTCATGATGACCTTGTCGTAGCCACGATCCCAGGTGACGTCACCGAGTGCGGCCTGCGCCTCCTCCATCGATGCGAACGTATGCGTCGCACCGAATTCCATGGCCTTCTCACGCTTGAATTCCACCGGATCGATTGCCGCAACCACCCGTGCGCCTGCCATCTTCGCGCCTTGGATGGCGTTCGAGCCGATACCACCACAGCCGACCACCGCTACGTAGTCGCCAGGGCCGACCTCGGCGGTGTAGACCGCTGATCCCCAACCGGTGACAACGCCACAACCGAGCAAGCACGCTTTGTCGAGCGGCCAGTCCTTGTCGATCTTGATGCAGCTGGCCTCATTGACCACGGTGTGCTCGGAGAAGGTGCCGAGCAGGCACATCAGACCGAGGTCATGACCGTCGAGGGTGTGGTGGCGAGATGTGCTGTCGAGCATCTGCATGCCGGATGTGAAGGTTGCTGCCGAGTCGCACAGGTTCGAGTGACCCGATGCACAGGACGGACAGCGGCCGCAGGCGGGGATGAATCCGAAGATCACATGGTCCCCGGCCTCGAGCCAGTCGACCCCGGGTCCGACCTCCTGCACGACGCCGGCGCCCTCATGCCCACCGATCATCGGCGGGCCTGGAACGAGCCCGGTGATGTGGCCGTCGTAGGCGTGTTCGTCCGAATGGCAGAGCCCCGACGCCACCAGCTTCACCATCACCTCACCGTGCTTCGGTGCGTCGAGTTCGATGTCCTCGACACTCCATGGTTGATTGAGTTCTCGCAGTACTGCGGCTCTTGTTCTCATTTCGACCTCCAAAGAATCCTTCTCACCTTGCAACACCCGTTGCCGTGATGTGACCCTAGTCATATCGCATGGGTGATTCCTAACCGACGCGCTGTGAGGGTTCGGTCACAACGGTCGGACTCGACCACAGCGCCGCGGGTCGTGAATCCCACATCGATCGCGCGGGCCCGGCGCCCGAGATCCCGACGCCCGCCGACGTTGCGCCTTTCACACCTGACCCTCGTCCCGCTCGTTCCGAGGACACCAACGCGCGCCGAGTCCCAGCCGGCGCGACCGTGGAGGACGGCGCTGGGCTAGTTCAGCGTGCGGAACTCGATACGACGATTTGCTTGCCGGGCCTCGATCT
>JAHEJO010000135.1 GCA_024638805.1 Acidimicrobiales bacterium
AACACGATCAGCGCCACCGATGTGTCGACCTGAGCGCCAAGGCCACCGCTGCCGATGGCCTGTTCAGAGTCATCAGAGGCGAGAACGAGGTCGGAGACGGGACTGAAGAACAGGAACAGGATCGGAAAGACCAGCGCGATCCATCCCAGATTGGTGATCGCCGAACCGACGGCGTCGAAGCGCCGCAGACCGACGTACAGCAACGCCGACAGCACCACCACGAGCGGAAACGCCAGCTCGACCTGGAGGTCGGCTGGTCGCCACACGTACCCACCGATGGCGATGGCGGCGAGAACGGCCAGCCCGACGGGTATGAGCGCACTCACCACCCGCCCGGCGACCTTCGAGGCCACGAACGTGATCGACCACACCAACGAGGGCGGACCCAGGAAGACGAGGGCCGCGAGCCACACGATGTCGAACGAACTCGTGCGGTGAGCGACGAAGAACGTGGGGTTGGCGCCGACCAGGGAGAAGAACGGTTGCGCCAGACCGATACCGAACACGCCAACGAGCGCGAGAAAGAGCCGGTGGTCGGCCCGGAACACCGGTTGCTGGCCTGGTGAGTGGTCTGGCTCAGCCGGCGTCTCCAAAGGACCAGCCCCTCTAGGAGACCGCCTCGGCCTGACCTTCCTGTCCGACCGACTCGGTCGCAACGGTCGACTCGACCTGGCCGTCGCCACGACCGAACTTGCCCTTCAGACGCCGGACGCCCATTTTTCCGGCAACCGACAGTCCGGCTGCTCCGCCGGCGATCGCCGACGCAATCATGCTGCCGGTCGCTGCATCGAGATACGAGAACATCCGTTGAACGTTAGTTGACCGATGGCGCCATGCGTCGGCAATCCGCCATCGGGCCTACTGTTGAGCCAGATCGAAATAGCGATCGGTCGTTGCCAGTTCGACCGCCTGACCGAGATCGTCGGTGCTGAGCAGCCGCTCGGACCACCAGCGGATCGACGATTCAGACGGTGCGAAACCGAGTACGCGCGTGTACATGCGTTCGGTTCGGTCCCGTCGCGACTCGAGTGAGCGGTAGAAATAGGCCGCCACGGTCACCCGCTTGCCGGGCTTCTCGTCAAGGATTCCCACCCAGTAAGCGAGGCCAGCTGCATCGGGTTCGCGACCGAGGATGTCCCGGTAGAGCTCGGTGACGAAACCGGTGTGCGATTCGCCGGCTCTGTTGAAGTATTCGGCGGACCCGAAGAAGTTCGCGCCGATCTTGTCGAATCGATACCCCGACGTCATGACATCCCGCCAGTACGCCGCTCCAGCGCTGTCCGGCGCACGACCGAAGACCTTGTCGTACAGATCGCTGAGCATCACCCCGGCGAACTGATCGCTGTTGACCAACTCGGTCGCCAGCCGGGTCCTCTGCTCAGCGGTGTAGGCCCTGTCGGTCCATTGATCGAGGGTTGCGGCATCGGGGCTGGATCCGAGGAAGGTCGTCGCGAGTGCGTTGACGTAGTTCTCCACCTGTTCGGCATCACCCCGTCGGATCGGTCCGACCGTGAACCAATCGGATTTCAAGCCCAGTGTCGTTCGGGCGGTCCATCCGGTTTGGGTCACCGTGCCGTTTTCGAATCTGAACTCGATCTCGGTGACGCGGCCGCCATCGGCGCCGAGGCCGTTGCGAGCGGTCGGGACCAGTTCCAGCAGTTTGCCCTTGCCGAAGCGTGCTTCGAGGGCGCTGACATCGACGATCTTGGTCCACTCCCGATTTGGGTTCGCCGGCGTCGCATCGCCAGCATCCTTCACCGCGGCGAAGGTCCCGCCGGCGGTGTGGCCGCCGGTACTCGAGGAGAACTCGGTCCTGGCCACTCGGCCGGGCGAACTGAGTCGAACGACCCCGGCGGTGGCCGCGATCGCGGCGTCGGTCCGCGGATCGGTTGTGGCGTAGATCGAACCCCCCGAATTCTGATGGAATCGGCCCTTGAAGACCTGACATCTCGTCGTCTCGCACGTATCGGCGTAGGGCAGTTGCCGGCTGTCGCCTGCGCTGGCATAGCTTCTCGCCGCGACCGCTTGCGCCTCGAGCGCGGCAGCGGGCCAGCTCGGTGGTGATTCGTTGGGCACGACGCCCCGCAGGTACTCCTGCACCGTCGTGGCGTTGACCGTACGCTGCCTGCCTTCGTGGGCGACGACGATGATCTCGCCGGAGTACCACGTCCTCGAACTGCCCGACCGACAGACGTGCAGCATGGATTCCCGGGAACCGGGTGACGAGGCGCCGTCGGGGATCAGCCTGACCTCTCCATGCCCCTCGATCCCCCCCAGCACCGTCCAGGGGCCGGCGCAGGAATTGGCGAAGCGGACGACGAAGACGGCACCCTCATGGGAGATCCTGACCGCACCCTCGGAGATGTACCCGAGATCCTCCCCGTTGGCCCCTCTCATCAGGACCCGGCCCGACTCGAGACCGACGGTCGTCGAGTTGCCGCTGTTGTAGCTCAGCTCGGCCCGGATCCGATCCGGGTCGACCGGACCGTCCTCGGGAATGGTTCCTGACGTAGTTCCGCTGTAGAAGTGGTCCAGAATCTGTGCGCTCGACCAGCCATGATCGGTCGCGTAGCCGTAGGCGCCGTACTGACCCAGTCCGCGGCCATGACCCCAGCCGCGTCCCCGGATCTCGACGGTTGCATGTTCGGTCTCCGCCGCTGCCGGACTGGCCCAGAACAGCGGGCACAGAAGGAACGCTGCCGCGACAGCGACAACCCGAGAAATGAATGAGCGCATACATGGGCCATCGGACCTATGCGCTCGGGATTGAGTCTTTGGTTATCCGACCAGGAACCGGTAGTAGGTCGGGCTGGCGATCATCCGGGCTGCGACGGACAGGTCATCGCTGCTCAACAAGGCGGCCGCCCACTCCTCGCGAATTTCGTCTGCCGGGCGAACTCCGGCGATCTGCCGGTACAGCGAGTCGACGCGGTCACGTCGGCTCTCCAGCGAATTGTAGAACTCTCGCGTGACCCCGGCCGGGCTGAGACGGCCGCTTCGGAGTCGCTCCACCCAGTAGGCCCGGCCCTCGGCGTCGGGCTCGCGATGGAGCAGCGACCGGTACAGCGCCTCGATGTACCCTTCCGGCGATCCGGACCGCAGGTAGAGCTCCTTCGATCCGTAGAAGTAGATCCCCATCTTCTTGACCGAAAGTCCGCCGTCTCGCAAGAGGGCGGTCCAGTACGCCCGGCCGGCCGCATCCGGCTCCCTGTTCAACGCCCGCCGGTACATCGTGTCCACGATGCCGTCGATGAACGTTGACTGCCGCACCATCTCCCTGCCGAGGGCGATCGTGCCCTGGTGGTCGGTCTTCCAGTTCCAGTGGTCGAGTTGTCCCGCGGTCGGCGACCTGCCGAGGATGCGCTGGTACACACCGGTGATGTAGTCGAAGTCAGATGACTGCCGGAAGCTCGAGCCGGTGGTGTCGTAGCCGGTGCGGACCGCATCCACCGCGGCGTTGACTCCCCGATTGGTGGATGACGGAACGACCGGTCGCTCGTCGCCGAAGGTCCACCAGCGGCCTTCGGTGTCGAGGACCCATCCGCCGTTGGCGTTGGGTCCGGCGACGACGGCCACCGGCGTGGATGGTACGACATCGCCGAAGTTGGTTGCACCGCCGAACCCGATCACCTCACCGATGTCCGACAACACCAAGCCGCTCTTGCCGCTCGGGAAGAGCGAGAGGTCGATCGCCTGGCCCACCATCGGGGCGTTGAGGCGTGCCGGCGGTGAATCGCCGATCGGGTTGAGGACGCCGGATCTCGAGACCGTGTAGCCAAGGATGTCGTCGGTCACGTCCCCGGCGACCGCCGATCCGTTGGAGGACCGATCCCTCACGCGGCCGCCGAAACCGTGCAGGAACCCGTCGGAGGTGATGACGTACCCGCTCGTGCCGCTGTCGCGCACGATCAGGTCCACCGGGTTCGAACCGCCTGGTTTGCCGCTCACCGCCGGGGCATCGCCATAGGGGCGAAGTGTTCCATCGGCGGCGAGCACATAGCCGGCCGTCGGGGTCCCGCCCACCGCGATGGCGGGCGCGCCTGCGCCACCGGGGGGATTTGCCGGAGCAGCCTGCGCCAGGCCGGGACGAAGACCACCGTAGGAATCGACCGCAAGGAGCTTGGGGCCGAAATCGCCCCCGGTGACGCCTTCCATCACATAGGGCACCGTGCCGGTGTGGCGGGGTGTGAATGTCGATTTCATCTCGCCGACGACCGGTAACGCCCGGTTGCCCGGGCAGGACGTGACCCCGAGATCGCGGTGCGCCAGGATCGTCGGCACCTCCACGTACTGACTGGGAGGGTGTTTCATCACCCCATCGGTCGCCGTGTTCTTGAGCAGGGTGGTTCCGTTCGGATCGACGCCGTGGAGCCGGAGTTTCCATGCCCCGAGAGCTTCGACCGCCTGGAGCGACGCAGCACTCGGATGGGCCGGTGGCGGATTCGAGATGCCGCCTTGATGCTGGCCCAGAAGGGCGACGGCAAAGGTATTCGAGTTGAAACCGCGGGCGTGACCTCCGATCACCGGGCGGTCGATGCCGCCGGAGCGCCCCTCCCAGATCGTGCCGAAACGATCGACGAGGAAATTGTAAGCCACGTCGCACCAGCCGCGGGTCTTGGTGTGGAACCGGTGGATGCCCTGCAGCAGCTTCGGGACTTCGTCCTGGCCGTAGCCGTTCGTTGTGACGGTGTGATGGACCACCATGGCCCGCATGCTGTCGGCGTAGCGCGGACCTTCGGAACAACCGGCGTTCTGGCGCTGGAACCCCGGACTCCCCCAATCGGCGTTCGACCGGATCGCCGGCCGCAGACCCCACGACGCACTCACCTTGGCCGACGGTGACTTGTCGCCGTCGACGGCCGGTTGGACTCCGGGGGCGTCCAGGGCCTCCACCCGCAGCGACGCAGCCTGGCCGTCCAGGAGGACGACCTCGATCTGCGTCGTACCTTCACCCACCCAGATCGGACCGATGGCACCGCTTGTCTGAGCCGACCGTTCACCGGATCCCTCGCCACCGGGGGTGCCGTCGGGACCTTCCTCGGGCTGGGTGTGGAGCAGCTGCCAATCCGACCGGTGTCCGTCGTCGGTGGATCGCACCGCCAGACGGGTCTCGCTCGTCACCACTCCAGCCGGCAGCAGCGGTTCGAGGATGACCATCTCGGACCGTCCGTCGAGCGGCACGACCGTCGAGGACATCGGTCCCAGTTTGGCCAACGGCGCGCGATCATGCTCATCGACTTCGGCGATGGCGAGCAGCCCGGCATCCGGAGCGGTCGTCGGCACGAACTCGTGGATGGATTCGCTCGCACGCATCGAGGCATCGGTCTGCTGGGCCTCGACCGAGCCCACTGCGATGAGGGATCCGAGCGAAACCAGACCGATGCCGACCAGCCAGGTCCGACACGTTGGCCTCAGTGGGATTGGGAATCTGGTCATAGAGGAGTCCAAGCACCCCGCACCCCCGCCCGGAGGAGCGCTCAGTGTAAGCAGGTGGTCGTGACCGCTGGCAACGGGTCGGCCGAATCGTCATGTGACCAGCGTGGATATGACGGGAAGGTGGCGGAACCGTTGCAGGCTCGGTCACGGGACGCCGGATGCGCCTACTGAGGGTGTGCGGGGTCGAGGCGTAGCACGGTCGCGTCCATCTCGAGCGCATCGATCACGAGCATGCGACCCACGAGCGGACATCCCAGCCCCA
The DNA here is from genome assembly GCA_024638805.1 of Acidimicrobiales bacterium. Classification (GTDB taxonomy): domain Bacteria; phylum Actinomycetota; class Acidimicrobiia; order Acidimicrobiales; family SZUA-35; genus JABDIY01. The sequence continues at coordinate 5,699 of JAHEJO010000135.1, forward strand.
GAAGGAGTTTGAGGGTCTCGGCGGCCTGGATCGTGCCGATGATCCCCGGCAGGACACCCAGAACACCGGCGGTCGCACAGTCGGGGGCCATCTCGGGCGAGGGAGGGACGGGCATGAACCCCCGGTAGGTGAATCCAGCCCGGGGATCGAACACCGTCACCTGCCCCTCGTACCGAAAGACCGAGCCGTAGACCACGGGGACGCCGGTGCTTTCCGACGCATCGCTGAGGGCATACCGCACGTCGAAGTTGTCGGCGCCGTCGACGACGACGTCGTATCCGGACACCAGGTCGAGGGCGTTGGATCCGTCGACCCGCAAGGGGTGTTCGACGACATCGACGTCGGGATTGAGCGCCCCCAGGGTGCGTGCAGCTGATTCGACCTTGGGCATCCCCACGGTGAATGAGCTGTGGATCACCTGCCGCTGGAGGTTGGTGAGGTCGACCGAATCCATGTCGGCGAGCCCGAGCCTTCCGACACCGGCCGCGGCGAGGTACAGCGCCACCGGCGACCCCAGGCCGCCGGCTCCGACGATCAGGACCCGCGACTCGAGCAGACGTTGTTGACCCGACACACCGACCTCGGGCAACAGGAGGTGACGGCTGTACCTCGCCAACCGGTCGGCGGGGAGATTCTGTGGTTGTTCCCACTCGAGCCCGGCGGCCTTCCACGCCACGAACCCGCCGGCCAGGGAAACCACGTCGGAGTACCCCAGTTGCCGCATCGTCACCGCGGCGAGAAGCGAGCGCACGCCGGTGGCGCAGGTGATGACCAGCGGTTGCGAGAGCTCAGGAAGCGACGTGGGCATGGTCGTCTCCAGAACGCCCCGCGGAATGATCAGCGACCCCGGGATCACACCCTGGGCGGTCTCGTCCGGCTCGCGAACATCGACGATCGTGGCCCCTGATCTGTACCGGCGCGCCCCCTCCTGTACGTCGACCTCGGGCACGACCTCCCGGGCCGTAGCGAGCAGGTCGCGCAGACTCATGGCGAGGTCCGATCGAGCGCTCGGGCGCCAACGAGCACCGGGAGGACCTCGCTGATCGAGCCACGTACGACCGTGTCGGCCAGTGCGTCCATCTCGGTCGGCTCGGCATTCACGATGATTACCTTGGCGCCGGAGCGACGGGCCACGGGTACGACCCCGGCGATCGGGTAGACCGACAGCGTCGACCCGACCGCCAGAAGCAGGTCGCAGGCCTTCGCCGCCGCCTCCGCTCTGACCAGATCCTCGTGAACGAGGTTCTGCCCGAAGCTGATCGTTGCGCTCTTGAGGACGCCGCCGCAGTCCCCGCACTCGGGATCGGCCTCGCCGGCCCGAACCCTGGCCAGCGCCACCGCCATGGGAGCCCGGTAATCACACTCCAGGCAGACGACTTCGCGTACGGACCCGTGAATCTCGACGATTCGGTCAGGGTTCGATCCGGCTCTGTGGTGGAGGCCGTCGATGTTCTGGGTGATCAGAAGATGGAGTCGACCGGTCCGTTCGAGATGCACGATCGCTCGATGTCCGTCGTTGGGCTCCGCTGACCAGATCGGCGAATCGAGCCGGTTGGACCATGCCCGCCGACGAACCTCGGGGTCGGCCACATAGTTCTGGAGAGTGGCCTGCTTCTCCGAGCCCGGGTTCTTCGTCCACACGCCGTTCGGGCCCCGGAAATCGGGAATTCTGCTGTCGGTCGAAATACCGGCACCCGTCAGGACGGTCACCCTTTCGGAGCGAGCGACGTGACGGCGAGCCTCCAGAATGCTCACCTGTTCCACCGCTGGTGTCATCGTTCAAAGGCTAGGCGGATCAACTACGGTGACCACCGATGGATCTACAGCAGGAAGACTTCGCCAGGATCGTTGCCGAAACCGCCGCCCGTGCACGCGGCGAGTTCGAGCCCAACGAACATCCCTACGAGATCGATCGTCGGATCGAGACGGCGCTCGCGGCGATCAAGGCCAACCCACACACTTTTTCGATCGACGCACACCCGAGCCAGACCACCAGGAACAGGGCCGGCCAACTCGCTCGCCGATTGGCGTTGAATCCGGGCGAGCAGCGACGGCTCAACCGCGACCTGCTGCAGGTGATCGAGGACATGGACAAGCGTGACCGTGTGCGGGCTGCCGAGATCGCCCGCTTGCGTATCGAGGTGGACGGGCTCCTCGCCCGCCAACGAGGTGAACCAGGGCGATGAGTGGTGCCTCAGGGCTGCGGATCGGCATCGTCAAACCGGACTACGACGTCAACGGCGGATTCGAGTCGCACCTGCACGCTTTGTGCGGACGACTCCTCGAGCGTGGCCACCAGGTGGAAATCGTCCCGGTCGATGCCACGTCGCAGACCCCGTTCGTGTTCGGCTATCCCATCGCTCCGGTCTTCCGCGAATGGCACGAGGAGTACTTCCGTTATCTCGAACTGGCCGAGCGTACGCGATGGCTCG
>JAHEJO010000136.1 GCA_024638805.1 Acidimicrobiales bacterium
CCAATGCGATGCTGATGTTCTTGGTCTCGGTGTAGAAATCGAAGCTCCAGTCGCCACCGTCGCGACCGATACCGCTGCGTTTGGAGCCGCCGAACGGTGTGGGCAGATGACGAACGTTCTGGGAGTTGACCCAGACCATGCCGCACTCGAGCGAACCGGCCACACGATGGGCTCGGCCCACATCAGCGGTCCACAGGTAGCCGGCCAATCCGTATGGCACGTCGTTGGCCAGCCGGATCGCATCCGCCTCGTCGTCGAAGGCTATGGCGGTGAGGGCGGGACCGAAGATCTCCTCCTGGGCGATCGACATGTGGTTGGTGGCGTTGGTGAAGAGAATCGGGGCGACGAAGTTGGATGACGGAGGCTCGTCCATCTGGACCCCGCGGTGCACAACAGCCCCTTCGTCGGCGGCAGCGGTGAGATAGGACGTCACCTTCTCGGTGTGGCGGGGATGCACGAGCGGCCCGATGACCGTGGCGGGATCGAGCGGGTGGCCAACCTTGATCCGCGTGATCTTCTCGGCGAGTCGCTTGGTGAATTCGGCGTAGATCGAAGCCTGAACGAGGACCCGGCTCGAAGACGTACACCTCTCGCCGTTCAAGCTGTAAATCATGAATGTGACCGCGTCGATGGCCCGGTCGAGATCGGCGTCGTCGAAGACGATAACGGGGTTCTTGCCGCCCAGCTCGAAATGAACTCGCTTCAAGGTTGCCGCGCCCTGCGCCTGAATCGCCGAACCCGTCGCCGATTCGCCGACGAACGCGATCGCCTTGATCTCGTCGTGTTCGGTCAACGAACGGCCGGCGGTATGGCCGAGACCGTGGACGACGTTGAGGACCCCGGCCGGGAGTCCCGCTTCGAGCGCGATCTCGGCAAGGAGGTGGGCGGTGAGCGGACTCCACTCAGCCGGTTTGTGCACCACCGTGCATCCCGCCGCCAGGGCCGGTGCAATCTTCCACGTGCTGAGCATGAACGGCGTGTTCCAAGGTGTGATCACACCGACCGGGCCGATCGCGGTGCGGGTCGTGTAGTTGAGGTGGGTGTCGGTGGGCAGGCTCTGGCCGTCGGCGATCGAGGGAGCCAGGTCGGCGAAGAAGGTGAAGTTGGCGGCCCCCCGGAGAGCGGCGGCGCCCATGAAGCGGATCGCCTGGCCGGTATCGATGCATTCGACCAGCGCGATCTGACGGGCACGCTCGGTGATCAGCTGGGCGACGTCGAGCAGGATCTTCTTGCGCCGCGTCCCACCCATTCCCCGCCAGGCCCCAAACGCCTCGGCGGCGGCGCGAGCGGCGGCATCGATGTCCTCGGCGTCGCCGGAAGCCACCTCACCGAGGATCCGCTCGTCGACCGGTGACCGGTTGGTGAAGGTGAGCCCTGTGGCGCTCGCTAGCGGGCGGCCGTCGATCAAATGGGGAAGATTCCGTTCGCCGAACCGAGCCAGATGGTTTTCGGCTTCGGCGATGTTCTGATCGAAAGTGTGGGTCGGACCGGTGGCCACTACGGATCTCCTCTGATCGGGATGTTCTACTCGGACTCTGCGTCGAGGTGCGCCCGGATGTGGTTCCTGTTCTCCCTCGGGTTGTCGATCTCCTGCACCTCGGCGCTGAATGCGACCAACAGGTTGGGCGCACGGGGGGTGACGTACTCCTCCACCGTGTCGAGCAGCAAGCCGAGAAGGTCGTAGCGGGTTCCGGCATCGCGTCCCGGGCCGATTCTGGCGGTGACGGCAACGAAGGCGTAGCGGGGGTCGCCGTCAGCGACGCGATAATGCACACGCTCGGCCGCTCGGGTGCGGAGACCGACCAGAGATGTCAACGGATGGCCCGCCGCCGAGGTATGGACTGCATCCACGAGAGACTGGATGTCGCAGGCCTCACCCACGTTGCTCGAGTGCTCGATGGTGATGTGGGGCATTACTTCACACGTTAGACACAATACTTAACATGTGCAACAATAAGGCACATGAGACTCCTCTCGTTCCATCTTGGCGTTGACACGACGGCACGTTGGGGCATGATCGACGGGCCCGGGACCGGTGTGATCGACCTGGGACGCCGAACCGGATTCCGATCCTTGAAACATCTGATCGGGTCTGGTGCAACCGGGTCGGCCAAGGCGGCGGCTGACGAGCCGGCGGACTACCCCCTGGACGAGATCGTCTTCGATCGGCTCCTCGCCGACCCCGGCAAGATCCTCTGCATCGGGGTCAACTACGGAGGGCGCAGCGCCGAGTACGCCGACCCGGCCGACTCGTCCTATCCCAGCGTCTTCGTCCGTTTCCCCGAATCGCTGACCGGGCACATGCAGCCCCTGGTGCGCCCTCTCGAGAGCGACCAGCTCGACTACGAAGGCGAGATCGTCGTCGTCATCGGGAAACGGGGGAGGAGGATCCCGGAGGCCCAAGCCAGAGAACACATCGCCGGGGTCACGCTCGGGAACGAGGGCACGATTCGCGATTGGGTCCGTCATGCGAAGTTCAATGTCACTCAAGGCAAGAACTGGCACCACAGCGGGTCGATGGGTCCGTGGCTGGTCCCAATCGACGAGGTGCCGACGTTCGATCGGTTGTCGATCGAGACCCGTGTGAACGGAGCGGTGCGCCAGCACGATTCGCCACGCACGATGAAGTACCCGATCGAGTACCAGATCCACTATCTGTCCACGTTCATACCGCTCGAACCGGGTGACGTCATCTTCACCGGAACCCCGACCGGTGCCGGAGCCCGAATGGATCCCCCCCGTTGGTTGCAGCCCGGCGACCTTGTCGAGGTGGACGTCCCCGGGATCGGCACGCTCATCAATCCGGTGGCCGACGAGGTGCCCCGATGACGACTCTGCGCTCCTTCGACGACTCTCTTCCCATGGCCCTGCTAAGAGCCCGGGAGGCGGCCATGCGTCGCTTCCGGCCGCTGCTGGCCGAACACGACCTGACCGAGCAGCAGTGGCGGGTGCTACGGGTGCTCGCATCGGCCGAGTCTCCGATGGACGTCGGTCAGATCGCCGACGAGACCTTCCTGCTCGGCCCCAGCTTGTCGAGGATCCTGGCCAAACTCGACAACCGGGGCCTCGTGGTGCGACGAACGGACCCGGCTGATCATCGTCGCTCCGTCGTACGTCTGAGCGCTGATGGCCGCCGACTCTTTGCCCGCATCGCTCCCGATTCCGAACAGCGGTACACCGAGATCGAACAGAGCTTCGGTGCCGATCGACTGAGCAATCTCCTTGTCCTGCTCAAGGAACTGGAGGACTCGACATGACCGAACCCGACCCGCTCGGCCGGCCGGTGTTGACCGACGACCAGGTGGCTGCGGAAGCGGCCGCGCTGGACGCGGCCGAGCGGCGCAAGCATCAGATCCGTCAGACGACCGAGGTCCATCCGCACGCCACGGTCGCCGACGCCTACCGAATACAGGCTGGGTGGAGGAGGCTCCGTCTGGAGCGTGGCGAGAGGCTGATCGGTCACAAGATCGGCCTGACATCGCGGGCGATGCAGACCGCCATGGCGATCACCACTCCGGATTCGGGTTTCATCACCGATGCGATGGACTTGTCGACCGCCGGCGGGGAGACCGCATCAATCGTTGCCGCCGATCATCTGGACCCCAAGATCGAAGTCGAGCTGGCGTTCGTCCTGAGCCGTGACCTCGATTCCGCCGAGGTCGACCTGGTCGACGTGCTCGATGCCACCGATCACGTGATCGCCGCACTGGAGCTGATCGCCGCTCGCTCCTTCAGGATCGATCCCGTCACCGGACGCCGCCGTACCGTGGTCGACACGATCGCCGACAATGCCGCCAACGCGGGCATCATCGTCGGCAGCGTCAGCGTCGCTCCCGACGAGGTGGATCTCCGCTGGGTCGGCGCCATGCTCGAACGCAACGGTGACATCGAGGAGACCGGGCTGGCAGGAGCCGTGTTGAACCATCCTGGAAACGGCATCGTCTGGTTGGCCCGACGTTACGCCGCCCACGGAATGTCGCTGCTCGCCGGTCAGGTGGTCCTTGCTGGATCGTTCACCCGCCCGGTGGATGTCGTGGCCGGTGACCATTTTCGAGTCGATTACGGCCCGTTGGGGGTCGTCGAGGTGGAGGTCTCGTGAGTCTGTACTACGTCCAGAAGTATCTGTACCAACTGAACCGCGACCCCGCGGTCCAGGGCGCGTACCGAAGCGATCCGGTCGCCGCGGTCACGTCATTCGGCCGTGATGGCCAGGTCGCAACGCTCACCGATGAGGAGATCGTCGCCCTGACCGCTCCGGACATCGGGCTCCTGTATCACCTCGGTGTGAACGGCCAGATCCTCATGCACTTCGCAGCATTTCACGGCATCGAATGGACCGACTATCTGCAACGGATGCGGCAGGGACTGCGCGATCACGGACCCGTACGCGAGGGTGTGTACGCCCTCACCACCGACCTCTAGGAGCTGATCATGTCGCTGGTCTTCGCAGGCGTCTGTAGCCATGCACCAGGAATCACCGGCCGGGCCGACCTCGCCGATCCCGTGGCCCGAGACGGCCTCTACGACGCCTTCGACTGGATGCGCGCCGAACTCGAAGCAACGCGTCCGGATGCGCTGGTCGTCGTGGCCGCCGAACACTTCGCCAACTTCTTCATGAACAACATGCCTGCGTTCGCCATGGGAATGGCCGATCACTATCAGGGACCGATCGAGGATCCGGGCTGGCTGATGATCGACCGGTTCACAGCACCCGGCAACCGCCAACTGTCGGAACGCCTGATCCAGGAGGTCATGCAGACCGTCGATATCGCATACGCCGAGGAGTGGCTGTTCGATCACGGCATCGCCGTACCGCTCCATTTTCTGACACCACGATTCGATCTGCCGGTAGTCCCTGTGAACATCAATTGTCAAGGACCGCCGTTGACGCCGCTGCACAGGGCCTGGACGTTCGGCGAAGCGGTCCGGCGGGCGGCCGACGCCGTGCCGGAACGGATCGCGTTGGTCGGAACAGGCGGCATCTCGCACTGGCCGGCCACGCCGGACTCGGGCAAGATCAACGAGGAGTGGGATCGAGAGTTCCTCGACCGTTGGTGCCGGAACGACCGCGACGGCCTGCTCGGCTATGACGATCTCACCATCTACGCCGACGCCGGACAGGGTGGTTTCGAGATCCGAACGTTCCTCACCGTGTCGGCCGCGGCCGGCGGCGCGGCCGGGACCGTGCACTTCTACCGCCCCATCCCCATCTTCGCCGTCGGCTGCACGATCGCAACCTACGCCCTCGAGTAGCGGTCACCGCTCAACGCACGGGAGCCGCTCGCCGATGTTCATGGCATGTGGCACGATGATCACGTGAGCGGTGACGACCCCTCGCCATCGGCCCCTGAGCGTGCACGGACGGCGGTCTACACGGCATGGAACGGGCGCGAATATCCGTGGCCACCTCCTGCCGGGTGGGAGTTGCGATCGGATCGGCGGTACTGGCCGATCGTCTCGGACGCCGATCCGTCGGCCGGGCCCGGTGGATTCGTACCGACCTACGGGCCCACGCCGATGGCGACCTACGCTCGGCCCGACGCGTTGCCGGCCCCTCGCACGATCGATCGTGTCGGCTCATTGCCGCTGCGCCGACGTTCGATCATCATCGGGATGCTGGGTGTCCTGCTGCTGCTCGCCTCGCTGCAGTTCCTGTCGGTCGACATTCTCGGGTTCACGGTCGAACAACAGGACTTCGCCGGCCTCGACCACCCGCAGGCCGGCCCGGAGTTCGCTCCCGTCGACGAGGAGAGGGAACTGTCACCGGCGACGATCGACGAACTCATCGAGATCGACACCTGCACCGGCACCGGTGGCGCTCGGGCCGAGGGCCAGGTCCACAACCCGCTCGATGGGGAACGGGCCTACCTGATCACGGTCGAGTTCTTCGTCGACGGTGCGCGCCAACTCGACGGTTTCGCTGAGGTCTCGGTGCCTCCCGGAGAGACGGAAACGTTCTCTGCGGTGACGGCCTCACCCTCCGTCGATGGAACAGTGACCTGTTCGGCCGGGAGTGTGTTCCGTTTCATACCGGAATAGGTCACTTTACCCGAGGATCGGTGAGTCACTTCCTTGATACTCGGGTGCCATGTGCCGCCCCAGGTCTCTCGTTTGCGCTGCGCTCGTTTCCGTGATCACCCTCGTCACCCTCCCGGGCGTGGCCGATGCCGCCGAGCCGAGGTACGAGCCACAGGAGGTCAGCGACGCCCACGTCGATCAGGTTGAGCGGTTGTATCGGGCGACGCTGGGACGCGAGGCCGATGAAGCCGGCGCCCAGTACTGGGCCGAGCTGCTCGCCCAGGGTTTCGCCATCGAACGCCTGGCCGAACTGTTCCTCGCCAGCGAGGAGTACCAGATGCGCACTAGTGGCGATCACGTCATCGACGCGTACGTCGGAGCCCTCGAGCGCGATCCGGAACAGGCTGGATACCAGTACTGGTCACAGTTCGACGATGCCACCGTCGCCGTGATTCGCATCTCGGATTCGCGCGAGCATCAGCTGCTGACCTCGACACTGCCGCCCCCGGAGCGGACTCCCGCCTACCCCGAAGATTGGGTCGATGCGGGACACGGCGTCTACGTGCCATCGGTTCTCCTCGAGATCCGGTGGTGTGAGTCTCGCGACGACTACACCGCAGCCAATACGCGATCGTCGGCCCGGGGCGCCTACCAATTCCTGTCCGGTTCGTGGGCCGCGTACGGTCACGCCAAGCGCTACGGCGTGCGCAGCGCCGACAGAGCAACTCCCGCTCAGCAGGACGAGGCTGCGGTGATCACATGGGAACGGTCCGGAACCCGCCCCTGGAACGCCAGTCGTCATTGCTGGAACTGACACCGGCGGGTCCCGGAGGTGAACCAGCCGGTCCGTGAACCTGTCAGTCGACAGCAGGTCCCTCGGGTCTCGCGATCACCGAGTCGCTGAGGCCGAGTTCGGTTTCGAGTCTGGCGACCCGGGCACCCAGATCGGCCACGACCCGTTCGAGGTCAGCCACTCGATCCGCTCTCGGGGATCCCGGGCGATGAGACGCCTCCGCCACCGGCGGCAGCGAGTCCATGTCGACCGGTCCGCCCAGCAGATGGGTGAAACGGTTCTGACTCTGGCCGGGGGCTCGTCCGAGATCGACGACCAGCGGTTCCGGCATGGAGGCCAGATCGGAGATGACCTGGGCCACGGCGTCGACCGAGCTGAACCGGACATACCGCTCGGTCCTGGCGCGAATCTCACCAGGGGTCTGAGGGCCGCGGAGCAACATGATCGCCAGGGCGGCGAGCTGATGCGCGTCGAGGTCAAAGGTCTCGTCCAGAATGTGCCGGTGCTTGTCGACCCGACCGGACGCGACGCTCCGGCACAGCTTGTTGAGCCGGAGCTCCATCATGGCCGCGATCACCTCGCGCTCTTTGTAGGCGCTGACCGGGTCCCTGTTGGTTTTCTGGTTGCAGGCGTTCACGAGTGCGTTCGTGCTCATCGGATAGTGCTCCGGTGTCGTCGCTTGCTTCTCGATCAGACAGCCGAGCACACGTACTTCGATCGGACCGAGTTCCATCCGGTCGACAGTAGTGGCTGCTTCAGTGGCCAAGGTCACCGCCCGCGATCAGAACTCGCGGGGCTCGATCGGCGACAATCGAAACGATGCGTGTGCGTGCTGTTGTACTCGTCCCGGTACTCACCGTCCTCCTGATCGCGTGCGGGGGAAACGGCCAGGACGTCGGCGTCGACCTCGGCGCCGACGCACGAGAGGGACGCACCATCGCCAAGAACTCGGGTTGCGTCGCATGCCACGGCCAGAACGGAGAAGGCGGCGTCGGTCCGACCTGGCAGGGGCTGGCCGGGTCGGTGGTGGAACTAACCGACGGGTCCACAAAGATCGCCGACGACGACTACCTGACCACCTCGATAATGAACCCCTCCGCCCGGCTCCGGGCCGGCTACACGGTCAAGATGCCCGTCAACAACCTGGGGCCCGAGGAAATCGCCAAGATCGTTGCCTACATCGGGGAGCTCTCGTGAGGTTCGTTGCCGCCTTGATCGCGTGTGCGATGGTCGCCGCCGGCTGTGGCGGCGACTCCTCCGACGAGACGCTCAGCGGCTTCGAGCGCACCCCGACTCCGATCGTCA